>JADLFQ010000044.1 GCA_020845515.1 Anaerolineaceae bacterium | reverse complement strand
TTCAGTGCTGAATTCGTGGGGAATACCGACCGTCAATATGTCTGCGGTTGCGCAGGTGTGCGGAGACAAGCTGGCCACCTCGGCTGCGCTCTCCCGCGCCGGCATTCCCCAGCCGCGCTTGCGGATTGCTTTTACACCCGAGTCGGCGTTGGAAGCGATTGAAGAGCTGGGCTACCCGGTGGTGCTCAAGCCAGTGGTGGGTTCCTGGGGGCGGCTGCTTTCCAAGATCAATGACCGCGACGCTGCCGAGGCGATCCTTGAACATAAGGATACGCTCGGCTCCTACCAGCACTCGGTGTTTTACATTCAGGAATTCATCCAGAAACCTGGCCGCGACATCCGCGCCGTTGTTGTTGGGGATGAGACCATCTGTGCAATTTACCGCAGTTCTTCACACTGGATTACCAACACGGCACGCGGCGGGCAGGGAGAAGTTTGTCCGATTACCCCGGAATTGAATGAATTGTGTGTGGCAACTGCCAAAGCGGTGGGCGGAGGTGTGCTGGCTGTGGATGTGCTCGAAGATTCGCAGCGCGGCTATCTCATTAACGAAGTCAACCACACAATGGAGTTTCATACGCTTGCGCCGACAACGGGCGTGGATATTGCCGGTGTTATCGTTGACTACACGTTGAAGGTTGCAGGTGCTCAGACCGATTTGGGCATCCCCGTTGCCACCCGGGGGCTGCCGTTGGCAGATTTGTCTCATCTTGCTCCTGTGTATGCCGAGCGCGATCCTTTCTCATTGAGGGCAAGATGAGGGTTTCTATTGTTGGCGCTTCCGGATATGCGGGCGGCGAGCTGTTGCGCTTGCTGCTCGATCACCCGGAGGTGGAGGTTTCTCAGGCTACCTCGGAAAGCCATCTGGGGGAGTTCGTCTACCAACAGCATCCCAACTTGCGCAAACGCACCACATTGAAATTCACGTCCCGCCAGACGCTTGAACCCTGTGATGTGCTTTTCCTGGCGCTGCCGCACGGCGATAGTCAGAAAAATATCGAACACTATGGTTCATTGGCGCCGCGCATTGTTGATCTGGCGGCGGATTTTCGGCTGCGGGATGCCGGACTGTACAAATCTTATTACGGACACGAACATGCTGCGCCGGAATGGCTGCAACGTTTTGTATACGGTTTGCCCGAACTGCACCGCGAGCAAACACGGCAGACCCGTTATGTCAGCGGGGTGGGCTGTAATGCGACCGCGAGCATTCTGGCGCTTTACACCCTGGTTAAAAATGATTTTATTGATATGACCCGCCCGGTGATTGTGGACATTAAAGTGGGCTCTTCGGAAGGCGGCGCCAGCCCGAATGCCGGATCGCACCACCCGGAACGCAGCGGCGTGATCCGCACATTTTCGGCGTTTGGCCATCGCCATACGGCAGAAGTGGTGCAGGAACTGGGTTTGCAGGACGTGCACCTGACGATGACTTCGGTTGATCTGGTGCGGGGGGCGCTCGCAGCAGGACATGCTTTTGTGAAACCGGGCGTAACCGAGAAAGACCTGTGGCGCGCGTACCGTGCCTGGGTGGAAGATGAACCTTTTATTCGCCTGGTGAAAGACCGGCGCGGGATTTACCGCGTTCCGGAGCCAAAAGTACTGGCTGGCAGCAATTATGCGGATGTAGGCTTTGAACTGGACGAAGCGAGCGGCCACGTTGTCGCGACGGCGGCGATTGACAACCTGATGAAAGGTGCATCAGGCTCCGCTGTGCAGGCGATGAATCTGATGTGCGGTTTTGCCGAAACTGCCGGGCTTGAATTTAGCGGGCTGCACCCGATTTAAGGAGCGAAGGAAGAATGATCGTTGTAAAAATTGGCGGAGCGCAAGGCGTTTCTTTGGATCTGATCAGTCAGGATATTGCCAGCTTGACCCAGCAAGGGCAGAAAGTGGTTGTGGTTCACGGCGGTTCTGCAGAGACAAATGAAATTTCTGAAAAACTCGGCCATCCAGCGCGTTTTGTTACCAGTGTTTCCGGATTTTCCAGCCGGTACACTGACCGCCAGACGCTGGAGATTTTTGCGATGGTCGCCAACGGGCGCATCAACACCTTGCTGGTGGAATGCCTGCAAAAGAAGGGCGTCAACGCTTTCGGTCTGTGCGGTGTGGATGGACGGGTGATGGAAGCGCATCGCAAAGAGGCGATCCGTATTGTCGAGAACGGAAAGCAGCGCATGTTACGCGATGATTACACCGGTAAAATCGTATCGGTTAATGGGGTGTTATTAAAGATGTTGATCGAGGCTGGTTTAACGCCGGTTGTTGCCCCTCTGGCGGTCTCACCGGAGGGAGACGCGGTCAATGTTGATGCTGATCGGGCGGCGGCCATGGTTGCTGGCGCGATTGGAGCAGAGCAGTTGATCTTGTTGACGAACGTGCCCGGTTTGATGCGCGACTTTCCGGATGAAGGTACGCTCATTCCGCATATTCCGCGCGGAGGATTGGAACAGGCATTGTCCTTCGCGGAAGGGCGGATGAAGAAAAAAGTTCTGGGCGCGAGCGAAGCACTCGACCAGGGTGTAACCAAAGTGATCTTTGCTGATGGTCGGACAGCGCATCCGCTTTTTGATGCGATTGCTGGCAAAGGGACCGTCATTTCATAGGGGCAGAGGTGCAACGATGAGCGCAGAAAATCAGGTTTCTTCTGCTGCCGTGGGGGAGGCAGAAAGCATGACGGTTTCTGAACAAATTCAGCAGCGCGAGCTGGCGCATAGTGTAGGGGTTTACAGCAAGCGGCCGGTTGCAATTGTGCGCGGCCAGGGCGCCCGCCTTTATGATGCAGATGGCCGGGAATATATTGATTGTATCGGCGGGCAGGGCTCTTCAAATGTAGGGCATGCCAACCCGGCAGTTGCCCGTGCGATTACCGAACAGGCTGGTATTTTAATCGGCTGTCCTGAATTATTTTTTAATGATAAACGCGCCGCGGTGATGGAACGGTTGTGCGCGCTGACGGGCTTTCCACGGGTCTTTTTAAGTAATTCCGGTACGGAAGCCATGGAGGCAGGGATTAAATTTGCTCGCTTGCTGACTGGCCGCACTGAAATCATCGCGTTTATGCGGGGTTTCCACGGGCGGACGATGGGGGCGCTTTCAGCGACCTGGGAAAAGAAATACCGGGGGCCCTTCGAACCGCTGGTGCCTGGCTTTAAACACGTTGCTTATAACGATCTCGAAGCCTTACGGGCTGCTATCAGCAACGAGACCGCCGCGGTGCTTCTGGAAGTGGTTCAGGGGGAGGGAGGGGTCAACCCTGGAAAAGCGGAATTTTTGGCCGGGGTGCAGGCGCTCTGCCTCGAGAACGGAGCACTTCTGGTGCTTGACGAGGTGCAGACGGGTTTTGGCCGTACCGGTAAAATGTTTGCTTTTCAGCATAATGGCCTTCAGCCCGATATACTGTGCGTTGCAAAATCTATTGCGGGGGGCGTGCCGATGGGCGCGACGTTCCTTGCGGCGCACCTTCCTGATCTGCCGTCACAAGTGCATGGTTCCACCTTCGGGGGGAACCCGCTGGCTTGTGCATCTGCGCTTGCCGTGCTGGATTACATTGAAGCCAACCACCTGCCGGAGCATGCGGCAGAACTTGGTACCTGGTTTCGCGGGCAATTATCCCAAATCCAATCCCCGCTGATTCGTGAAGTGCGCGGACTGGGTTTGATGGTTGGAATGGAGTTGAAGCAAAAGGTCACCCCCTATTTGCAGGCGTTGATGCAGGAAGGGGTCATGGCTTTGCCTGCCGGTTTGACCGTGCTGCGTTTTTTGCCGCCTTTGGTGATTAGCAAGGATGAACTCGCCCGGGTTGTCGCGGCGGTCGAGAAAGTTTTGTCTGGTGAGGGCGGTACAGGAGCGGAGGCATGAAAGATCCTGCAGCACTGCTGCCCGGATTGCTGGCTGCCTACAGCCCCACCGGAGAAGAGGCCGGTGCGGTGGATTTTCTTTTAGAAGCCATGCAAACGATGGGATATACGGTTTCCCGCGATGGTGTTGGGAATGCAGTCGGGACGCGCGGCGAGGGACCGCAGGAAATCCTGCTGCTCGGGCACATTGATACCGTGCCGGGCGTTATTCCCATCCGGTGGGAAGGTGACCGTTTGTATGGCCGGGGCGCGGTGGATGCAAAAGGACCGCTGGCTTGCTTTGCGGCGGCGGGCGCGGCTGCAAAGCTTGCTCCTGAGTGGCGCGTTACCGTGATCGGCGCGCTTGGCGAGGAAGGGGACTCGCGCGGGGCGAGATATTTGTGCGAAAATTATGCCCCGCCGCAAATGGTGGTGATTGGCGAGCCGAGCGGATGGGATCATATTACGCTGGGCTACAAAGGCACCTTCCGGTGCCGCTACATGGTTCAAAAACCGTTGACGCACACGGCTGCCAGGGCTGAAAACGCCTGTGAACAGGCAGTTGGTTTTTGGAATGGGATCGTGCAGGCCGCAACGCGTTGGAATGAGGGTAAAGACCGGGTTTTTGAGCAATTGACGCCGGCATTGCGGCAGATGCAATCGAGAAACGATAATTTTATTGAAACGGCTGAAATGCGGGTGGGGCTGCGGCTGCCGCTCGGCATTACAAGGAGCGAGCTGGAGAATCTGCTGGCGGGCGCGGCAGGGGATGGCGAGATAGTTGTGGAAGATTATATCCCGGCCTATAAAGGGGAGAAAAATAACGCTCTTGTGCGCGGGCTGCTTGCAGGCATCCGTGCCGCCGGCGGACAGCCTTCGTTCAGCCTTAAGACCGGCACTGCGGATATGAACCTGGTTGGACCAGTTTGGAATTGCCCGATTGTGGCGTATGGCCCCGGCGATTCCGGGTTGGATCATACACCCAACGAGCACATTCTGTTGAGTGAGTATCTGAGATCTGTCGAAATTCTCACTCAGGCGTTAGAATATGTTATGCAGAGTGAACAACAACCCTTGCCAAAGGAGATGTTTTGATGTTGCCCAATAAATCGCTCGTACTATCTGACCTCCTCATTAAAAAGCTTGGAAAGGAGAAGAAGCCGGATAAGAATCTGGTAAGCTGCACTTAAGCGATACGGGCGTAAAAGGACCGGGCGGGCTTACCAGAAGGAAAGGTGAGCCCGTTTTGTTTTTGAACGCCAGGTACTGTTTGGAAATACAACTGCTGGACTATAAAAAACTTGAGGTGTGAAATGAGTCTTGAAAAATTTTCTATCATCGATTCGACGCTGCGAGAGGGGGAACAGTTTGTCAATGCGTTTTTTACCACAGAACAGAAGGTTCGCATTGCCACCCTGCTCGATGCCTTCGGCGTGGAATATATTGAATTGACCACCCCGCGTGCTTCGCCGCAAAGCGAAAAAGACTGCCGCGCAATTGCGGGGTTGGGGCTGCGCGCGAAAACACTCACACATACGCGCTGCGCGATGGAAGACGTAAAAGTGGCAGTGGATACCGGGGTTGATGGTGTGGATGTTGTCATTGGAACCTCCTCCTATCTGCGGAAATTCAGCCATGGGAAGAGCATTGTTCAAATTATCGAAACCGCCCAGGAGGTGATTCAATACTTGCTGACACAGAATGTGGAGGTCCGCTTCAGTACCGAAGACAGCCTGCGCAGCGAGACGGAAGACCTTTATCAGGTTTATGAAGCCGTTGACCAAATGGGGGTACACCGCGTTGGCGTCGCGGATACTGTAGGGATTGGCACACCGCGCCAGATCTATGACCTGGTAAAAGAACTGCGGGCGCGGGTGAAAGCGGACATTGAGTTTCATGGCCATAATGACACCGGCTGTGCGATTGCCAATGCCTTTGCCGCACTGGAAGCGGGCGCCACGCATGTTGATACCAGCATCCTTGGGATTGGAGAACGCAACGGCATCACCCCGCTGGGCGGGCTGGTCGCACGCATTTACGCAGTTGATCATGCCCTGGTCTCTAAATACCATTTGCCTTTGTTGCTACACCTGGATCAGGCTGTCGCGCACCTTGTCAACGTGGATATCCCATTTAACAACTACATCACCGGATTTTCAGCGTTTACGCACAAAGCAGGTATCCATGCCAAGGCAGTTTTGAACAACCCCGAGACGTACGAGATTTTACGGCCGGAAGATTTCGGCTTGAACCGCTACATCCACATTGGCAGCCGTCTGACCGGTTGGAACGCGATTCGCTATCGGGCGGATCAATTGGGTTTGAAGCTTAAAGACCGCCAAATTAAAGAAATTGCCGAAAAGGTGAAAGTGATGGCCGACCAGCAGCAACTGACGCTGGACGAAGTAGACCGCTTGCTTTCGATCTACTCGCCGGAAAATGATGAACAAGCTGTGGCTGAGGTGGATGAGCGAATTGTTGAGCCGGAAGAGCAAGAGGTGTTGTGATGGGACAAACGGTTGCAGAGCAAATTTTATCGCACCGTGCCGGAAAAACCGTTAAAGCCGGAGATTTTGTCGTTGTAGAACCAGATGTGGTGATGAGCCATGACTCGCTCACACCGGGGATCATAAAAATCCTCCGGCAGGAGCTGGGAATGGAGAAAGTGCGCCATCCGGAACGCCTGGTGTTTGTCCTGGATCACGTTGCGCCGGCTTCCACTGTCGGAACGGCAGATTTGCAGAACCAGGTGCGGCGTTTCGCACAGGAGCAGGATGTCCGTCTGTTTGATGTGGGACGCGGCATTTGTCATCAGGTGTTGGTGGAAGAAAAAATAGCTGCACCGGGGAAAATTGTCATTGGTTCGGATTCTCACTCCACCGGTTATGGTTCGGTGGGGGCATTTGGAACCGGAATGGGCTCTACGGATATCGCGCTGATCTGGGCGACCGGGCGCACATGGCTGCGGGTCCCTGAAACCTATCGTGTAATTGTGGAGGGCCGCTTTCCCCCGGGGGTGGACGCCAAAGACCTGGCGCTCAAGCTGTGCCGCGAAATTACCATTGACGGCGCGAATTATATGGCGGTGGAGTATCACGGGCTGGACTGGATGCCGCTGGAAAACCGGCAGACGCTGGCCAGTATGGCGGTGGAGATGGGGGGAAAGGCAGGGATCGTCCCACCCTTCGGCGTGGCGGCTGAGCATTTCTCGACGCCGGAGTGGTTGTCAATAGACCCCGGCGCCCAGTACGCCAGAACGCTTACGGTGGACATCTCCTCTCTTGAACCGCAGGTTTCGAAGCCGCATGCGGTTGATCACGTTGTTGATCTCTCAGATGTGGCCGGGACGCACGTAGATGTTGTTTTTATAGGCACCTGCACGAACGGACGCTACGAGGATATGAAGGCAGCCGCGGGGCTGTTGGCGGGAAAACGGATTGCAAAGAATGTGCGCCTGATTGTTACCCCAGCTTCCAGCCGGGAGCTTGCCCGGGCCGCAGCAGATGGAACGCTGACAGCTTTGCTGGAAGCTGGCGCGACGCTGACGACGCCGGGCTGCGGAATGTGCATGGGCCGGCACCAGGGAACGTTGGGAGAGGAAGATGTCTGCCTTTCCACCGCCAATCGCAACTTTAAAGGGCGAATGGGTTCTCCTAATGCACAGATTTATCTTGCATCGCCGGCTGTGGCGGCTGCAACTGCATTAACCGGCGCGATTACTGACCCGCGCGGGTGTTAAGTTTCAACAAGGCAGGGCTTAATTCCCCCCTTGTAATTGGATGAAGAAGTTTGACTTGGTGGAGCATAAAAATGAGTACGGTATGGAAATTTGGCGCTGATGTGGATACTGACCAGATTGTTCCGGGACGCTATGCCCCGTATATGCGGCCGGATGCGGATGTGGGGGAAGCAGCCTTTATTGAAGCACGGCCGGAGTTCGCAAAAAATGCCCAAGCCGGGGATGTCATCGTCGCGTTGGAGAACTTCGGGTGCGGTTCCTCGCGTGAATATGCGGTGGAAGCGCTGCGCCGCCGGAAAGTGGGTGCGATTATCGCCCTGAGTTTTGCACGCATTTTCTACCGGAATGCGCTCAACCTGGGCATACCTTTATTTGAGTCACCGGAAATTGTTGCCGCTTTACAGGATGGCGATGAGGTGACGCTGGACATACCCAACCAGCGCGTGCGGTTGGGAGAAAAATCTTATTTGTTGCCTGAACTTCCCGTATTTGCACGCGAAATTTTGGAAGCAGGAGGGATAGTGCCGTATGTGCGCATGCACGGGCGCTTCCCGGAGGAGGAATAAATGCCGCGATTATGTGTAATTGAAGGGGATGGAATTGGACGTGAGGTTACCCCGGCGGCTGTGGAAGTACTGCGCGCGATGGTCCCGGAACTGGAGATTGTGCAGGCAAGCGCTGGCTGGCAAACCTTCCAGGAATGTGGCGTCTCGGTGCCACAAGAGACGCTGGCGGCTGTGCGTGAGTGCGGCGCGGCGTTGTTTGGGGCGGTCTCTTCTCCGGCGCGCAAGGTGGCGGGCTATCGCAGCGCGATCTTAACGCTGCGCCAGGAATTGGGCCTGTATGCCAATATTCGCCCGGTATGCAGTTTGCCGGTGGTCTCCGCTCGAGACAATGTCAACCTGGTGATTGTGCGGGAGAATACGGAGGGTATGTACGCAGGCCGCGAACGGTCGGACGGTAAAACCGCGATAGCCGAGCGCGTAATTACCGCGCATGCTTCCCGGAAAATTGCGCTGCGGGCGGCTGAGGTGCTGCGCCTCAAGGGCGGGCGGCGGCTCACGATTGTGCATAAAGCCAACATCCTGCCGGTTACCGACGGTTTGTTTCGCGATACGGCGCGCGCCGCCCTGGAAGAAACGCGGCACCCGTGCGAAGATTGGGAAATTGATGAGATGCTGGTGGATACGGCTGCCTATCAGTTGGCGGCGGCCCCCCAAAACCTGGATGTCATTGTAACCACCAACCTGTTTGGGGACATCCTTTCGGACGAGGCGGCACACTGGTGCGGCGGGATGGGGTTGGCGCCCTCACTGAATTGGGGAGAAGATCTGGCGCTGGCAGAACCGGTGCACGGCTCTGCACCGGATATCGCCGGGAGGGGAATTGCGAATCCCATCGCGGCTATTTTGAGCGTGGCGATGCTGGCACGTTATCATTGGGGACTTCCCGCTGTGGCGGAAAGAATCGAGATTGCTGTGCATCAAGCGCTGGAGTGGGACCTCACTGGCAGGGATGGACGGATGTTACCTGATTTGAGGACTGATGAGGTGACCAAGCTCATTTTGAAACAATTGGAATATGCTTACTAAACAGGGAGACATGCAATGAAAATCGCGGTTTTATGCTCGCGCATTCGCGTTGAGGAGAAGTGGATTTTTGAAGCATTGGAAAAACGAAACCTCGCTTATGATCGTGTTGATGACCGCCAGGTGGTTTTGAATATTGCCGATCCGGGCGCGTGGAGCCAGTACGATGTGGTCATCGAACGAAGCCTGTCCTACAAGAGCGGCCTCTATATCACGCAGGTTCTCAATGCCTGGGGAATCCCTACGGTCAATATGGCAAAGGTGGCGGCAACTTGCGGCGACAAATTAAGCAGCTCTGTGGCTTTGCAGCTCGCGCATATACCTCAGCCGGATGTTTGGATTACCTTCACCCCCCAGGCGGGGGTGGAAACAATTGAGCGTATTGGTTACCCTGTCGTGCTTAAACCTGTCGTGGGCTCCTGGGGACGGCTGCTTTCAAAAATCAATGACCGCGACGCGGCTGAGGCCGTGCTGGAACACAAGGATACACTTGGCAGTTTTCAACATTCTGTTTTCTATATTCAAGAGTTTGTTAAAAAACCCAGCCGGGATATCCGCACCTTTGTAATCGGCGACCGCACGGTGTGCGCGATTTACCGCAGCTCGGAACACTGGATTACCAATACGGCGCGCGGAGGAAAGGCGGAAGTTTGCCCGGTTACGCCGGAGTTGGATCAGATAAGTCAGGCGGCAGCCCGGGCGGTGGGCGGGGGCGTGATCGCTGTGGATATTCTGGAGGACGAGGAGCGCGGCTATCTGGTCAACGAGGTTAACCATACGATGGAATTCCACTCCACTGTCCCCCTTACCGGCGTGGATATTCCTGGCATGATTGTTGAATATGCGCTGGAGGTTGCACGTCAGCGTAAACCGGCCGAGGCCGCTGCGGTGCATTAAATATAGAAAAAGAACGCGCTGCAGGTACGACTGATTTTTCCAACAACGATTTTTTACACTAATGATATACTGTATAAAAGACGAGTTGCTTCTTTTGCAAAAAACCTTAGCCGGGAAAATGTACACCGAGAGGTGCGGGTTAACGATTGTTTTTGGCGGAGGGGTTTGTTGATTACTTCTTCATTGATTCATGCGATAAAGGGCAGGCTTGTTCAGAATCTTGACCCTCTCTCAGTGATCTTGTTTGGCGGCTTGGCAAAGAACCCTCGGGAGGCTTGTGAGAAAATAGAGATGCTGGTGGTTGTGAATGACTCTCACGTGCTTTCACCTGTTCGCCCCATGAACCGCATCAGCATTGTACTGGAACTATTCCGTCATCGCTCGTTTGGGATGGATGTTTTGGTCATGACTGAACGGGAAATCCAGTCTCTTCGCCAAAAGAACGAAGGGGAATGGAATCTTATTTTGGAAATCATGGAAGAGGGCAAGGTGTTATATGACCGTGCCAGAGAAGTACCCCATTACTGATTATATGCAACAGCGGGCGCAGGAATGGCTTCAAAGGGCCGACTATCTCCTGTCTTTGCTGGACTGTGCTCCGTTTGAGAGCGCGAACCCGCCGACCAACCTGGTTGCTGCGCTGGCAAATGTAGCAGCGGAATATGCGATGAAGGGCTATTTGATGCTTTATAAGCAAAAGATCCCGAGGAATCACGATTTGGGGGAGATTTATAATTTATGTATGGCTGTATTTAAGGATATTGATTTTGAGAATATCCGGTCTGTTGTTGAAGAGCTGGGACATTATCGGGTCGAATTTGATTACCCTGGTTTTATCCAGGAGAACATTGACGCCCAGGAAGCCCGTGAGGCAATTCGAAAAGCCCGCATAGTGCGCGAGTTTATTTTTGCGAAAACCAAACTTGGGTAACGGGCAGGAATTTGAAATCTGAGCCTGCCAATCCATAAAATCCATAAATATCGCAATTGAAAAGAAGTATCGCCGCGCGCATTCAAAACCTGGAATGACGCAGGTTCCTTTTTTTCTATGGCATCTTTTCTTTGAATTCCCGTCTTGCGCCACCCTGATCTCATTAATCAAAAAACTCACTGCATTTAACTGATTAAAATGTCGTATAATAGAACTAAATTTCTATTACGGTTGAAAGATGAATCGACAAGGCAGTCTATTTACTTTTGTAGCCGTCGCCTGGGTTTTATTGATGGGAGGGCTGCTTTTTGAGGGTGGGGCAACTGCGGCTGAAGCTGCCCCTTCTTTGCCTGTACTTGCGGCTGCTGCGCCAACCCAGGAGACCCCCGCCACCCTGCCGGAGGAATCTGTGACACCCGAGATTGTGGAAGCGGCGCAAGCGGTTGTTGAACCGGTTGAGGATCAGACCGTTTTTGCAGTTCCTTATGCGAAATACTTTACAACCCAGGGGGTGCACGGCGCTCTGTATGGGCAGATGGCGGTGGATATCTCCGGCGGAAAGGGAGCGGTCATCTTTTCCCCCATCAACGGAGATGTCACCGCGTTTTATATTGATCAGGGGGGTAGTACGACCTTGCTGATTGAAAACCAGATCTATCAGGTTACGCTAATGCACGGTCTGTACTCTGTGAATATTGGCGACCACCTGACCGTTGGTCAGCCGCTCGGTATCGAGAGCAATCAGGGAAACACCTTTGATATGCAGGGCAACTCATGCAGGGGGCGGGATTGCGGCTACCACACACACTTAAATGTTTTTGACAAGCGCACGGGGCAGAACGTTGATCCCTTTTTGCTGATCCCGATGCAGCGATAGAAAAACAGCCCGCGCGACATACCGGCGGGCTGTTTTGGTGGTTTATCTCATTAATTTTTCTTTGAACCGGAAGTGAGCATGGTCATCAACGTGCTGGCGATAATATTTGCCGATTGCGCACGGTGAGGTGTTTGTCCCATCTGGCTGCCGGCGACAACGGATTGCACAAGCGCTTCCATGTTTGAGCGGCCCTGTTGCCGCGCTTCCAGAAAGTTCATGCCGATATTTAACCCCATTGCCAACAATTGTGAAGAGTCCATACCCCCCTGTGGCTCTTTCTGTGCCTGCCCGCCCCCCAACAACGCGCCTAACAAATCGCCTGCAGGTGAGGAAGAGGATTCCGCCGCTGAAGCCTGACCGCCGCCCAACAAGGCGCCGACCAATCCCATGGCGTTTTCCGGCGTCAGGGTTTGACCCTGGAACTGGCTCGCGGCTTGCGCCAATCCCAGCGCGTATGCCTTCCCGGAACCGGACTGGTTGTTTTTGCCCAGGTAGTCACCAGCATAAGCCAGTTGCGCGGACACATCCGCGCCTTTTTTTGCTTTCATGGCTTTAGTAATCAGATTGAAAACCTGGACAACATTATCACCATGATCGTGGTTATAACCATCCGCCTGATTGAGGCTTTCCTGATTCTGTGTCAGGTTTTTGGTTACAGCCTGAAAAATCTTTGCAAGGTCTACATTCTCTGCCATTAATACTTGCCTTACTTTATTTCATATCTTCAGGGAGTATGGGGATATTTAACTTCATACCCGGCTTGATGATATTGGGGTTGTCGCCGATGACGGCTTTGTTGGCTTCGTAAATTAACATCCAGTACGGTCGGGTGGCGTTTTTATAGTATTTGAGAGCGACATGGCTGAGAGTTTCATCCCACCCGGTCACCTCGTATTCCGCCATGTATTTTGGTGCAGCGGCCGCCGCAGCCGCCGCGGCAGTTTGCGCATCGCGGGCGCGCATTTCCTCCAGCAACTTGTGCGCTTTTTCCTGGTCTTCCTTGGCTTTTAGCTGCGCTTCAAGTTCTCTGGTTTTGGCTTCCGACTCAGCGGCTTTCTTTTCTGCTTCGTATACTTGCTGTTTCGCGACAACTGCCTGGTTCTGGGCAGCTTGTGCGGCTTGCTGGGCTTTCTCAGCCGCTTCTTTCTCATCACGAGACGTTAACGCATCAATTGCTTTACCAAATAAGCCTTTCTTTTTTTCCTCAGTCATTTAATCCTCCACTTGTTTTCTATGATTTTGATTTTGTTAAATGATTGTAACATAACTGCATTGAAAAGAAAAATGTGTTCTCAATATATTTGGAGAAAAAAGGGAAATTATCTCATGAATGAATTAATGCCGCAGGGATGCGGTCAGACGCAGCGGGTTAAGCAGGCAATTGATCGCATCCATGGGGCTGGTAACGAGAAGATCGGCAGCCCTTACTGCTTTGGTACTGGCGCCTTCTGTTCCAATGATGACAATGCCAACGGCAGCTTCCTGCAGCATCTGCCAATCGTTTGTGCCGTTGCCCACCGCGACGGTCTGTTCCGCCCCCAATGCGCGCACAAGGGCTGCTTTTTGTGGGGCAATTTCGCCTTGTGTCAAAATATGAAACTCCACGCCGAGGTCCTTCGCCAGCGCGGCGAGTGAGTGGTGGATGTCCGAAGAAGCGATCACGACGTGAAATTTCCGGGAGAGGTTTTGAATGCACTCCCTGACAGGCGCACTGACCTTGCCATCCACAGCCAGCGTACCGTTCAAATCAAAAACAACGTTTTGCAATCGCAGAAAGCCAACGCCGGGAATATCTATCTCCATTTCCACCTCATTTGCTCAGAGGGATAAAAAAAATGCGTCAGGGGATTATACCGCCCTGCGAGGTCGGCGGCAGTGTTGCGCTGCTGACCTCGCAATATCTTCTCTTCCGCCTCACGGCTTTTGTAAGTCGTACGGATTAAGACTATGGGTGCGGCGTTAATTTTTCCGCGCCGGGCAGCCTGCCGACCAGTTCGGCGGGGTTGTGGATCAGAAGCGGCATGTGGGAAGGGCAGATCCAGTATTGCTGGTCGCGATAATGGATCGCCACCAGAGGGATTTCATCCATCGTTTGTTCACAGTACAGGCATTTTGCTTTTGGGTCGGACATTTTATACCTCCAAGATGAGAATTTGAATTGGGTATGGGTTAAGACGATACCCAGGTGATGATAAAAAGAAGTGTGAAGAGGGTGCTTACAATCAATTGGCGCACACCAATATAAACGGGTTTTACGTTCAGGGCGGGGTTGACCAGCCCCCATAGAGTTTCAACCCATTGTACCCCAAAGGCGGCCGGAAGCAGCGCCGGGGTAACGTGGTTGGCGGCAAGTACAAGCACAAGCGCCAGGTTAAATGTATTGAAGAGCAGTGCGCGCTTTCCCAGTGCAAGACGCTGTGGCATGGCCGGGAGTTCTTTAAGACTTCTTTGCTCCAGGCGCAGATAAGCGTATAAGATTGAACCGGCAGCTTGCAGCCAGCACAAGCCCCAAATTAACCACCCTGTGGGTGTAACTTCCCCCTGTCCAACCCAATACGCGGCCGGAGCGGTCAGCGCCAGGACACCGCTGGCGGCAATCTCCATTGCAGACTTTCTCCGTTCCTCCCGGCGGCTCACCAGCCACAGCCGCCATGCCAACACCGGAAGGGCGGGCAGAACCAGCCAAAAGACAAACCCGTATCCGAGCAAAGCCAGCGCGGCTGCCGCGCACCCTGCCACGACGCCATAAGTGAGAATCCAGAAGCGTGCTGGTTCCAGTTCGTCTTTCGTCCTCCTGCCTGCATACACTTTCACGGCAACTGTCAGCGGTTGAAGCAGCATAAACCCCGCCAGCACGGCAAGCGCCAGAAGCAGACTGCCTGCGCCCAACCGCCTGCCTGCAGCCAATCCGATCAACAGAGGGCTGAATAGAAATACCCACGAACCATGTTCAATGGGGACGGCAATATGCCGTTGCCAGAGGCGTAATGATTTCTTTTTTTCTGAAGCGTCAACTGCCATCATAACTCCCAGTATCAGGATAACAGCAAACCGGAAATCCGTCTTTGTGATGGCGCAAATAAAAGGGGCGGAAGTTTTGGAAGTATTTGTTATTTTTTGAAGTTATCCTGATGAGTATTTTTCCTCTACTTCTGCCTCTTTTAAAGCTTGCATCAATCGTATAATGGTGCACAAGAGATGTTGATCCGTTTTTTGTTTCGGAGAGAAAAGTGACGAACAGGCGCCGAAAAAGCCCAATCCAGATAGACATAATTGAACCGCATCTGTGCGACCCTGCATTGCGCTTCAAGATTTTGCAAATGGTACCATTCTTTTCCAAACTATCTGAACAGGATTTAATTGCGATAAACCAGTTGTTTTATGAGAAGGGGTTTGAAGGGGGGGAGTATATCTATTTTTCCGAAGAGCCGGCGCAGCATTTATTTATCATTGCCGAAGGGCAGGTGAAATTGCTGCGGCACGCGATGGGCAGCAAGGATGTTCTCCTTGAATTGCTTGTGCCGGGCGAATTCTTTGGCGCCCTCTCCAATCAGGACAATTCAATTTATCCGGATACCGCCCAGGCGCAAACGGCTGTTTGCGCGCTTGCGATTAACGTTCAGGATTTTAGAAAAATATTAAAAACATACTCCTCTGTGACCATCAAATTCCTTGATGCTGTTTCAGACCGCCTGCAATCAGCACATGAAACCATCCGCCAACTCAGCGGACAATCTGCAGAGAAAAAAATTTCTTATATGCTCCTCAAACTCGCTAAAAAACTGGGGCAGCCACAGCCGGTTGGCCTGCTCATTCAAGCCCCCCTGACACGGGATGATCTGGCGGAGATGACTGCCACGACACCGGAAACTGCCAGCCGGGTTGTCAGTCAATTTCAAAAAGAAGGCTGGATCTCAACCGGGCGGCAGTGGATTGCCATCCGGGACGAAACAGCTCTCAGATCTTTGCTGGAGCAGAACAGTTTGTAAATTAGCTGCACTTATCTATTCCACGTCATGGAAGTGTATGGCTTTCTCCTGTATCCTATGAGCAAAACAGACGGGAACAGGAGAAAAAAATGAAAACCTTACTGCGAAGTCAAGAATTAACTTGCCCTTCTTGTGTGGTGAAAATAGAGAAAGCACTGACCGCTTTACCTGGCGTTCAGGGAGCAAAAGTTTTCTTTAACACCGGCCGCATCGAAATTCAGCACAACCCTGATGAGACTGCCCAACAGGAGTTGGTTCAAGCTGTTTGGTCCGCAGGATATGAAGCACGGATATCAACCATCTAAAACCTGGGGAAAAGGCATGATTGCACACTTACGGAATATTCTCCGCAGCCCGCGCCAACGCACCCAACTTGAGTCAGTTGCTGGAGGCGCCCTCATCCTAAGCGGGCTGGCTGCCCGCTATCTCTTTGGCGCCGCCCGGATGCACGATGGGTTCATGATTGTGGCTGCCCTGATCGCCGGGACTGATATTGCCATGCGGGCTTGGAATAGCCTGCGTAATCGCCACGTTAGTATCGAATTACTGGTTACGATCGCGGCAATTGGCGCATTGATCATTGGTGAGTTTTGGGAAGCGGCTGCGGTTACTTTTTTGTTCGTTTTTGGCGCGTATCTTGAAGCCCGCACGCTAAGCCGTACGCGCAAAGTCTTGGGAGAACTGCTCGACCTGGCTCCCGTCACTGCCCTGGTTATACGAGATGGCCAACAGGTTGAAGTTGAACCGTCTCAGGTTGCGTTAGGGGAGATTGTTCTGATAAAACCTGGCGTTCGTGTGCCGGTTGACGGTGAAGTGGTGGGGGGCGCTTCGGCAGTTGATGAAAGCTCTATCACGGGCGAACCGATCCCGGAAGAAAAGTTTTCAGGTTCGCTTGTCTTTGCTGGTACTATTAACCTGGATGGAATGCTGCAAGCGCGTGCAACAGGTGTTGGCGCAGATACCACCCTGGCGCGTATCATCGCCCGCGTTGAGGAAGCGCAGGAAGAAAAAGCCCCTACACAGCGGTTTATTGAGCGGTTTGCCCGGTGGTATACGCCGGCGATTATTCTTTTGAGTGCGGGTGTTTATATCATTACGCGGGATATTGAATTAGCGCTGACCTTACTCGTGATCGCCTGCCCGGGAGCACTGGTGATTTCAACACCTGTATCCATCATCGCTGGCATCGGTCAGGCTGCCCGGCGCGGAATTTTAATTAAAGGCGGTGAATATCTGGAAAACGCCGCCCGCATCTCTGCGCTGGCGCTGGACAAAACCGGTACGCTCACTTACGGCAAGCCGCGCTTAACAGATATTCTTGCGCTGCAACCTTTACGCGCTGGTTTGTTGGAAGAGACCGCCCTATCAGGGACATTCAATTCTACTCGCTGGACAGTGGATCAAACTGAAGTTTTGTATTGGGCAGGCATCGCTGAGTCGGTGTCTGAACACCCGCTTGCGCGGGCTATCTACAACGAGGCCAGGGCGCTCACCACACTGCCAACCCCCGATACTTTTGAGACGGTTACCGGCAGGGGAATCCGGGCCCGCTTTATGGGGCATGAAATTTCAGTAGGAACAGAAAAATGGCTGAAGGAACAAGCGGTTGCCATGGAGCCGGGTATAGCGAATACCTTGCTGACCTTGCGCGAGGAAGGAAAAACGGCTACCCTGGTTTCTCTGGACGGTGTTCTCATTGGGGTATTGGGGATTTCCGACCCAATTCGCGAAACCTCCGCTGAAGCGATTAAAAGACTCTACAAGGGCGGTATTCGTGAGGTGGTGATGTTGACTGGAGACGACGAGAAAACCGCTTGGGCAATTGCACATCAGGCAGGGATTAGAGATGTAAAAGCCGGCTTGCTTCCTGAAGATAAGTTGAGGGTGGTTCGCGACCTGCAAACCAAAGGCTATACGATTGCAATGGTTGGGGACGGGATCAACGACACGCCGGCGTTGGCTGCCGCGGATATTGGAATTGCCATGGGGGCGGCGGCTGCCGGATTGGCAATTGAAACAGCAGATATCGCTCTGATATCCGACGACTTATTAAAAGTGCCCGAAGCAATCCATCTTTCCAAGGCAACACTCCGCAATATCCGGCAAAATGTGGTCATTGCTCTGCTCACTGTGGGAGCACTGTTGAGCGGGGTATTGCTGGGCAAGGTTCACATGGCAGGCGGTATGCTGGTTCACCAACTGTCCGTGTTGCTTGTCATTTTCAACGGGATGCGCCTGCTACGGAATGGATCGAAAGCATGAACCTGCCGGCATGACACAAGCCTTAATGCTTTCACCGGTTGGAAAAGCTCCGGCCTGGCTTTTGGCGTGTACTTCCCCGTCGCCCCCCTTCTGTTCCACCGGGGCTGTGGGTGAGCGTATTCCCTGCGATGCATGACGATAAGATGAGTTCCCGATCATCAGTTATAAAAATCATCCCTCCCTATCTTTTGTCTGGGCCGGAAGACTCCCATCCTCTTGTAGAACCCGGCATCGTTACTGCGAAATTGCCGGTCTGGACGCTGTCGGGTTTAACCTTGTTTTCATACTGGCATAAAATTAACTTGACATAGCCGCTCCCATTTGTGATAATTAATGTAACAATCTCTAACCCATTAATCAATTAACAAAAGCAAAGCTTCAGGTTTCGCTGGAACGCGCGGGGAAACCCGGAAAGTGAGATGTAATGGCGGCTGTAAAAGATATGTTAAAAGAAAAAGATGGCGTGGTTTATTCTGTACCGGTCACTGCTTCCATCCGTGAAGCACTGCAATTGATGGCGAAATGGAAAATTGGGGCACTGCCAGTGATGGATGGAGAAAAAATCGTTGGGATATTTTCTGAGCGGGATTTTGCAAGGAATGCCGCCGATCGTCAGAACCTGTCTTTGAATGACCCCGTCAGTTCGTTAATGTCCCACCCGGTGCTTTATGTTATGCCGGAACAGACCATTGAGGAGTGCATGGCGGTGATGACGGCAAAACATCTCCGTCACCTGCCCGTTTTGGAAAACGAGAAATTAATCGGCATGATTTCAATTGGAGATGTGGTGAAATTCATGCTGGCCGAAAAACAAAGCACCATCAACAGCCTGGAATACTTTAAGGGTTTGCACACCATTTAAGTGAACTGGGGCAATTAAGAGGCGTAGTCATCGGATAAGCGCCCCGTCTTTTTAAGCAGCTCGCGTGTAGCCGGGCGCTGGCGTTGTGGGAGCAGGATGTAAAAATTGCTCCCCGGGCACTTTTGTTCATCGTACCCCGGGCTCTCCCCCCACAATTTTCCGCGATGCATTTCCACAATCCCGCGCGCCACAGTCAGCCCCAAGCCTGGGCCGCCGCCTTTGAATTTTGTGGAACTGGATGAGTGCAACGCCACCTCTCCGGTCTGGTAAAAGCGGGTGAAGATAAGCTCGATCGAAGAAGGATCAATGCCAATACCACTATCGCTGATTTCAATCCTCACCGCGCCATCCGGGAAGTCGCGCTCCGGCGGCACGTTCCGCCCTGAGATAACGATTGAGCCGCCATCGGGGGTGTACTTGATCGCATTCCCGATCAGGTTATTGAATACCTTTTGGATACCTTCCGTATCTGCTTCGATCACAGGCAGCACGGAAAGATCGTTAACTGTGAGCGACAATTGACGGTCTTCCAGTACATGGGCAAAACGGGGCAAAAGCTCGCGGAGCACGTTTGCCAGTGAAAGCGGCATGGGGTTTAATTGCAATACCTGACTTTCAATCTTGGCAAGCTCCAACATGCTGTTGACAATTTCGTGCAGGCGGGTTGAACCGGTTTGGATGCCGGCGGTGACCTTGTGCAGCTGCTCATCCTTCAGGATAACAGGGTGCGACATGAGGATCTGGTTGTATCCTGAAATGACCGTCAGAGGTGTGCGAAGTTCATGGGAGGCGATATGAATGAAATTGGACTTCGTGCGATCCAGCCGCTCTAACTGCGCCAGCGCGGAGGCGAGTTCTTCCGTGCGGCGGTTGACCTGATCTTCCAGTTCTTGATTGAAATGGGTCACCTGTTCGAGCAGACGGGCATTTTGAATGCCATACGCCGCCTGCCCGGCAAAGGTGGCCGCCTGGGTGATCTCATCCTGCGAGAAAGCTACAGAGGTCTCCCGCACCAGTGACAGCATACCAATCACCTCTCCGGAACTGATTAAAGGAAATCCAACCCAGCAGCGCGCCGGTTTGAGACCGCTCACATTTTGCCAGTCCCGGCGCTGGGTGATATCTGCAATGCTGAGTGGCTGGCGGGTGCGGCAGATCTCGTCAAATACATCCCCGCTCTTGATACTCACGGATATATCAGAGGGCCGAGCCGATTCTGGAAACCCGCGCGAAGCCGCAATGACCAGCCCATCCCCCTGCCGTAAAAGCAATGCAGCACGGTCGTTTGGAATCATGCGGCCCAAATGCGCCAGGATGAGATCTAAAATCTCGTTCAAGGTCAGTGAGGAGGAGAGGGCGCGCCCACCCTGGTAAAGCGTCTCGGCTTGCTTCGTGCGGTGATTTAGTTCTTCGGTGCGTTGATAAATTTTCTCAGTCAGACCGGTGTACAAATCCGCCAGTTTTTCCAGCGCCTCTTCAAGCGGACCTTGCGGCTGCACTGGAGAAAACCACTGGTCGTCAACTGGGTGGCCGGAATATTCCCCTCGGACAATTGCTTCCAACCTGGCTGCCAGCACAGCGATCGAACGCTGCGCGCCTTGATAAAACCGGCGGCCCACAAAAACGGCAGCCGCGAGGGAAACGAGTACCGAGAAGCCTGCTACGAGAAACAGGCGCTGACGCGCCGCCAATGCCTGGCTTAACAACTGCGCGCGCAGCTCGGCGCCGCCCCCAAGATCTGCGGCGGCAAGCTGCCGCGCAATTTCTCCCATCTGCACAGCCTGGAGATAAACCCCGGCAAGACCAAGCAATAATGGCAGTGCAATGGCGCCTGCCGTCAGGTAGGGAGCAAGTTTGGCTTTTACGTTGGGTCTCACACAGCTAATTATAGAACGAATGTGAGACTTCCAAAATATCGCGCGCCTTACAATTGCACAACATTTTTAGTCCGAATTGGGCCGAACCTCACCCTGAGTCTTTTCCCAGGTTTCGTCTTCCACCAGTGTGACCACCCGAAAGGCTTCGGCGTATTGCATCTCTTTTCCCTTTGCAACTTCGGACGCCCACTGGTGGATGCGATCCGCCGGATCCCAATCCTTCATCTGGCTTTTGTGAGCGCGCAATGCAGCGATCTTGGTCTCGATGGTCTCGTCTATGCTTACGTAAGTTTCGGTCTGGCTCCAACCCGAAACATATACCTTGCGTGTTTTGTGGGCGCGCAAGCCTTCCGTCTCCAATTCTTCGAAGAGGTTGGGCTGACCGGCAGCGGGAAAGACCGCATCGAGCGCCGCAATTCCGGCAGCACGATGATCGGGATGGTTAATGTAATTCTCCCGGCCCCACAGCACGGTAGGGTCACTGCACAACACGACCTCAGGTCTGAAGCGCCGGATCTCGCGGACTAATTTTTTGCGCAGCAAAAGGCTGGCTTCCAGCAAACCATCCGGCTCCCGTAGAAAAACCACTTCGCGTGCCCCGGCGATCGCAGCAGCCTGGCGGGTTTCTTCTTCGCGGATCTCCGCGGCAACGGCTTTGGTCATTCCAGGATCCGCGATGCCCACTTCGCCGCTGGTGCACAAGACATAAGTGATCTCGGTTCCTGCTTTTGCCCAACGCGCCAGAAGACCGGCGCAGCTAAATTCGATATCGTCCGGATGCGCATAAATTGCTAATGCGCTGCGCGGAACATAGAAAACATTTGACATAAAACGACCTCCAAGTAGGCTGGTTTGTAAAACCCAATTGTACTCCTGCTGGAAGAAGATTTTGTCACAAAAAGCCGGAATGCGTTTGCTTTTTATTTTTCTGGCGTTAACGTGTACCAAATGTTGGCGATGTATCCTGCGGAGTCCACTTCGCTGAATTGCCCGCCAGCTTGAGGCGCGCCCTCTACACAGCGCCAGTCATAGACCGTCTCGTGGCCAGTGACAGCCATAGGGATAAATTCACTGGCCGGGTTCTCCGTGCAGTAGTCTTTCATGGCCTGCGTGGGGGTTTTATCGGTGTTGGCTTTGGCCCAGCACGGCAGGTTGGCGCCGACGCTGCACGCCAGCACCTGCCCATTCATACAGCGCCAAAAGGTTGATTTTTTCAGCATATCCGCCGGCTCGGTGGTATTTTGCAAGTCAGCCGCTTTCAAATAGCCCTGAAGGACGGCTTCAGGGACTGCGTCGCCGGTGTAGCGCGCGTCAGGTTTGTCAATGGTTTGCACGGCCGCACAATATTCGAACGGGTCGGTAAAGGTGGAGGGCTGTGCGGGTGTGGCGGTTGCAGAGGGAATAGCCGGGCCGCTGGCCGGACTGCAGGCGCTCAGCACCGCGATCCCCAGAAGAATGATCCCCAGCCGGCTCAAGAAACGTTTCATAATACACCTCGGTGAAAAATTGGAACAAGGCTGCACCGGAAAATGCCGGCAAGCCAGGACTTGGTTTGAATTAACTATACCACCGCCCCGGCGCATTCTTTCCAACCGGGCTTTATCCCCACAGAGGCGGATTCGAAACAAGGGTTGGCGACTTTGAAAATGCCAACCCTTGCCCTGGTTCTGCTGATGAAAAACTACACGAAGATAATCTGAGCGCCTTCGGAGATTTCTATAAATTCCATTGCGCCCAACACTTCCGCGCCGTCCACCAAGTCTGCTTTGGTAAGTTTCATCATATCCATGGACATCTTGCAGCCGTAGAGATGTGTACCGGCGTCCATCAGCATCTCTATAAACTCACCTACAGGAGGGAAATCAAGCTTGTCAATTTCCTTGCGCATCATCCACGAAGCCGCAGCCGACATTCCGGGGATGGAACCCAACCAGGTGGGGATATGAAACCAGGGGTGCATGGAGGGGTTTCCAACGGTGGCGACATTGAGCCGGTTCATTTTCTTTTTGGTAATCAGGTCTAAACCCCAGAAGGTGAAGAAGATGTGGGCTTCAATACCGGACATGCGGGCGGAATTTGCCAGGATGAGCGGCGGATAAGCCATATCCAGCGAACCCTTGGACGCGATCAGGCATAACTTGCGGGGTTGTTTTTCGTCATTTGCCATATGATCCTCTCTGGAAAATAAAGTATGGATTAGATGCAGCCGGTTGGTTTGCCCAGGCCGGCAACTTTGGCGGCCATTTTGGCGGGGCCGCCCGGGAAAAGGGCATAAATTTCTTTGGTGCCCACATCTGTGTTTTTGGTGATTGCCCGCAATGTGGGGGGCTGTCCTTTGGAGTCGAATTCGGAGCGGGCGTAGTTGATCACCACCCAATGGCGGTCGGTTAGCTCCATGCCCTCGCGGGCAGCAATGGCTTTGCCGATTTCTGGAGTCCAGGCTTTGGCATTCGTCATAAAGCCTTCGGAGTCGAACTGTACGGTTGAAAGAATATCAGACATGTTTTTTTACCTCTATTTATTAAAGTGTTTGGTTTAGATTAACAAGCTTGGGGGCATTTTTCCCGGTCATTGAAAAGTCATTCGGCAGGAAGGGAACATCAATTCCTTTCAACATGATATGCCAGTACATCCAGCCGAAAGCCAGTTTTCCCCAATGATTGAACATCGATTCCCCCAGAAGCTTGAAAGGGCCAACAACCGGCAGAGGAAAAAGTCCCGGCAGCGGTTCAACATCGTAATTGAAATCCAGCAGCAGACCCTTGTTGAAGCCGCTTTCGATAAAACAATTGGCGTGACCGTCAAAACTGGCTTTGAGCTCGCGGCCACCCATGTGTGCGAGTAAATTCTCGATTGCAGCATCCATCTGGTAGTGTACCACGGCGCCGGCTTTGGAGGTCGGCAAGTTTGCTGCATCCCCCAACACCCAGATATTTTCCCACTGCTCAGATTGCAGCGTATGTTTGTTCGTCGCGATGTAATTCAACTCATCCCCCATGCCGGAGCGTTCGATCACCGGGTCGCCCATGTTGGTCGGAATGGCGACCAAAAGGTCATAGGGGATTTCGCGATCATCCCATGAGCGGATGACATTGTTCGAGGAGTTGACCTCTCCGATGTTGAACTCGGCTTCGACGTGAATGCCCTTTTCTTCGAGAATGTTGCCCAGCAATGTGGTCGCGACCGGTTTGGTGAAAGCCCCCGGCAGTGGTGTTGAGTAGATGATTTCCACCTTATCGCGCATGCCGCGGCGAGTGAAATACCAGTCCGCCAGAAAGACAAATTCCAGCGGCGCGACCGGGCATTTGACTGGCACTTCGGCAACGTTAACGACCATGCGTCCGCCCTTCCAGGTTTTGAGGAAATTGGTGAGCTTGTTTGCGCCGTCAAAGGTGTAAAAGTCGAAAATGTTCTGCTGCCAGCCGCCTCCCAGCATCCCCTCCACCTGTTCCGGCCGGATATCGGTGCCAGTGGCGATGATAAGGTAATCGTATTGGATGACGCGGTTGTCCTTTGTCAGCGTGACTTTGTTCGCCCCGGGTTCAATCTGCTCAATATCCGAAAGCACAAACTCGACACCGGCAGGGACGAACTTGCGTTTTGGCCGGATGATCTCCTCAGGTTTGTTGATTTCAAAGGGGAGGAAGAGATATCCCGGCTGGTAGTAATGGGTCTCATCCTTGTCCACCAGGATGATCTTCCATTCGTGCCTGTCGAGCTTGCGGATAATTTTATTGGCAAACATGGTGCCTGCCGTTCCTGCCCCCAGGATTAATAGTGTTTTCATACAAACTCCCTTTTGGTGGATTTATCGGTTGGCTGGCACGCTGCCCTCGCGTGCCAGCGCGGCGCGGTTTTCAAATGTATCGGTCATCACGGAGCGCAACAAGTCAAGCGCCTGGAGAATGCGCGCATCTTTCAGCGAATACGTGACAGACTGGCCGGCGCGTTCTGCCAGGACGATACCGCAGTCGCGCATGATCTTGAGGTGGCGCGAAACTGTCGGCTGGGGCAGGTCGAGGGCTTTGGCCATCTCTCCCACGTTTTTTGGACCGTCTGCGAGGGTGTAAATGATCAGAATACGGTTCGTATCAGCGATGCCATTGCACATATTTGCATGCAGTTGGGCGATCTCTTCTCGAAGCGTGGAGCTTTCAGTCATCCGGTTTTAATTCTCCCTTATCCCGAAAAAGCGTTATTATTCGCTTATTCGTTTATACG
The DNA here is from genome assembly GCA_020845515.1 of Anaerolineaceae bacterium. GTDB lineage: Bacteria > Chloroflexota > Anaerolineae > Anaerolineales > Anaerolineaceae > Ch132. Next base: position 34,743 of record JADLFQ010000044.1, on the reverse strand, counting down.
CATGTATTATATTGTGAAATCTCGCACTTATCAATAATGACAGATATCACTTTTTGGCTATGACAAAGTCGTAAAAGGGGGGTTGTCAGATGAGTTTAGCGGGTTGCGCGGCTGTTTTGTGCCATCAGGCCGATTAGTCCGATGACAACCCATGCGAACAGCAGGACAACATCTTCTTTGAAAATCGGGCTGAGTGTCTTTAACTGGTCCGCCATCGTGAAAATTGCCAGCCCCGAACCGATAAAGGCTGTGGAAGCCATGGCCATAAAATCTTGAAAGCGCAGGGACATAAAGCCGAAGAGCAGAGCAAACACAACCATAAAAGCGCTTTGAACGGGGGTAACCTCCGAAAACGCTATCAGCGAATCAACGAGGTGGTAAGAGCTTCCCCCAACCGCCACCAGAAACCCCATGATGAAGCCAACCATGGCGCCCAGGATGCTGGTGTACAGAACGAGCAGAAGCATGGAAAGGATGCTGCCGAGCAGCATGCCAATCAGCCCGCCGGCAACAAAGGCGAGCAGCGGCCCCAGCCATTGCCAGAGCGCGGTCAACGCGGCCACCCGTACGACAACCTCCGCCGCTGCCAGACCTCCGACCAGGAACCCGCCGATGCGCGGTGAACCCTGTATAAACGATCCGCCCAGTAAAAACAGTGCCAGTCCGACCACCAACTGGAGAATATCAATTGCTGTTACCATGTCTCCCTCCTCATGTAAGTGTGATCAGCGTACGGTCAAAGACCCCAGGCAGTACGGCGCTTCGCCAGCGTAGGGAAAGAGGTGCACGCGGTCAAAGCCCGTAGAAGTGGCTTTTTCAGGAACCGCGATGATCCGCGCCGAAATCCCGCCCGGGTCGGGAAGATATGCTGTCGGGACGGTTTCCGCTGCCAGTTCCTGTTTCCCCAGCGAATAGAGGATCCGGTAGCGGTCGTTATTATCGAGGTGTACTTCCAGCCAGGCGGCGTGTGAAGGTTCAGGAAAGGTGATCTCCACGCCGCTGTCCTGCATCTCGATTGCTCCGGATGATGTGCAGTCTTTAACAATTGAAGCTGTACTGCTTACCTCTGCGTAGGTTTTGCGAATGAGGTTGGGGTAGCGATAAGCGTTATCGTTAATCCAGTGATTGTACTGGCCTGTGTTCATTTTCCATATCGCCAGAAGGCGTTGAGGGTCGAGCAACCGCCCCTTGACGATTAACATGAGTGCATCATAGTACTGGGCAAGATCGGGGTCGGCGATCATGTTCTTGCCGACCGTCAACGTTTGCAGATAGCCCTCCGGCATGACGCGTTCAAAGTGACCGATGCGCCAATCCATCTTTTGGAAGGCTGGCAGGCGTGCCAGCAGCGGGTCAGCCAGCGCGAGTTTATCCAGCACATAGACCTGCGCGCCAGCGCGGAAGCCAAACATCCCCACGCCGTAGTTGTCGGCGACCTTCCGCTGGGCAACGCGCATCTTTTCGCCTTCGATCGCCCAATAGAAGGTTGGCATGGGTTCGTCGCGCGGGGCGTTGAGCAGCCCCGTGCCGCCGTAATACAGCAGACGCTCATCCAGAATGCCGTGATCCCATAAATGGATCGGTCCGGAATCGATCGGAGCAAGATCGTTGATGCGTACCGTCGGGTTGACTGTATTAAGTCCGATGACAAGCATCGTTCCGTATAACACCAGAGAAGCGGCCGCCGTAAGCCGGGAAAAATCCACCCGTGCCAGCGCCAGGGTGGCGCAAAGCAGCGGGATGGTGAGAAAGCGCCCGCTCATAAAATCGCCGCCGACCTGGACAACATAAGCGAGGTAGAGCAGACAACCGGCGGCCAGCGTCAAGACCCGGCGGTCTCGGTTTAGAAATGTGGTTGTTATGCCCAACAGAATGACAAGCGGCGTGAGCGCGTCAAACTGCACCGAATTTAGCAGATAAAACAATCCCTGGCGGATATATTCCGCCGCGGCAATGCCGGTGTTCAGCTTGGCATACGCCGTGTTGGGGAAGGGAAAGCCATAGTAGAGAATTGAAAAGATCTCCCAGAGCACAAAAGGAACCTGTCCGAGCGCCAACCAGAGCACGGCTTTTCTGGAGCGTGCTGCCCAGAAAGCCGCAGCAAGCGCAGGCAGGAAGACCAATGCCAGATCCATGCGCGTGAGCAAGCCCAGCGAAGCCGTGAAAGAAAGCCAGAGAAGCCGCCGGCGCCCCGGGTGCGGATGAAAGAAGAGAATAAAAAACACTACAATAAGAAGGTGGCTGAGCGGATTTTCCAGGCCGGAGGTCGAAAAATCCATGTATGCTTTGGAGAGGATTAAAACGAAGATTGCAAAAGGCGCAGCCGCCGGCAGGGCAAACCAACGCGCCAGCAAGACCAGCGCAATCACGCTGACCCCGATTGAAAGCGCCAGACTGGTGAAGTAAATTTCGCGCGTGAAGAAATAGAGCAGGCTGAGCAGCAGCATCCAGAGCGGGTGCGTGTACGCCTGCACCCGTTCGGTGACGTTCCAGGTCAGCCGGTAGCCGTGAATCAAATTATCCACCGTGCGGAAGGTGATAAAGGCGTCGTCGCTCAGCCAGGCGCGTCGCAGCAGAAGGATGAAGAAAACACACACCAGCGCGGCGGGCAGCAGGTTGTGCCACTCCGGCACGCCTCTCCGCATCCCTGCACCGTGATTTTCTGAAGCCGCTGGCTCTTCTGTTTCCATACTCATCCTTCGCTCCTAAACCGCACTTGTGCTAACAGTACCATAGATAACAGGGGCTGCGCAAGCGCAGACAGCCTCTGACTGCCTGAACGAGTATAATATACACTATTAGGCCATGAAAAGCATTTCAATTTCCAGCCTGCGCCCCGCGCTGTACGCTTTTGGGGGACGGCTCAAGCTGGCAGGGGTTAATATCCTCGCCATCACCCGCGAGACGTTTTTGGGCTTTCGGGATGCGCGTGCGTCGGAGGCGGCAGCCAGCATTGCCTATTATGCCTTCTTCTCGCTTTTTCCGCTTCTTCTGTTGCTGGTGGTCGGCGGGAGCTTTTTTCTCCAACGCGCGGTCGTTCAGGCCCAGTTAGGGAACTGGATCGGCGAAATTGTCCCCGGAGCGGTTGATTTGATCAACCAGAACATTCAGCAGGTGTTGAAGCGGCGCGGTACATTTGGCTTCATCGCCACTGCCAGTTTGCTGTGGTCGTCAAGCGGAGTCTTCAATACCGTTGTGCTCAATATCAACCATGCCTGGCCCAATGCACGGCGCCGCAGTTACGTCACCAACCGCGTCCTGGCGCTCTCGATGGCCGGTGGATTAATCGGTCTAAGCTTTATTGCCCTCGTTATGAAAACGCTGGTACAGGTATTGCCCGAACACATCCCGCTGTTGGGGGTTACCGGTTGGCAGAACAGCTTTGTATGGCAGTTTTTCATTGCCATACTGCCTCCGGTGCTCACCTTCCTGATCTTGTGGGTGCTGTACTGGTGGATCCCAAACACAGAAGTGAGCGGCCGCGCCTCTTCGATTGCCGCCTTCATTACCGCGCTGATCTACCGGTTGTTTTCATTCGGTTTTTCCTGGTACCTTGGCAGCGGACTGGGGCGTTACGAGCTGGTTTACGGTTCGCTCAGCACGATTGTGGTCTTGATGTTCTGGATCTACTTCACAAGTTGGATCACCTTGTGGGGCGCCCATCTGACCAGCGCGCTCTCCCGGCGCGATAAGCGGACGGCTTAGGCAGGTGTTATAATTTGCTCATCACCGGCAGGTTTTGGTTTGTGATAGAGAGTACGCATGCCTGAAGAAAAACAATTGACCGCATGGGGTCACCTGGCAGAGCTTCGCAGCCGGCTGTTTCGGGTTGTTCTTGCGCTGGCGGTTACCACCATCCTCAGCTTTGTCTTCGCGGAAAAACTGATGACTTATCTGGCGATGCCAATCGGCGGGCTGGACAAGCTCGTTTCGATTGAAGTGACCGAAAATGTCAGCGTTTACATGAAGGTTTCCCTGCTTTCGGGTGTCATCCTGGCGTTTCCCTTCGTCCTCTACCAGCTTCTGGCATTTACCTTGCCGGGGCTGCTGCCTGCCGAACGGTACTGGGTGTTGGGGGCTATTCCGTTGGCGACGGTTTTTTTCTTAAGTGGCGTAGCCTTTGCTTACTTTGTAATGCTGCCGACAGCGCTGCCCTTCCTGGTCTCTTTTACTGGCATTCGCACCATGCCCCGGCCAAACAACTATTTCAATTTTGTCACCGGGCTGCTGTTTTGGGTCGGGATCGCCTTCGAAACACCTCTGCTGATCTTTATCCTGGCGAAGGTGCGCATTGTGAGTGCGTCAATGCTGGCAAAACAATGGCGCATTGCAATTGTGTTAATCAGCGTGCTCGCCGCGGTCATCAGCCCCACCCCGGACCCGGTCAACATGGGGCTGTTGATGATCCCGCTCTCCCTGCTCTACGGGTTGAGCATCTTGTTTGCTGCCATCGCCCGGCGCAGTGAGCGCCCCTCCAAAGAGACAGCGCCTGGTTCAACCGCCTGAGCAGTGGGGTGGATGACGCGATCTTGGAACAACCGGAATGTTTGTGGGATGACCGCGCCGGGTAAGCCGGCCGGATAAAAGCATAAAAGGAGATTTGCCATGTTATTTCGAAATTTTGGGGTGCCCGAATTACTGATCATTCTGGTGATCGTGATCCTCGTCTTCGGCGTCGGGCGTATTGGGAAGATTGCCGGCGAATTGGGCTCCGGCATCCGCAACTTTCGCGAGGGCTTAAAAGGTGACGGCGCCAAGCATCAGGAAATCGAGGATATTCAGGATATCAAAGATAAGAATAAGGATGGGTAACCCGCATCGCTGATGGAAATTTTTAACGTTGGTTTTGGCGAGCTGTTTTTTATCCTTTTAATCATGCTGATCCTTTTGGGCCCGCATGAGATGACCAAAGCCGCGCGCAGTCTGGGCAGGTTTCTGCGGCAGGTTACCCGTTCACCGGTGTGGCATGACGTTGTGGAGACCTCCCGCCAATTGCGTGAACTGCCCAACAAGATCATTCGGGAAGCCAATGTGGAAGAGAGCCTGGAAGAATTTGAACAGGTTGCCGGTGAAATTCAGGGCGAACTCCAGGACGGGATACAGCAGATTAACGAGGAAACCCGTAGTATCACTGCGGAAGCCCGGCAACTGCGCGCGGAGGCGTCCGCACCCGATTCTACCGGCGGAGAAAAAGAAAGCAGCCCAACTATACCGGGCGCGCCCAAAGGGAGCGTACCTGCGTTCAAAGCAACCTCAACCGGCGGGGAAGAGGACAACTGCGCGCAATCCTCCCCTGACTTAAAATAAACTGCAAGAACATGCTGCACACACCGGGTGCGATGCACCAGGCGGGTTTTCACCCGCCGGGCTTTTCCGGTACATTCCGATAAAACGCTTTGAAAGAAACGGCTACTCGCTGATCACCCGCCGCATGCGGTTGCGCCGCAGGGTGCTAAAGCCATTGACCGCCAGCTCCAGGCCGGAAAGTCCGCCTAAACGCGATATTTCCAAACGCGGCAGAGCGTGCAGGTGCTTGCGGTGTGCCCGAAAGACGTTGGCAAAGCGCGTTGTGGCGGCAGTCTGGAAGCCACATTTTTCCGCCAAGGCAAATTCCCGTCGCCCGGCTTCGTTCGGGCTGCCGTATGGATAAGCAAAATGGCGCACCTCGCGCTGTAATTCCTCTTCGATACGGGCCTTGCCGCCCATTATCTCCTCGCGGGCAGTTGTTTCATCCAGTTTGCTGAGCGCATAGTGATGCGCGGTGTGGGCACTGATCGTCACCAGCGGGTCGCTGACAATGCGGCGCACCTGCTCCCAGGAGAGCGCCAACTCAGTGGTCTTTTGGTACAGGTCGTCGTAATGAGGGGAGAAGATGGCTTGCAGGCGTCTTTCCAATTCCTGCGGTGTTGCAAATTTGACCAGCCTGCGAACTTGCTGTGCTGCCTGATCTGCACCCTGCGGGGAGGTTAAGTCAAAGTGGTACGGTACACCCTCCAACTCAAAATGGATCTCCGGGCGCGTGAGCAGTATCTCCTCCAGCAGGTACCACCACAACACAACCTGGCGATCGGGAAAGCCGCTGATCAGGTTGACCGCGAAAGGGACATTGTACTTCTTGAATACCGGGTAGCCGTAGACGAGCACATCTGCATAGCCGTCATCAAAGGTAAACGCAGCGAAGCGGCGGCGGTGCTCTCCGGTTGCCAGAATTTCATGCACGCGGTTGAGCGAGGCAAACTCGTACTTGCGCTCGATAAAGAAACGAATCACTTGCTCCAACGCTTCGGGGGTGATCTCCAATGCCGTATTTTCCGGCCTGCGTTTCCCGAGGCTTGCCGGGACGACGCGGTGAAACATTAAAATTGTCCCTATGCCTCCGTAGATTGGGCGGGTTATCCAGGAGAGTATTTTTTTGAGTGCATTCATTTTTATTCTTTATTCCTTTGCAGCCCGGCAGTGCTTAAAGCCCAAAGAGCTGAAGTTCGGAATAAGCCAGGTCTATTTCAAAGCGGTTCAACTCCGAAGAGCGGAACAGGTGCGCCTCGCGCTGGGTCACCTGCAAAGCGGCTTTTAGCGGGCGGCCACCCAAAAAATTATCGCCGATCATCACCCCTGCCAGTTTTTGTGTTGTGCAAACGCGCCAGCAAACCCCCCGCAAATGCCGTAAAAACAGATCCGTATTGCTGCGATACAGCACCTGCATCACCGGCAGCCCCTTCTTGCGCACCATGTTGTAAAGGACATGGCAAGCGCCCTGGCGGGTTTTGACGAGCAAATGGTGGCAGGGCAGCGTGAGATGATCCTCTAACACCTGCAGGGCGTCGCCCTCAAGTTCGGCGCGCATTGCCCGCGGGTCGGTAAGCAGCTCGATTTGCCCGGCGGAAGGAACAGGAAAGGGGAGGAGGAGGTAAAAGCACTCATCCACCTGCTGAAAGCCAAACTTGCGTAAAATTGGTGCGACTTTGTTGCCGGTGAAGTTGGTAATGACGACATCTTTCAACCGCAGCGCCTGGAGCAAGAGGGCGAGGCTTTCCGCGCGGTATTCCGGAAGGACATGCCAGAGTGAGAGGTTACAGAAAACACCTTGTCCTCGCGGGGTTGGCCGGCGGCTGAGCAATGTGCCGAGAAATCCCACCGCCCGGCTGTCCTCCCAGAGCGCCCAGCCGTACTGTCCATATGGGCTGTTCCAACGCGGCTGGAAGAGGGTGCGAAGCCGCTGCGGCGGGGGCGGGTTACGAAACCCCGCAAAAAGCGGGAACAAGCCCTCAAAGTCTTCCGGAACCGCCGGTTTAATCTCTGCCACAGGAGAATTCTCTCAGGAAGCTTTCGGACGCATCTTTTTGAAGCGCGCGCTGTGTTGTTCGTCTTCCACAAAGGAGACCTTCACCGGTACCTTGAAAGCTGGCAGGCGGCTGCGACAGTATTTCTTAAGCTGGAGAGTGAAGGCTTTTGGATCAGGCGGCGACTTGAGGCGCACCCGGGCGCAGACAATTGCGCCGGTGATCGGGTTCTTCTCGCCGTACACGGTCACTTCAGCCACATCCGCCATTTCCTGGATAACGGACTCCACTTCGGCAGGGTAAACCTTTTCGCCGCCGACGTTGATGAGTTCGGAGCGCCGCCCCAGGATGCGGAGGTATTCCCCATCCACCTCTACCTCGTCGCCGGTGTTGAACCAGCCGTCTTCTGTAAACGGGCTGGGGGCATTAAGGTACCCCAGCATGGCAGACTGCGCCTTGATATGCAAAATGCCATTCACAACCCGGGTTTCAAAGCCCTCTCCGCCCACCTTGACCCAAAGCGAATCCGAGCTTTTGGATTTAGACCGCAAAATGCCGACTTCGGAAAGACCATAGGTCTGCTGGAGTTTGATGCGCGGAAAAAGTTGATGGAAGCGCGTGAGAGTGCTTTCCGGCATCGGTTCGGTGCCATAGGTTACCGTCTTGAGGGTGCTCAGGTCGTGGCGCTTGTATGCCTCGCTCAGCAAGATCAGGTTGATAAAGGTCGGCGAGGTGGGCAGGAGCTCGATGCGGTGTTTTTCCACCGCGCTCAGCACGGCTTCCGGGGTGCGCGCGCTCACGGTGACAATCACGCCACCGTTGGAGAGTATATAAAGCATGGTGTTGACGCCGCCAATGTGATCGTATAACAAGAAGGTGACTGCACGCTGGCGGTTGCGGCGCACCTTGAACTTCTCGAGCAGGCCGGTAAGATCGTGTACTGCCGCCTTACTCTTGCCCGTGGAACCGGAGGAAAACAAGACCAGCCCGGGGGCTTGCCGTTTGCGCAGCGTTGTGTACATCGCATGGTCGGCAGTGTACGGCAGGCGGGAAATTTCCACCTGGTCTTCAGTGTCAATGCGGAATGTGAATTCCCCTTGTGCGATCTCGATAAACTCCGGTTTGTTCATCTCAACCGAACTGGTGAGCGGAACGAGGGCGCAGCGGTGCTCCACCAACGCCAGAAAAAGTGCTACGGAATTGGGGGAAAAATCGGCTTCCAGGACAGTGGCTGCACCGGCAGGTATCCCGTTTTCAGCGATCTTTTTTTGCCAATACCCAACACGCTCGAGCATCCAGCCATAGGAATAGGAACGCTCTTCCCAGATGACCGCTTCATCTTCCTCGAACTCCTTGAATACATCCAGCAAGAATTGGATCACGAGACACCACCCAAATAAATGACCTGCCCGGTGATGAAATTGCTCTCCGGCCGGAGGAAAAAATCAATCGTATTTGAAATATCGGTGAACTCACCGAAACGGTGGATGGCTTGCTGCTGCAATAGGCGATCGAGTTTTTCCTGGGGGATACCGCGGATGAGATCAGTATCAATAGGGGTTGGTCCGATGGCGTTCACGGTGATCCCCAGCGGCGCAAGCTCGCGTGCCAATATCTGCGTCAGGCTGGTGACTGCCGCCTTGGAAGCTGCGTAGGCGGCTTCGCCCTCCAGCATCAGCGGAACGGCTACGGTGGTGAAGTTAACGATCCGACCAACCTTGCGCGCCTGCATCAGACGTGCAGCCTCCCGGCAAAAGAGGAATGTGCCGGCCACGTTGGTATTGAGCAGACGCAGAACCGTCTCGATGGGAGTCAGCAGTGCGTGATTCATGGCCGCGGCACCGGCATTATTTAACAAGGCATCCAGGCGGCCGTGTTCTTTGCGAATCTGTGCAAACAGGGCGCGAGCCGCTTTTTCATCGGCAACATCCAAACAGTAGTGCTGGTAACCTGGCGCTTCAAATTCTGTTGGGCTTCGGCTGCACCCCACCACGTGCCAGCCCTTGCCAAGGTAATATTCTGCCAGGTATCTGCCGATCCCTTTGCGCGCCCCGGTGATCAGCATGACGGGCGAATCAGGCATTCTCTCCTTCCTTTAAGAGGATGAGGATGTAATCGGCGAGGGATTGAACGGTGCGAAATGGGCTGTGCGTTTGAGAAATGGCGCGCTCATCGGCCAGGGAGATTTGCTGGTCGAATTCATCTGCAATCAGACCTTCGAGGATGACAATCAGGTTCACCAAACCGAGCGAATCGATCCGGCCGCCCTTGCCAAAGAGAATTGTATCAGGGGTGGCGGCAATCTGGTTCTCATCCTCCAACTGGAGGTTAAGTTCTTCAACGGCCTCCAATACCTTTTGCATCACGACATCTTCCTGTTCCATAAATTTTCGTCCTTCCAGAGGTTGAGCCGGAGTTTGAGAAAGGCGCTCTCCACGGCGAAGCGGGAGGTACTCTCTTATTTTACTCCGACTCTGTGAGGGCCGGGTTTATTTTGAAACCTTCAAAGATCGTCCGCTGCTGAATGCGGTATAATTGATGTCCCTGACTTTCAACAAAATAAGGAAAAAACATGGAAATTGGCACCGTTCAATCGGTTGATATAGATGAGCAGATGCGGTCTGCTTACTTGGATTATGCCATGAGCGTGATTGTGGCCAGGGCTTTGCCGGATGCGCGCGATGGATTGAAGCCCGTGCATCGCCGCATTCTGTACGCGATGGATGATTTAGGGATGCGCGCACACAGCGCTTACAAAAAATCCGCCCGCATTGTCGGTGAGGTGTTGGGCAAGTATCATCCCCACGGCGATTCGGCTGTCTATGAGTCTATGGCGCGCATGGCGCAGGATTTTTCCATGCGCTACCCGCTCATTGATGGACAGGGCAACTTTGGCTCGGTGGATGGCGATGCGCCTGCTGCCATGCGCTACACCGAGGCGCGCCTGGGGGTGATGGCCGAAGAGATACTGACGGACATTGATAAAGATACGGTGAATTTTACCGATAATTTTGACGGCTCACTCAAGGAGCCGGTTGTCCTGCCTGCCCGCCTGCCCAACCTGCTGCTAAATGGTTCAGCCGGTATCGCGGTTGGCATGGCAACCAACATCCCCCCGCACAATTTGCGGGAACTGCATGCGGCTATTACGTATTTGATTGATAACTATGACAACATAGAAAACATTCACAGCGAAGACCTGATCAAGATTGTGCCAGGACCGGATTTCCCCACCGGTGGCGTGATTGTTGGGAAAGAAGGCATACGCCAGGCGTACAGCACCGGGCGTGGACGTCTGGTTATGCGCGGCCTGGCACATATTGAAGAAGCCAAGGGCGGCCGCTACGCCATCCGGATCACGGAGATCCCTTATCAGGTGAACAAATCCACCCTGATTGAGCGCATTGCTGATCTGGCGCGTGAAGGAAAACTCGACGCGATTTCTGATTTGCGCGACGAATCAGACCGGCTTGGCATGAGTATTTATATTGAATTGAAGCGCGGCGCCCAGCCGCGACAGGTGTTGAACCAGCTTTACAAATACACGGCGCTGCAATCCACGTTTGGCGTTCATCTCCTGGCGTTGGTGGGCGGGGAACCGCGTGTGCTTTCCCTCAAACGCGCCCTGCAAATTTTTATCGAGCACCGTCAGGAGATTATCACCCGGCGTTCGCAGTTTGAGCTGGAAAAAACCCGCCGCCGGGCGCATATCCTGGCAGGGTTGATAATTGCCCTGGCGAACTTGGATGAGGTTATACAAACCATCCGCCAGTCTCCGGATGCAGAACAAGCCAAAGCGCGCCTGATGACGCGCTTCAACCTTTCCGAGATCCAGGCTCAAGCTATTTTAGACATGCAACTCCGCCGCCTGGCTCAGCTTGAACGCCAAAAGATCGAAGATGAGCAACGCGAGGCTTTGGAGCGCATCGCTTACCTTGAGGACTTGCTCACTCATCCGCAAAAAATCCTCGAAGTGATTAAAGCAGACCTGGCAGATTTGAGCGAAAAATACGGTGACGAACGCCGCACGCGCATTGCGGGCGATGAAACCGAAGAATTTACAGAAGCTGATTTGGTCGCCGAAGAAGACGTGTTGATCAGCATTACCCAACGCGGCTACATTAAACGCGTCGGTATAAAAACCTATCGTACTGGCACCCGCGGACGGCGCGGCGTTACCGGGCAGGCAATTAAGGAAGAGGACGAGGTGCTGATGTTGCTGCATGCCCGCACTCTTGATACCATCTTGTTTTTCTCCTCGTACGGCAAGGTGTATTCTGAAAAGGCTTATCAAATCCCGGACGCCAACCGCACCGATCGGGGTATTCCGATTGTCAACCTGCTGTCGCTTGAGGGCGGCGAGAAGATCACCGCGGCCGTACCGGTTCGGGATTTTGGCATGGCTGGGTACTGCACGATGGTTACGACGCACGGGCGTATCAAGCGTGTTGCACTTTCGGAATTTTCCAATGTTCGCAATTCCGGATTAATCGCGATGGGATTGGATGCAAAAGATGAACTGGGGTGGGTGCGTCTGACCACTGGCAAGGATGAAATCGTCCTGGTGACGAGTCAGGGGCAGGCTTTGCGCATTGCGGAAAGCGACGTGCGCTCAATGGGCCGCCAGGCTGCCGGGGTGACCGGCATCAAGCTGGCGAAGAACGACCGCCTGGCCTCGATGGAGGTGGTGGAACCGGAAGGCTATTTGATGGTGGTAACCGCCAAGGGGTACGGAAAACGCACCCCTTTAAGTGAATATACCGCCAAGGGAAGAGCAACCGGCGGCATCCGGACGATCAAGAAAGATTCAGCAGCCGAAATTGGAGAGGTCGCCGCCGCCCGGGTGGTGAGAAAAGCGGATGAGGTGACTATTATTTCCACGGCGGGCATGGTTGTGCGTATGAAGGTGAGCTCGGTATCTTCCAGCGGAAGGGCTTCGCGCGGTGTTCGGTTGGTTAATGTGGCTGCAGGCGATACAGTTGCTACGCTGGCGCGCATTCCAGCGGACGTAGCCTCAGAGAATAGCGATGGAAACGGCAATAATAATGACAGTCAGGATGCTGTCTGACCTAAAAGAAAGGGACGACCACTTTTTCAAAAATCAGTAAAGCAAACACGCCGCATATACAGGTCATTACCAGCAGCATCAAAGCGATCAGGAAACGCTGTGGCGCGCTCATTCCCAAAAATTGACTTTGCTGCCGTGGAGGGCGTTTTTTTCGAACGGAGACTTTTTCAGGAACTATTTCCTCTTCCTCAATGAAGGAAGAAGTTGAGTTTCGCAGATCATCCAACATACATCATCCTCCCCGGGTTTTAGCTGTGCGTTTTTACTGGCCGCAGGCGAATATCGCCCACTTGTATGGAATATATTGTACCTGCTTCTGTCTGCAAGCGCAGGCTGCCATCCTCGTTAAGTCCCGACAGAATACCTGTGAGTATTGTTGCATCCGACTCCGTCACCTGGACGGCTTCCCCCTGGAATGCAAGATGTCTCTGCCAGGCTTCGAGAAACCGGGGTGAGCGCATTTCCGGACGCAAGAATTTTATCCGCTCCAGCAGAGCTGCCAGAAATTCCATACGGTTGACCTCTTTCCCTAACGCGCTCTCTACACATGTGGCCGGGTAGAGCACTTCCTCCTCTGGGGGTACGGATTCCAGTGCAACATTCACGCCAATCCCCAATATTACACTCTGCACAACATCCCCCTGCCAGGCAGCCTCTACCAGGATCCCGGCAGTTTTACGGTGATTGAGCAATACATCGTTGGGCCATTTGATCATGCTGACCAGGCCGTATTGCTCTTTTAAAACATCGCTGAGCGCCAGCGCGCCGAGCGCCGTAAAAAAGGAGAGGTGCTCCGCCTCGATGGATGTCGGCCGGAGGACAAGGCTGAAAGCCAGCGCGCTGCCCGCAGTGGTAATCCAGCGTCGTTGCAGGCGGCCTCGCCCGGCGGATTGATGGTTGGCGACTACGAGCGAGAAATCGTGGGCGCCCTGCGCCGCCCACGACATGGCAATATCGTTGGTTGAGCCGGTTGATTCAAAAAATTGCAGGGCGGGGACAAAAGGAAGAGCGGCCTTTAAACTTTGTTCATCCATAAGAGATATTGTACTCCAGAACTTTAAGCGGGAGGAGCAGAGGTTGACTCAAAATTTCTCTGTTCATCGCAATGCAAAAACCGTTCGAATGCCGGCGGAGCCCAGCATTGGAACGGTCTTTATCCATGTGCCTTGGAGCTTTTACTTGCTTGTCACCTTGATCATCTTGGGGCGGGCTTCTTCCGCCTTTGGTACGTGCAGTGTCAAGACGCCGTTCTCCAACGATGCTTCCGTACCCGCGGAGTCCAGCGGTGCAGGCAGTGTGAAGGTGCGGCAGAATTTGCCATGCGGGCGTTCTTGCATCAGGTAATTTTCGTTGGCTTGTGACTTGTCTCGAATTTCGCCCTGGATGCTTACGGTTTCATTGATGATTTGGATGCTTAAATCTTCAGGTTGCAGGCCAGGCAGCAAGGCGGTCACCACAAACCCGTCCTCTTCCACTTTTACATCCACAGGGAAAAAGATGCTGCGTTCTGAATCGGCCCATTCCGGCTCAGCCATGCGTTCGATCATCCGGCGTGCACGGTTTGAAAAGGGATTGATATAAAGAGTCATGAGATTCCTCCATAAAGGTTGTGTACTGACCGCTCTTCCATCACGAGAGGTCAAATATTTTTATATTGTTATCGTAGCGCCTGAATATATGAGCGATGTAAACAAAAGGTAAAAATTAAATAAGAGTTGTGCAGCCTTCCTGTAACCCGTGGGGTCTAATCTGCTCTTAACAGTTGTTACTGTATCAAAAGTCTATAGATCTGGAGACTGCGCCGGTGCCAGCATCGGGCGTAAGCCGTTTCTTGTGACGGAGCGCGCCGAGCATGATCTGATTTTCAGCGTTAATTTGTTCGGTGTCATGAATACTTTGCAGGCTTTTGGGAAGATCATGATCGAGCAAAAAGGGGCAGCGTGAATTAATGTCGCTTCGTTAACCAGCACGCGCGAGACTGTGGACCTGACGCTATATGGGACGATGAAGGCGACAATCCAATCTCGACGAAGACACTAGTTGTTGAATGGTTGCAGTACGGCGTTCGGGTCAACGCGGTTGTGCCTGGATACGTGTCTACAGATATGACACGCAGAGTGTGGGGTGACCCGGACGTATACAGGGAATTCATCAAGAATACCCCACTGAGAAGGTTCGCCCAACCGGAAGAGATGGGCCTGGTGGTTGTCTTTCTCACTTCGGATGCTTCCAGTTATATTACCGGGATCGCGCTCTTTGTGGACGGGGCAGATGGACAGAGCAATAAGACGGTGGAGAGAACCTTGAAGCCCCTGAATAAATGGCCAGGGGCTTCAAAAAAAGGAGAGAATTTGTAATTTCTTCTAGGTTGTCCAGCCGCCATCAACAACAAGGGTAGAGCCAGTGATGTAGCTGGAGGCGTCGGACGCCAGGAAGACGACTGCCGGGCTGATTTCCTCCGGCAGGGCAAAACGGCGCATGGGGATCTTGTTGGTGATCTCTTTGTAGAGCGAGGAATTCGACCACACCTTGTGAGTCAGCTCGGTGTGCACGTAACCGGGCGCGACATCGTTGACGCGAACGCCATACTGCGCCCATTCGAGCGCCAGGGTCCTGGTGAGGGACTGCAGGGCGGCTTTCGAAGCCGCGTAAGGCGCCAGGGTAGGGGCACCGTGCAGAGCGGCAGTAGAGGTGACGTTTATGATCGCCCCTTTTTTTTGGTTGATCATGATCTTTCCAATCGCCTGAATGACATCCATGGCGCCGAATAGGTTCACTTTAAAGATAAGGTCGCTGATGTTTTTATCGGTCTGTTCGAACGAGATACGCTTGGGGTTGATGCCGATGCAATTCACAAGAATGTCAATACGATCATAACTACTCCTGGCTTTTTCGAGGAGCTTGTTGATATCTTCGGGTTCGGAAATGTCGAAGCGACAGACATGGCATTCTACCCCAAGTTGCCTGGTCGCGGCCGCCACCTTCTCTAGCTCCGGTTCCTGGCGGCTGGCGATTAAAAGATTGGCCCCGGCCTCCGCCAAAGAAATAGCGATGGCCCTGCCGATGCCCTGGGAGGCGCCGAGGACTAGGGCGTTCTTCGAGGAGAGGGAGAAAGGCGAACGAAAATGTTTATCGCTGGAAGGATCCATTTTTTCTTCTTTCTTCGATGGCTTTTAATATCTTCTCGGGGGTGATGGGCAGCTCGGTGAAGCGTATGCCGATGGCGTCGTAGATTGCGTTTGCAATGGCCGGTGCGGTTGGTACCATGGCCATTTCCCCGACCGATTTCGCCCCAAAAGGACCGTTGGGGTCCTCCTTGCCTACGATATGGACCTCCAGTTTTGGGATGTCGCGGATGGTGGGGACCTTGTAGTCCGTAAAGGTTGGGTTGAGGACCCGGCCTTTGTCGAAAACCAGTTGTTCTCCCACACCGTACCAGATGCCCATTGCCAGGCCGCCTTCTACCTGTCCTTCGAAGGCGCGCGGGTTAATAACCCTTCCCGAATCGTGGGCAGCGGTCATTTTCAGAATTTCAACCTGGCCAGTTTCTAAATCCACTTCCACTTCAGCGACGTGGGTGGCAAAGGAATAAGCAAGGGAAATATTCCCGTATTTTGTCTTGTCAGGCACCACCACGCCCTCGGCTCTAAAAAAGCCCTCCCCCATCAGGCGGCTGCCACCGGTCATGCCGATGTAATGGGTGGCGGCCTCTCCAATTGTCATTTCGGCTTCGGTGATCTGGTTGACGAGGATACCCTTGACCAACACGATGTCGGAGCGTTTGCACTCCCACCGGTCGGCGGCGGCATCGATCAGACGTTCTCGGGCGGCGAGGGCCCCGGCTTTGACGGCATTCCCGCCCATCATGGTCACGCGGCTGGCGCCTGCTCCAACCCCGAAATAGGTGACGTCCGTGTCCAGGGGGTCGACGTAGACTGTATCGTAGGGGACGCTGAGAACCTCGGCTGCTATCTGGGCAAAGATTGTATTGGCGCCTTGGCCAATATCCCCTTCACTGGTGGCAACGTGAACGGAGCCGTCTTCGTGAATGCGGACCTGCGAGGAGGCTCCATCCCCGGCTGGGGCAATGGCCCGATTTCCGGAGACGTGCAGACCGCAGGCCATACCAATCCCGCGTGCTTTCTCTTTTTGTTTGCCTCTTTTTTCGACCCAGCCGGAAGCTTTGGCGGCTACACGGATCGAGTCGCTCAGGCCACAGCTATCGATTTTCCAGCCATGGACAGTGACATCGCCGGTGCGAGTGGCGTTTTTAAGGCGGATTTCCGCAGAGTCTATGCCCAGTTTTTCGGCCAGGGTATCCATCATACTTTCGACTGCAAAATGCGCCTGGGGGTTGCCGAAACCGCGGAACATGCCAGTCGGCACTTTATTCGTATAGACGAGGTCGGCAATGACGTGGACATTGGACAAACGGTAGAGTGAATCGACGCGGGTGGAGGCGGTATCCACCACGACCACGCCCATGGCGGTGTAGGCGCCGTTGTCGGCGACAATCTTTGCGTCTTTGGCTGTGATGTAGCCTTCCTTAGTGACCCCCATTTTCAGGTCTATGAACATAGGAACGCGCGGTAGGGTGGATTCCATATCCTCTTCACGGTCCAAAATGATCTGAACCGGAGCCCCAGCAACCCTGGCCAGTGCGGCTGTAATCAGGCAGACGCGCTGGTAGGCTTTCCCTCCAAAGCCGCCTCCAATATAGGTTTGCAGAAAACGGAATGAGCCGCGCGGGATACCGAAGGCATCACAGATCACTGTTGCCAGGATCCTGGCGGTTTGTATGGGAGCCCAAACGGTCAGGCGGTCTCCCTGCCAGGCGGCGGTGGCACCGTTGGTTTCGATATAGGCCTGGTATTGGTGTTGGAGGTAATAACGCTCTTCGTGGATCACGAAGGCTTCATCAAAACCACGCTGGATGTCCCCGCGATGGAGCTCAATGTGATGGCAGACGTTTGTTTCCATATCCTCGTGAACAATCGGTGCATTGGGCTGCATGGCTTCAAACGGATCGAACACGGCCGGTAGTATCTCGTATTCGACCTCGATCAGCCCCAAGGCCTCTTTGGCCGTGTCTACATCGATAGCTGCCACCGCAGCAACGTCATCGCCGATATAATGGACACGCTCTTTTGCGAAAAGACGCTCGTCGGACTTTGTCGGGCCGAACTTGGTGCCCGGGGTGTTGAAGGCGGTTGCTATGGAGTGCACACCGGGTAGGCGTTCCGCTTTTGTGGTGTCGATGTGAACGATTTTTGCACTGGGGTAAGGCGAGCGCAGGATTTTCCCGTGGAGCATGGTGGGCAGGCGAAAATCTGCGGCGTAGATGGCTTTTCCGGTGATCTTTTCTTTTGCATCCGTGTATGGGACATTTTTTCCGATAATACTAAAATCATCCATGTTTTCCTCGCACGATTTAGAACTCAGATAAAAAATCAGGCTATAAGAGCTGCCCTGTGCCTTAACGGCTGGCTTGAAACCTCTCGAATCATCCGTTTGAGGACAAAAACGATTGGGGTTCCGCGCCGGTTTTGTGGAGCATGCCGGCGGCGGCTTGTACAGATTCGATGATTTTTTTGTAGCCGGTGCAGCGGCAAATATTGCCTGAGAGGGCAGTCAATATCTCACTTTCGGATGGATCGGGGTCCCTATCCAGCAGTGCCTTGGTAGAAAGGATGACGCCCGGGGTGCAAAAGCCGCATTGAAACCCACCATGGTCAACAAAAGCTTGCTGGATGGGGTTCAGCTCCCCGTTTTCGGCCAGGCCTTCAATGGTGAGAATTTCTTTTTCGGCGACGCGGACAGCCAGCAACAGACAGGAATTGTAGGGTATGCCATCCACTAAAACCGTGCAGGCGCCACAGTCGCCCGTGCCGCAACCTTCCTTGGTACCAGTCAGGCCCAGGTCCACCCGCAGCACGTCGATAAGCCGTGCTGCGGGTTCGGTATCCACCAGATAAGATTTGCCGTTGACATTGAGTTTAATTGTCTGTTTCATTTGCTATTCTCCAGACCTTGCGGATATCGCTCTTTGGTGTGCTTCAGCAATCGAGCGCTTGACAAACACCCGGACGATCTTTTGTCGGTATTCAGCAGAGGACCTTACGTCACTAATGGGTTTTGCGAATTTTTTGGCTAGTTCGGCGGCCTCTTCGGCCAATTCTTCCGAATAGGGGTTGCCCACCAGTAGTTTTTCGGCGGCTTCGACTCGGAGGGGAACGGGCGCAACCGCTCCGAGTGCAACAGCCACATTTTCGATCTCTAATGAGGGTGTGAGGGTCAATTGTACTGCCACGCCGACGACTGCTAGGTCGAGCGCTTTGCGGTGCGTATAGCGTTTATAAATACTGCCTGTCCTTTCTTTCAAGGTCGGCAGTTCGATCTCTGTTACCAACTCGCCTGGTTGCAAGGCATTTTTGCGCGGCCCTAGGAAGAAAGCGGCCACGGGCATGGTCCTTTCTCCCGCTTTGCTACGCATTTTTACACTTGCATCGGCTGCTAACAACGGCGGAGCCGTATCGGCAGAGGGGACGGCATTGCAGATATTCCCGCCGATTGTTGCCAGATTGCGGATCTGGTATGAACCGACACAGCCTGCACCTTCGGCGAGCATCGCATACCAGCTCTTGATTTCATTTGATTGAGAAACGTCGGTCAGGTTTGTGGCTGGCCCGATCCGGATGTCTCCATTGACCTTTACCCTGTTCAGCTCGGGAATGCAGGTGATATCCAGGAGGAACTCAGGAGCGGGCTTTCCATAGCGAAAATCGATGAGCAGGTCTGTCCCACCTGCAAGAGGTTTGATGTTTCCCGAATGTTTTTCGAGCAGCTCAAGCGCTTCGTCCAGCCCGGTTGGTGTAAGAATAGAATATTTGGTCATTAGCTCCTTCCTTTTTAGTTATGGATGATCAGGGGTAGTGTCCTGCTGTATTCGGTTTTGTTTGATGGCTTTATGTAGTTTTTCAGGGGTGATTGGCAAAGAGGTCATGCGTATGCCGATGGCGTCGTAGATTGCGTTGGCAATGGCGGCCGGAGTGGCTACCAGTGCGGGCTCTCCGACACCCTTCGCTCCATAAGGGCCGGCCGGGTCGATGGGTTCGATGAGGATTGTCTCCATCTTGGGCACGTCCCCAATGCTGGGTATTCTGTAGGATTTAAAATCAGTGGCCTCGACTCTGCCCTGCTGGTCCCAGGTATGGTTTTCCATCAGGGTGAAACCGATGCCCTGTGCGATCGAGCCTTCGATCTGACCTTCCACAATGGTCGGGTTCAACGCCAAACCGACATCGTGGGCTGCGACAATCTTCTTTACTTTAACATGGCCTGTCTCTTCATCTACCTCGACCTCGGCAACATGGGCACTAAACGCATATGTTTCGCACGTATTGCCATAACCGGTCGTGCGGTTGAAGTTTTCGGTGGTTTTTGATTCCCAGAAAGCTTTTCCGACGATGTGCCTGCCGATTCGGGATGGATTGTCCAGGACGAAATCACCGATAGGGGCGCAGCGTTCGGGGAGCGGGGCAGAGATCCAGACGTAACCATCTTTGATTTCGAGCTCTTCCTGCGGCACCTGGAGGATCTCTGCAGCATATTTTGTAATTTGCCCTTTGGCATCGAGTGATGCATCTCTGACGGCATTGCCGCCGAGAAAGGCGGTTTTGCTGGCAAATGCGCCCATATCAGAGGGGGTCGTGGCAGTATCCATCGAGATAACCCGGACTTGCTCGATATCGACGCCGAGTGTTTCTGCTGCTACCATTGCCAGTGTGGTCCTAATCCCCTGGCCGATATCGACCGCGCCGGTTTCAACGATCACCACACCATCGTGCCCGACCTTCACATTAGAGCTCGAATAGTCCCCGTCCGGATACCAGCGCCCGCCGGTGCCGTGTATGGAACAGGCAATCCCAACGCCCTTGCCAGGGACTTTTGCGCGTTTTTTTTCATCCCAGCGAATGGCTTCGGCGACCCTTTGAAGGCTCTCTTTCATACCACAGCTGGTGATCTTCCAGCCGTTTATTAGCGTTTCGTCAGGGTCGATGGCATTGATCATCCTCACTTCATAGGGATCCATCCCCAGTTTTCCGGCGATCTCGTCCATCTGGGCTTCAATGGCAAAGACCGTGTCGGGTTCGCCGTAGCCTCGCATCTGCGCTGTTGTTTGCTTGTTGGTGTACACCGTGTAATGCTCTGCATAAACGTTCTGGACACGGTACATGACATAGCTCATGGTTGCACCCACGGCGGATACGCTGGGGGCGCAGTGGTTGTAAGCCCCGTTGTCGCTGATAATACTGATCCAACGCGCCAGCAGTCGCCCCTCTCGGTCTGCCGCCGTGCGGAGCTTGATCTTCATGGGAACTTTTACTGTCCGGGTTTCAAATTCATCCTTACGGGTAAGAGCAATTTTAACCGGACGCCCCGGGCACTTCATCGCCAGCAGCGTTGTGATGGCTTCCAGCTCGGCAACTTTCGACCTCCCGCCGAAGCCACCACCCACCCGGACCTCGTGTACTCGGATGTCGTTGGGGCTCAGGTCCAAGACGTGTGCAACCTCTTTTTGAACATAGAAGGGGGCTTGTGTGCTGGCCCAAAGATCGATCTGGCCGTCGGTTGAAAATTGGGCAATACAGGTGAAGGGCTCCATGCAGCAATGCTGTACAGCCTGTGTCTCGTAGGAACCTTCCACAACCACCGCAGCCTCTGCGAAGGCCTTTTGTGGATCTCCGAAAATGCGTGAGCCGTAAGCGGAGATGTTGCGCTCTTTGTTCTCGTGAAGTAATGGTGCGTTTGGCCCCATGGCTTCTTCGGGATCGAGAACGAACGGCAAAGGCTTGTAGCTGACTTCGATCAGCTCAAGCGCTTTTTCCACGGTCCTTGCATCAACGGCGGCGACCGCTGCGATCTCTTCTCCGATAAAACGGACCCTCTTATGAGCCAGGGGCAGGCGATCGGAATGTGTTCCGCCCAGGTAAATGTACGGTTTCAGGGGCGTGTCTGCGGCTGTAACAATTGCAAACACACCCGGCAGCATCTTTGCCCGCTCGGTGTTTATCGAGAGGATCTCTGCGTGGGGGTGTGGACTCCGCAGAATCCCTCCGACCAGCATCCCCGGCAGCTTGACGTCTCTTGTGTACCTGGCCTGGCCGGTGACCACGCGTTTTCCGTCAATATTCGGGATTCTTTTGTTTACGATTTTCAGTATATCCATCGTTGATCATCCTGTGAAAAATTTTGGCTCAACGGATCTTTATGCCGGTTCAACCAGCGGCACAACCTCTTTTGCAAAAATTTCCATCTGGTCCAATAATTCCGAAACTGTATCGGCGCAGAAATATGTTCCGCAAAAATGCCTGATGCCGGCATCTTTTAATCTGCTGATCTTTTCTATTATCTCATCCGGCATGCCGATCAGGTTAATGGTTTCTAGCGCGATTCCCTGCTGGTCTTTTAAAGTTGACTTGCTGAGGGAGAGCATGTGCTCATACAGCTGGCTGTGGTGGAAACGCTGAATGGCGACTTCATGGGTTTTTCCAACATAGCAGATGAGCTGAATGGCGGGTTCGATGTCTCCCGGGTCCCGCCCGGCCTGGCCGGCTATCTCGCGGATTTTGTTTACGGACTGTATCACCTGCTCGATGCTCATGGCGGCACCCAGCCAGCCCTGCCCGAGGGTGGCCGCTCTGCGTAGGGCATTAGCGTTATTGCCACCAAAAAAGACCGGCAGCGGGTTTTGAAGGGGTTTTGGAAACATTTCCACGTCGTCGAATTTGAAATAATTGCCTTTGTAGGATGCGGCACGCTCTGAAAAGAGCTTTCTCAATGCAAAAACGCCTTCTTCCAATACGTCTCCGCGGTTGACTTCCCAGGCGGGGTGAAGAGCTTCGAATTCTTCCCGGTATGCCCCGACACCGACGCCTAGGATGACGCGTCCGCCGCTCATGTGGTCCAGTGTGGCCAATTGTTTTGCGAGCACAACGATGTCGCGGCGCATGGCAACGACCAAGATGCCGGTCCCGAATTTGATCTTCGACGTCTGTGCAGCGATGAAGGCGTAAGTAATCAATGGTTCCCAGAAATTTGGGGGTGTTGGAAACTTTTCGCGCACGTATTTTTGGGTTGTCATATGGTCGTTGCCCCACACCGAATGAAAACCAAGAGCTTCGGCGTGTTTCGCGATTTGAATGACCTGCTGGGCAGAGGAGAAGGGGATCGGATACATCATCCCCTCCATGCTGGTTGGTAATCCTACGCTATATTTCATCATTTTCCTTTTCGGACTCAATGCTGTCATTATGAGTATTTTTAATTGGACGTTTTTGCATACGGTAATAGCGTACCGGTATCAGGTGGTGGATTTCTCTACTTCCAGATGGTGGTCACGGATGTTGGGAAGGATGGTCGTGATCCCCTTCCCGGGCTCAAACTCTTCGGCCAGCTTCGGGCTGACCAATACGTTCGTCCCGGAGAGATCCCGCAGAACAGACCTTCTTATTGGGCCAGGCGGTGGGCATCTTGATGGCGTCCTCATCCGAGACGACAAACACTCTATCTGCCAACTCACTCTTGAGTTTTTTCGGGATAATGCCATCGGTGATGCCTTCAATGAGCGGGAGGTCTTTGGGTTTTCCGGTCAGCATCTTTGCCGCGGTTAGTTCTATACCTACTACGGTGATGCTTGGATTGTACCTTTTTAAGGTCTGGGCAATCCCAAATAAAGTCCTGCCTGTGCCGACCGAGGCGATAAACATATCTAACCGTTCCTCGGTCTGTTCCAGGATTTCTTTTGCAGTGGTTTGCCTGTGTACGGCAGTGTTGTTGGAATTGGAGTACTGGCGCGCTCACCAGACACGATCGTTTTCCGCTTCCAATCTCCGGCATAATATGCGCGGCAGGATCTCATTCCTCCCACCGTGGACACTGGTATCGATTTTATCCCAGTTCTGCTCGTATGTATGCATGATGGCTTCTTTGATCTCATACCCATAGACTTTCATGATCCGTCCTAGCCTGGTTGGCGATTTTTTCGGGGGTGCAGGCAAGCATTTTTAGCCCTTTACTGCGGCGACAAGGGAAAGAGCCGTGTCCGTGTTGCCCGTGGCCGCTTCCGCAATTGTATAGCCTTCTTTTAGCTTGCCTTCTTCCTCTGCGGCTTCGACCATGCACTTTGCGATGCAGTCTTTGATGTTGCTGTTGGGGTTCAAGGACTCTGCTTTCACCAGTATCCCTCCCCTGGTTTCCTCGTCTGCTCTGTTCAAGCAAATCGGAGGGGTATTTCCGATCACATCCAGAATGCTGTTTGCAATTATCATTGTCTGTTCCCTGAATATTTATTGAACCCTGCTGCCTATTAAGGGTCTTTTTTGTTGATATTCAGCGGGTCATTTCTTCAACCAATGGTTTTACCGTCTGAGCAAACTCCTGGATCGTCTCAATAATATCGCCGCCTTCGGGAGGCTGCGGGTTAATGGTAATATTTTCGATGCCCAGATTTACGACTGCGGCGATCTTTTGAGCCACTTCTTCGGCGGTGCCGGCCCAACAGAACTTATCGGCAAATTCATCCGGGATGAGATGTTTGTACTCTTCTATCAGGTTATAGTCGCGCCAGGCGATGATCTTCTCCAGTTCGGCCGGCACATCCAAGCCAACATGGTGGACGAACCTGCGGTCCGGGTAGCTTGTCCATAGGAAAACGCCGATCATCCATTTAACAGCCTGGATGGCCTCTTTTCTATCCTTCGATATGCACGTATCCACCCGAGAAATTAAGGTCAGGTCACGAAGGCTGCGGCCGGCTTGAACAGCCCCTTCTTTAACCAAGGAGAGGGCATGGCTCACCCCCACCGGTTCGGCGTAGGTTGCGATCATAGCGCCGTCAGCCACTTCCCCGGCGACCTTGAGGATGCTGTCGCCGCGACTGGCGACGATGATGGGGATACCGGCACGGGTCTTAAAGTTCAGCCTGCCGGCGTTGATGCTTCTCACTTCTCCTTGTAATGTTACTGTATCACCTTTCAGCAACCCGCGCACGATCTGAATGGTTTCCTTGATTGCAAGGGCGGGCTTTTTGCGTTCGATGCCCATGACCGGGAAGCCCGTCCCCCCGGCTCCGATGGCAAGGATGGCACGCCCGGCCGATACTTGATCCAAAGAGGCGATGGAAATGGCCGTCAAAGCAGGGTGGAAGGTATATGGATCGACGATGTAGGTACCGATTTGGGGCGAGGTCGATTTGAGGGCAGCCACCGTAGCGGTGACATACATTTCGTGGAAGAATTTCTCGTTGGGGATCCAGAGGTGGTCATACCCAAGCTCTTCGCACATTTCGATAATTTCTACGATCCTTTCAAAGGGTTCGTTCTCCCAAAAAATACTGGTCCCTATTTTTATTTTCATACCATGATCCTTATAATTCGACCGAAGATGCCACAGCTTTTTCACGGTGTCCCGGTCAAGCCGCAACAGGTTGGAACTGCAAGAAGGAACCGATATCAGATGCCGAGGTAGGCTTTCTTGACATACGGGTTGAAAAGCAGTTCCTCGCCGGTGCCCTCTAACACGATACGCCCGCTTTCCAATACGTAGGCTTTGTGCGCCATTTTCAGCGCCATCTGGGCATTTTGCTCCACCAGCAAGATGGTCCGGCCGTTTTTGTTGATATCACGGATGATTTGGGCAGTGTGTTCGACGAACAGGGGGGATAACCCGAGGGACGGTTCGTCAAACATGACCAGATCGGGTCGGATCATCAACGTCCGCCCGATAGCCAGCATTTGCTGCTCGCCGCCGCTCAGACTTCCTGCCTTCTGAGTCTTCCTTGCCAATAACTTTGGAAAGATTTCATAATTAGTTTGAAGATCTCTTTCGATCCCGTCTTTGTCATTTCGAGAATAGGCACCCATCATTAGGTTTTCCCAAACGGTCATCTGAGGCCATACGTGGCGTTCTTCAGGGCAATGGCCAATTCCCAATTTGACGATCATGTCGGGTGCAAGCCCGGCGATGTGCTGGCCCTTATATTCGACGCTGCCGCGAGAGGGTTTTAATAATCCTGAGATGGTTTTTAGTGTTGTTGACTTACCGGCGCCATTGGAGCCGACCAGTGCGACGATCTGGCCCTGTTCCACGTTGATACAGACATCGCTCAATGCCTGTACTTTCCCATAGAAAACATCCACATTTTGAAGCTTTAACATTTAAAACCTCCTCCCAGGTAGGCGGCAATGACCTCTTCGTTGTTGGCAACTTCCTTGGGTTTGCCGAGAGCCAATTCCGTACCGAAGTTCATGGCCATGACGCGATCCGAGATGCTCATGACGACGCTCATGTTATGCTCGACCAGCATGATGGTGATGCCAAGATCGCGGATCTTGTAGATCAGGTTCATGAGCTTGAGGGCTTCCTCCGGGTTCATGCCGGTGGCTGGCTCGTCGAGTAACAGGAGCTTGGGTTTTGAACACAGGGCAATTGCCAATTCGAGCAGGCGTAACTGCCCGTGGACGAGATTTGCGGCAATTGTGTCGGTATGGTCTGCAATGCCCAGAAAGCCCAGTACTTCAAGCGCTTCTTTTTTTGCACTGGCTTCATTCCCTTTCCAACTGCGGGTGTGCAAGAGGGTATCGAGGGCGCTGTTCGTAAGGTTTCGATGAGAACCGATGAGGGCATTATCCAGGACGGAAAGCTTCTGGAAGACGGAGGTGTGCTGGTAGGTGCGCGTGAGGCCGTAATTGGCGATCTGGTGGGGTTTTTGACCCTGGATCTCTTTTTCCAAAAAGATAGCTTTTCCGGCAGTGGGTTTGAGAAAGCCCGTGAGGACGTTGAAGACCGTGGTCTTGCCGGCGCCGTTGGGGCCGATGATGGTGAATATCTCGCCTTCTTCCACTGAAAAGCTGATCTTATCAACGGCTTTAAGGCCGCCAAAGTACATACAAAGTGATTCAACAGCTAATAATGACATAATCTCTCCTCGATCGCTCTTCTATGAGGATGCCTGATGAGTGGGTGAGGACCCGGCTTCAGGAGGTGCTTTTCTGGTCTTCTCTGTGAACTGGTGCCAGATCTTCCGCAGCCAGGGCAAGACACCGTTGGGCATGAAGAGGACAGCCAGGATCAGTAAAACGCCGTAGATGGGAAGGCGCAGTTGTTCTGCGGCACGCAGCCATTCGGGCAAAAGTGTAAAGATAAATGAGCCGATGACAGGCCCCCAGATGGTCCCCTGGCCGCCCACAACGACCATAAGGATCATGGAAAGTGTCCAGTGGAAGGCGCTGATTTCAGGGCTGATGTGGGTGACGTAGTGGCCAAAAAAGGCGCCGGCGGCTCCGGCGAGGGCAACGGAGACGGTAAATGAAAAGATCGAATATTTGAAGATGTTGATGCCGACAGCCTGGGCCAGGGAATCGTTTTCACGGATGGCGAGGAAAGCCCGGCCCTGGCGGGAGTTGACGAGCCGGTTGACAATGAATATGGCGAACAAAGCCATGGCCCACGCCAGATAAAAGTAAGGGATTTTTGTACCTTCGAAATTTATGTTGATCAGGTTCCCAATGTGAATATTGGGGGTGGGTAGGCCGCGCAGCCCAGGAGGGCCGCCCAGAGCATCAATATTCATGGGGAGGAGACGGACGACTTCGGCGAACCCGATAGTCACGATCACAAAGTAGGCGCCGCGCAGGCGTAGCGTGACAAAACCGATGAACAACCCCACCAGAACGGTGGCAAGGATTGCCAGGGGCCACGTGACCCAGAATGACAAGCCCAGTCTTAGTGCTAACATAGCCGACACGTAAGCGCCGATGGCAAGGTATGCCTGCTGACCGAAGGACAAAAAGCCTGTGTAACCGAAGATGAGGTTGAGGCCCTGTGTCATGACGACGTAGATAGCGACCATGATGAGCAGGTGAAAAGTATAGTTATCCTTGATAACGGTAGGTGTGAGGAGGATAACCAGGATGAGCAAGAGCGGTGAAAATCGTTTGAAAGTATTCACTGACAAACTCCTGTCATTTCGTTGCTTTGCCAAACAAACCTTGCGGTTTGATAAGCAAAACGATGATCACAATGATGAATGAGACCATGTTTGCCCACGAGGAATTCCACAAGCCGGCGGTGAGCGATTCGGTCACCCCAATAATCACGGCGGCAAATATAGCCCCGGGGATATTGCCCAGACCGCCGACGATAACCACAATCCAGGCTTTTCCCAGCATGGATTCGCCCATGAAGGGGGTGACGACGAACATGGCACCCAGGAGAACGCCTGCCAGGGCGGCCAGGGCGGTACCGTAAGCAAAACCGAAGGAATAGATCTTATGTGTGTTGACGCCAGCCAGGCTGGCTGCCATATGGTCTTGGATGGTGGCGCGTATGGCGCGGCCAAGCTTGGTATGCTTGATAATATAGTTGGTGGCGATGATGGTAAAGATGGTCACACCCGCGGCAAAGATGCGAGACTGTGTGAGCATAATCGGCCCAAGAAAGATGGCTTTTAGCGGGAAGGGAGCTTTAATAGACTGCGGGACGGGGCCCATCACAAAATAGACGAAGTTTGCCAGGAACATGGAAAGGCCGATGGTGACGGCGGCAGTCATGGCGTGGGGCGCGTTGCGGATGCGGCGCATGAGGATGCGTTCCAGAAAGGCGCCAAAAGCAAACGTGAGAAGCACCACCACTGCCAGGCTGAGGAAGAAATTCAGCTTGAGGGTTGACGTTAGATAATAGGCCAGGACAGCACCGATCATGTACAATTCACCATGGGCAAAGTTGATGATATCCATCATGCCAAAGATCATGGTCAAGCCCATGGCGACGAGGGCGTAGGTAGTCCCGACCATGAGGCCGTCCACAATGTATTGAAGAATTATTTCCAGCATATCAATCTCACTTGTTCTTAATGGATTTTGAGAAGCAACCTATGTCAGGGCTAAATAGAAATATCCTATTGCCAGCAAGCTAGAAAGGTCCTATTCGGTTGATAGCAGGTTTGCCATTTAGTTTCTTGCCATAGATTCTCCAGAGGTGATTGCAAGCAGGGGCTATAGATTGGGCGTCTGATGACTTGATTGAGACAACCCTGCCCTATTTGATGGATTAACCGGTTATATTCAAATCAAATTTGTTGCCATGGTACCAGGCTGGTGCAAGGTTTGCAGCATTGCAGGTGAGCAGGACTTCCTTTTTAGCATAATGGTAGGCGGGATGGCTGGTCATGATTTGGCGGGTCTGATTGTCAAGCTGAAAGGGTAAGGTTTTGGAGACTTTGCGGAAAACATGGGCCGAGAAAAGGAAGTCTAAGGACTGCCCCTATCCCTTTCAATTGTTCCAGATTGCTCATTTCGATTGTCCATTTCATAAAATTTATAAGAAGCCATGCACAAAGAAGCGGTATTATAGAAGAACGCATAAAACAAATCGGTCAGCTTATCTTAGTTTATATCAATATAATTTTAAGAGGGCTCAAAAACCTTTGAGCCCTCTTTTTTCGGAAAATCAATTTACTTGCAAACCATCGGAGAAATCTTGCCGCCTTCGATCTTGGCGAAGAAGGTGCCTTCCAAGATAGCCTGGCCTTTATCATCGAAGGTGATCTTGCCGTTCAGTCCATCATAGTCGGTCAGTTTGAGGGAGTCGCGAATGGCGGTGCCGTCATATTTCCCAGCACGTTCGATAGCCTGTTTCATGATGTTGACGGACATGTATCCCTGTGCAGATCCGAAGTCGGGGTTGACACCCGGGTATTTCTTTGTCATTTTGTCGAAGAAACTCTTATTGAGCTCACTATCGCCACCCGGGAGTGCAGGGGAGCGGAAATAGGAGATCAGGATCCAGTTTTCAGCAGCCTCGGGGGTATCTTTGAGCAGATTGATCCAGGTGTCGCCATCATGACCGCTGGTGCCGATCCACTGGAACTTGTCGGTCAAGCCGGCTTCATAGACCTGCTTGGCAAGAACTGCGAGATTCTCAATGTCGATGGTCGCTGCAACGGTATCGGCACCGGAGTTGCGGACCTTGGTCAGCTGAGGGAGGAAGTTGGTTGAACCCTGTTCGAGCGGTTCGGAAAGGACAACTTCACCACCAAGCTCTTCGATGACGGGCGTGAAGCCAGCGGGGACAGATTTGCCCCAGTCGTTGTTGACGTACAAGAAAGCCCATTTATTGGCTTTGATGTCGTCGTAGCAATCTTTAACAGCGGTCTGGGCGTCGGCAGTGTTGGTGGAACTCATGCGGAACATCCAGCCGTTGTTTTCATTAGTGATCTTTGGTGAGGTTGCGATGACCTCCAGCATGGGGACTTTCGCATCGGGCAGCAAGGGCATGACTGCCAGAGTTGCATGGCTGTGGTAGGCGCCGATGATGGCCTGGACTTTGTCCTTGTTAATCAGTTTTTCGGCAGCAGCGACGGCAACGGCGGCATCGCCTTGGCTGTCTTCCAAGATGAAGTCGACCTGGCAGCCCATAATACCGCCGGCAGCATTAATTTCTTCCACGGCCAGCTTGGCGCCATTGGAGATGCGTCCACCGTTCAGGGCGGCAGCACCGGTGAGAGGCAGGATCGAGCCGATTTTCAAAACGCCGCCTTCGATGGGGCATTTCGCTTCCTCAGCGGCTGCGGGTGCTTCGGTTGGGGCGGCTGCGGGTGCTTCGGTTGGGGCGGCTGCGGGCGCTTCAGTTGGGGCGGCTGCGGGTGCTTCAGTTGGGGCGGCTGCTGGGGTGCAGGCCCCGAGCAGGAGAGCAAGTAGCAACAGAATTGATAAGACATGCTTTTTCATCGAGTGGATTCTCCATTCTCTTTAATATTGTAGCATTCCGCTTTTGAATACATGTATGGTTTATTGTGGCAGTCCAAACATAGATTAGATTTTATTCGTCGCACCTCCTTGTGTCTTCTTTTTCTGTTGTTCCCCCCTTCATCCATAATTACCGGTAGAGAAAGGGAGTGTGTAAAAAGCAACCAGTATGCTTTTTTCCCATAGGTCGCCCGGCCGGTTATTAATATATCAAAAAGCTGGTATTGCCAATAAGATTTTAAAGAGCCATTACCGCGATAATTAACTACGAATGATTGAAGTCAGAAATACCCTTCTTTTGAATGTTTTATCAGACAAACCTTTTTGCTTCGGCATTCAATGATATTGTTGACATCTTCAACGCGAGCTATTTGAAAAGAGGTTAATTGGGAGTTGTGTTTCTATTCAATACACTGTATTATATATGCATATATATTACAAGCTTTTCTACGTTTGTCAATAGCGAATAATTATTTTTCCTTTAAGATTTCTACCTTGCTCAGGTTTAACAAGGCTTTTTGTTGATATGTAAACTTTTAAGGAGAATTGGCGTACATGGTAAACATCCCTCGCTTATTAGAGAAAATGAACGAGCTCGACTTGGACGGCTTGGTAGCAACGACTATTGGAAATGTGTACTACTTTACCGGGGTATATAGCGCAGGGCTTTTTTCTTTTCCTTACGACCACCAGAGTTTTGCCGTGATCTCTCGCGACCAGCCAACTAAGCCAACCCTGATTACCTCCAAGGGGTTGTCGAACCAGGCATTGGATGGCTATGCCGATATCCAGGACGTGGTCCTGTACGGGGAGTTTTTTAGAGAGGGACCTTTTGAAAACGCTCCCATATCAGCGGATGATCAGAAGCTACTCGATATCGTTAAGCCGATCTCATTGCCTTCGCCCGCCGAGGCTCTGGCTTATACGCTTGAGAAAATGAATCTGCAAGATAAGAGAATTGGCATCGACGAGATCAATATCAAACCGCGCGTCTTTCAGACGCTGTGTGATAAGTTCCCTAGGGCAAAATTTAAAGACGTCTCATTGGCGTTACGGTGGGTTCGGAAAGTAAAGACCCCGGACGAAATCGAGAGGCTCCGGAAAGTGTCTCAAATCAATGAGGCAGGGATTCTGGCCGCGATGGGAACGGCAAAAGAAGGCGTGACCGAAGTTGAGATGGTGCAGGCTTATGAGCACGCCGTGATTAGCGCGGGTGGCCAGGTCCATGCCAGATGGCTGCGTTTCGGTGCGGGCGGGGTAGCAGCGGAGAGAAAGCCAGGAAATACCAAACTTGAAAAAGGTGAGCCGATTTTCCTGGATCTATCCTGTGCGTACCAGGGATATTATGCGGATTTTGGCCGTGTAGGGTGTTTGAGGGAGCCAGACAGCAGGCTTCGGAAAATATATCATGCATTGTTGGAAGGGCACAAGGCTGCCGTTAAAGAAACGTGCCCGGGAATGACAGGAAATGACGTCTTTGAAATGACAGTAGAGGCCGTTAGAGCGGCGGGGCTGAGCCACTATAAAAGGCACCACGTTGGCCACGGTATTGGCCTGGAATTATACGAAGATGTTTTGTTGGCGCCAGGGGTCAACGACGTCATTGAAGAGGGAACGGTTGTGAATGCTGAATCACCCTACTATGAATTTGGCCTGGGGGGATTGATCGTTGAGGACCCTTTTGTCGTTCGATCCACCGGAAACGAATTGTTGACAACGCTATCGCAGGATTTGCTCATTGCATGATCATTCATAATAAAATTTGTTTATAGAAATTCTGCAACGTTTTGAGTACAAATTGAAGTTATTGCTCACCTATAACCAACAGTATCCGGTGGAAAATGAGCGAAGATGCCCCACAAAAGAAACACCCCCTCATAAATAACTCTTTGTTGAATGGTTTGAGACTTCTCGAATCCTATTCGCCGGAGCGGAAAAGCTGGGGTATCAGAGAATGGGCCAGGGAATTGAAGATGGACCCAAGCTCGGTCTCGCGCCTAGCGCTTACGCTGAGGGCTAATGGATACCTAGAAAAAGACCCGGCTACGAAGCGCTACAGCCTTGGCCCAAAGGCGTTGAGAATTGCAGAGCTTTATCGAGATTTCAACCCGCTGACCACGATCGCTTACAAGATCTTTGAAAGTTACTTGGATAAATTCGAATACAATTTTTGCTTTGCGACGCTGGAAGAATTTAACTATGAGGTGATTTACCTGACCGTACTGGATGGGCGTGGGCCGGTCAGGGTGATCTCGCTGCCTGGTGAGATTGTGCCCTTACATGCCTCCGCGTTGGGTAAGGCCATCCTTGCCTACCAATCACCGGCTTATATCAACGACTTCTTTCAAAATAATAAGCCACTTGGGAGATACACCCAAAATACGGTTGTCGAAGAAGAGCGATTGCGGGAACAGCTGGCTGTGATTCGAATTAACAAATATGCGAGAAATTGTGGAGAGTTGCACGAAGATGTTGGGGCAATCGGCATGCCCATTTTCGATTCTAAGGGCAAGGTGCGTTACGCAGTCTGTCTCTCCTACCCGCTTTTTCGTGTAAAAGAGGATCGAATCCCGGAAATCATCTCTACGACCTGTGAGATGGCCGAGAAGATGCAAGAGCGTTTTGCTTTTTAGCCGTTTGTTGGAGGTGTGGTGGCTTCTATAAAGGCGCAGCAGCAATAGAGATGGAAATACGAGGGTGCATTGGAATTTCTCCGCCGGCTTAGGATGACTTTTAAGGAATCTACTTGTGATGGTGCAGCAGCCACTGCAGCGCCCAGTCATAATCACACCATTCGTGCAGCATCCAGCGGGTTTTTATGGACGGGTCGATCTTGCCGTGGATCTTTGTATGGTTGTACTCGACGATTGGGCTGTCGGGATCGACTGCCTTGACCTGCAGGTAGAGCTGGTAGGTGTGTCTTTCCCGCTGGCGCGGCACGATGATATCCAGGTTCGACCAGAAGATCAGTGTAGGCACATGGGCGAGACCTTCGATATAGGGAAAAACACTGCGCTCTTTGTAGAGGCGAGGGACATCTGCCGGTCTCCCACCGACTTCAGCGCTGATATTCTCGGCAGTTCCGAATTCCTTGATTTCGGGGAGTGGAGAGTTCTCCATATCCTCTTGCCAGGCGGCCAGGTCGACGATTGGATTGAAAGCGACGGCTGCCGCAATGAGGCCAGGGTACTGACCCGCCAGAACCAGAGCCTCAAGCCCGCCCATGCTGAGGCCGCAGACGTAGATGCGACCCCGGTCGACTGAAAAGCCGTTCGCGGCCAAGATCTCGGGGATGCACGCCATATCCTGGATGTGGGGTGGGTTGGCTAGGGAAGAGTTTTCCGAGGAGTGGTGGTGTCCGTGCGGCATGGCGATGGTGACATTGTATTTGGAGGCGAGGTTGTAATAGCCACGATGGTATGTCCGGTTCAGCCCGGGGAGCCCGCCGTGATAATCCTGCCGGGCGGTCCAGGTAATGGCGTGGGGGGCGATGACCAGCGGTAGTGGAAGATCTTTTTCTACGGGAGGATAATAGATATCCAAAGCTTGCTGGCTGTGGTCGTTCTCGGAAATAAAGTGGATCGTTTTGTTCAGGGAATCATCCGGCTCAACTGTTGGGGCGGATAAGTAGTATAAAGGCTCCACTTCCGTTCCTCCTTCGCGTGAAGGTTAGAAATATATGAGAAATTTATGATTGGGTGTTGACATTCGAACAATTATTATATACTATTACAACACAAATGAACATGCAGGCCTCTCGACCCGGTATTATCTTGGATCAAATCGAAGAGAATGGCTCGGTCAACGTCGTTGATCTGGCCACGGCTTTGAACGTCTCGGAAATGACGATCCGGAGGGACCTGTCGACCCTTGAGAAAGAGGGCCTGATCCGCAGGATACATGGCGGAGCGGTGAGCGCTCGTGGCAGGAATTATGAGCCGCCCTTGCTCCTGCGGAGCAACACGAATATCGAGGTAAAGCAACTTTTAGGAAAATATGCGGCGGCTATGGTCGCCGAGGGAGACAGTCTTTCTCTGGATGTCGGTTCAACCACTTATGAGCTGGCTATAAACCTGATCAAGCGCCAGAACCTGACCGTTTTAACGCCCAGCCTCCACATCAGCGGGCTGCTTTTGCAGCAGCCGAACATCCGCTTGATCCTTACGGGCGGGATCCTGCGTTCCACGGAAGGGTCACTGATCGGTGAGTTTGCCCGGCACACGATAGAGAATATCTTTGTGGACCGTTTGTTCCTGGCTGTGGGTGCCATGGATTCCCAGGCTGGTTTCACAGAATATAACGACGATGACACGTTGATCAAGCAGGCAATGATCAAAAACGCCAAAGAGGTCATTGTGGTGGCCGACTCTTCTAAGTTCCAGAAGATCGCTTTTTCTCTGATCGGCCCGCTTGAGCTGGCTCACTATCTTATCACCGATCAAGTGCCACCGGATGCGTTGTTAAGCAGTTTCAAGCGAGTAGGTGTCGCCGTTCACGTTGTCGGGGAGAATGGAAGCGTTCAGATCTTATAAATACCTCCATCCTCGATAACCCCCACGTTTTAGTTATGAGTTGCATAGCGCATATT
>JADLFQ010000043.1 GCA_020845515.1 Anaerolineaceae bacterium | reverse complement strand
GAATGGCACGTGCATATAGAGTACATATTTGTGCCCCGGCTTTGGAGCAGGGATGCTGGCGTTTTTCTGTACGGGACTCAGCTTCAATTGAGTATTAAGTTTGTACCGCATGAACAGGCTGGTTAACGTTGCCGGCAGGTTTTTAATCGAAGATTTGAGCATTTCTTACTCTCTCAGCAGCCACTGCGATCAGTTCGTTACGCCGGGTGACTGCGATACAGGCGGGCTTTTGAAACCATTGTATTATACCTAATTTTATAAAGAAAGATTATATATGCTTATTATGATAAATTTCTGAAAAATATTCAAATTTTCCTCATTGCTTGACTCTTATAACGCGATGCGTTACAATAAAGTTATAACGCGATGCGTTATAAGAGCGGTTTCAAGGAAAGGATACGGTCATGAAAAACGAAGAGAGAGCTGGAAAAGAAATTCGGGGCGCTTTTTACGATATCTCGCGCAAAGTGCTGCTGGCGGCCATTGGTGCAGCGGTGCTTGCGCAAGATGAGGCCGAAGGTTTTGTTAATCGGCTGGTGGAGCGGGGCGAAATGGCTGAGAAAGACGCCCGCAAACTGGTGCAGGAATTACTGGAGCGGCGGGAGTCTCTCGAAAAAGAACGACAAGCCCGGCGTGAGCAGAGTAAACCTCGGGAGGCCGCAACCCGTGCCGATGTGGAAGCGCTCAGTGCTCGGATTGCTGAGCTAAACGCAAAGATCGAACAATTGCGCAAAGAAAAAGAGGTATAGATACCTTGAGGGTTTATTTTGTAAAAAAGAAATGCCATTGCCAAAAAACCGGGGAGGTACATGATGCCGGTTATTAAACGCTATGCCAACCGGAAACTATATGATTCCGGCACAAGGCGATATGTGACGCTGGACGATCTGGCCGAAATGGTGCGCCATGAGGAAGATGTCCAAGTGATTGACCATCAGACTGGTGATGACCTCACGGCAGCTACGCTATTGCAAGTGGTTTTCGAAGAAGAAAAGCGTATCGGTGGTTTGCTTCCTCAAGTGATGTTGACGCGTTTGATCCGGACAGGAGGGACAGCCTTTCTGGGAATGCGGGAGGCAGTATACGCCTTTCTCGATCCGGCGGGATATGTCGAGCGCGGAATTCGAAGGCGGCTGGAGCGGCTGGTTGCTTTAGGCCGCCTTTCTGCAGAGGAAAGCGGGCATATAGAACAACTGCTGCTGGATGAGGAATTGGAGTGTGAGGACGGGCAGCAGGAGGAGTTAGTTTCTGTAGATCAGATCGAAGAGCTGATGCGGGAAGTTCTCAGGCTGGAAGAAGCGTTGAAAGAACTGGAGACGCGCACATAAATGGCGGCGCGTAGATAGGGTTCCAAACGTTTAAAACAAGGCACACACACTCTGGTTTTAACGGATTTCAAAAACCTGACCGGCGCTACTGCCCTCAAATTCAGGAAAGTAATAAGCATAAGCGTGTGCAGGAATCACATGGAACTGGCCGGGCTGATTGGGGAGGATACGATAAACCAATTCATAGCTGCCAGCTGGAATGTACTCTGCCATCCAGCGAATATGATCCTGATAGGTCTGTGGTCTGTCAAAATACCACCAGCCGAAACCTGCCTCGAAGGGGTCGCGCGGGTTGTAGAGGGATATTTCTTCCCCAAGCTGGCTGGTCTTGAAGCTGGCGTTGACAATTTCGGCTCCGGCGGGAATAAAATCTTCGACCACAAGGTAATATGCCGCCTCACTTAAAGTGAGGGTAAGATTAACCAGCAGCGATCCTCCTGGTTCTTTCATGTGAAACGATTCAACGGGGGTACATGTTTTGTCGCCGCATTTTTCACCGGAGATGAAATAACGCCGCTGTATGGAAAGCCCTTTAGTTAATGGCTGAACATCTTCCACGGGTTGGTGAATCTGCAAGGCAGCGCGGTAATACAGCTTCCCTATGCCGTCACCGCGCTGGATGTGGAGTGCATTTGGAGAAGATGGCAGTAGAGCGGAAAGAGGCGTTTGCACGATAACAGGTGTTAGTGCAGTAATCCCGCCTGCATGATCTTGGGCGATGACTTGATCATTCAATGATGCCGAGAAAGAGTAGGTGGATTGCAAATCGCCAGTCCCTTTTAAAACCTCGTTTAGCGCCAGAAGCGTCCAGGCGCTGTCATAGCTGGAGTACCAGCCACCGCTGGCGCGCCTATGAGCAATCAGGTAGCGGACCGCATCAGTGAGCAAATCGGATGCCGGGTCCATGGCAGCCAGAGTCATCACCACGATGGCAGTGTTCAGGTTGGGTGTTGTCAAATTAATTGATGTGGGAGTGGTTTCTTCCCAATGTGCACCGCTGGCAGTCCGCAAAGCAGTACCCTTTAAATCGGACAGCAATGTGAGCGCGCGCTCATCGGCAGGGCCGGACTGGTAGAAGAGCAGCGCGAGCAAGGCCTTTGACCATGGATTGAGCCTATCGCGCACTGTATATAAGGATGCGCTTTCAGGGTAGGATAATCCGGACTGCGCCAGGGCATAATGCTTAAGAACCAGCCGGTCCAACTCCCAAGTTTGGTTGAGAGTCTCGGCGAATTGAAGTGAATTTGTGAGATATCCCTGAGCTTTTTGGATGACATCGGCATTGACCATAATGCCAGCTTGCTGTGTGTAGGTTAATCCCAGCAGGATGTACGCACTCAAATAATCATTGCTGGTTTGTCCATATATCCACCCCCATCCGCCGTCCGTATTCTGATTGCGCAGGATTTGTTTCAGGTTTATTTGAATAGCGGTTTCGAGGTTGGCACGCAGTGATGGAGATTCCAGGCCGGTATCCTTCAACACGCGATACGTTTGCACATTTGCCAACAAGCGCGAGAGATTGGCTTCTGTAAGATCCGTGGGATAGGTTTTTAACGCTTCCAGGCCGCTGAGGATGGCGGCTGCAAGCGACGAGGAAAGTTCAACAGTCAGGCTGCCTCCTGTGGGAGAATAGCTTGCCGGAAGACTGATGACTTCCAGCCTGTCCCCTTCTTCGGACATGGTGCCGGAGACGGCATAGGTTTGCGGGGAGCTATACTTCAAAACCGGCAGCGACCCGGATTCTGGCCGGGCGGCATCCTGCAAATCTCCAGCTTGGGCGTTGAAAACCAGTTCAACTTTCTCCACGTCCTGTACGCTCCCGTACCAAGCTACACGGCGGTGTTCACCCGGCGGGATGTTAACCTTCTGCGTTTCCTGAACGGAGTCCGCCAGTACAAATCCAACGGGCTGAAGGGATACCGTTGTATCCAGTGACGTTGAGGTGTTGTTATGAACTATGGCAGCCAACTCTACCTTATCTCCTACCACCAGAAAAAGCGGCGTTACAGGGCGGAGCATGAGGTCCTTGCCGGTGGTCAGTTCCGCAGATGCTTCTCCAACGCGAGAATCTTTCGTCAGACCGCGTACGGTGATGACCCAGGTGGTTAAATTATCGGGTAATTTCAAGGTCAAGAACGCCATGCCGGCTGTATCGGTTTCAACGCTACCGCTCCAAAAGGCGGTGTCCTGGAAGTTTGAGCGGAGCACCGAGAAGGGGGGTCCCATGCCACCTCCACCCTTGCCGTCCATTAGCGAACTTAGAAGTGATCGTCTGGAAAATGCTGCAAGAGGAAGGCTGGTGGAGATGCCTAAAGGAACAGGGTCATAAAAAGCCGCTTGAATATCTTTGGCGTTGGGTTCGGTCAGTGCCAATAGTGCTTTATCCACCAATGCTACGGAAAATTCGCCCTGAACGGGGTTGTTCTCCCAATCGGACACCTGAATGTTTAACGTAACTTCTCCTCCCGGAGCTGCTTTGGTGGGCTGCGGCGTGACTTCAACCTTCAACAATTGAGTTTCCGGCTTCACAGCAATTTTAAGATAGCCGCTCCGGAAATCAGGGTCGCCCTCGGCTGTCTTGCCGAGCAGGGTGACGGAAAGATATCCGTTGGGCGCATATTCTGCTGTGACGGGGAGGTCAAATTGATAGCTGGCAGCCTCGAATTCCACTGTGAAAGATTGCAGGATTTCGCCTTTTTCAAAAGTAATCAGCGCATTGGTTTTCCCTGAAAAAGGGTTGGGGATGAAGATGTTGGCGGTTTCTCCCGCAGAGTATTCCGATGCATTTGACGTCAAGTTGAGTTGCTGGTTAGCCAATTGGGGCCAGAACGCCCCTGCATGACCTGCCACCCATGCAAAAGTCTGCGTCAGGGCGTTCTCTCCGGTAACTTCCAATTGATAAAGACCTGGTTCTGGAGGAATAAACTCCAGTCTGGCGCGCCCAAGTGCATCAGTCTCAAATGATACACTGCTGACCGGTGTGAAAACTGGTTCCACACTGTCGCGGTAAGAAAAAAGCCCGGCTGGGTCTTGACTCTCCCAGGTTACTTGTTGCAGTTCGGCAAAGAGTTTCTGCCTGCCGGAAGGTTTGGATTCCCAATCTATCGTCTGGATTTGAAAGCCGAGTGGAACACCGGTCTTCCCTGTCCAACTCTCCTTTTTTACGCCTATATAAAAATTTCCGGGGTGAAGTATCGTTTCAGCCCGGCCGCTCACGGGCATTTGGCTTTCGTCCTGGGCAGTTACTTCCAGTGTGAGCACCCGACGCTGGTCACTTTCGAGAAGGGCAGTGAATTCTTCGGTGGAGAACTTGAGAGACTGTGTTCCATCTGGAAGTGTTGTTGTTTCTCCTTCTTGAATGATTTGTCCGAAGGGCGAATAATCGAATGAGTAGGAAGAGAAGCCAAAATTATCCTGCTTCCCGGCTGTCCACCCATCAGGGAGGAGGGGGCTTTCCGGCCGCGCATAGAGTACCCAGTTTATTTTTAAATTTCCGGCTGGTGCACCGAAGTAATAATTTGCATTGATCTTTGCTGTAATTTTCTCCCCGGCGACCTGGTCACGGGTGACAAAACCAGCCTTGATTTCAAATTCCGGCTT
This sequence comes from Anaerolineaceae bacterium, assembly GCA_020845515.1. Taxonomy (GTDB): domain Bacteria; phylum Chloroflexota; class Anaerolineae; order Anaerolineales; family Anaerolineaceae; genus Ch132. The sequence continues at coordinate 4,724 of JADLFQ010000043.1, read as the reverse complement.
CTTGTAAACAGCAACTTGAAAATCCAGTGCAGCGTACGACGGCTCGCCGAGTATTAGACTGTAATTCCCGGCAGGGGCATCTGGCGGCAGTTTGAACGAACCATTGGCCGTCCCGTAGGGAGATACCGGCAAGGAAAGCGTGGTTAAGAGCGGCCTTTCGCCTGCGATGGGAGAATATTCCCCCAAGATATTGATTGGTATCGTTGAAGCATCCGGGAGTGTGTACTTGCCGTATGCTTCCTGGCGCAGGATAGCCCGAAAATTAACCGTTTGTCCAGGTTGGTAGAGCGGGCGGTCAGTGTAAAGATAGGCGAAATTCTGACTGTTGTATTGGAATAAAGGCAGATTAAAATCCCAACTCGTGATACCAGTATCCCATTTTTCCAATCCGATGCCGAAATTTTCTTGACCCGGCTCCCCGGTTACCGCGTAATAACTTATTTTTGAGTCGTAGCCCGGGAGGGGAAAACGAACAACGCCCTCTTCGTTGGTCACTCCGCTGCTGACGAGGTTAAAGTTGTTGTCGTAGAGGACGATGGTTTCTCCGGCGATGGGCTGTTGAGTTTGCAAGTTCATCGCCCAGATGAACATCTGGTGCGGGCTGCGCTTCATTAACAGGTGAATATGGCTGGAAACACCCAAAAATGGCCGGAGCGAATGGCTGTTTTTTAGTTGAACGCCGGGCGTTTGAAGGTTAATGAAATACAGACCGCTTGCCAAAGGCTGTCCGGCTGGAGCAAGCGGAACGGTAATCGTGGCGCTGCGGTCTGGTGTTAAATTGAGCGTTTGCTGTATTGTTGTGGTGAGCGCAGCGGAATCTAACGGCAGCCTTTCGTAGGTGGCCTTCTCGTTGAGCTCAATAAACTGTGGAAGTGTTAGTTTTCCTATCTGCGTCCGAACAGAAGGGATGTTGATCGCCTGCGCCGACAGGGCCGGCTCCCCTGGCAGGATGAAAATTGCATTATCGCCATACTGAAGGAGTGGGAGGGTGAAAGAGGGCGATGCGGGAGCAGTGATAAATGTCAATGGGATTTCTTGACCGAGTTCATTTCCCCACCGGTCTTGCAAGGTGGGCAAAATTGTCACCTTATATGTTGTGCTGGCCTCATAAATGCCCGAAATATAGACAACATTCTCGCCGCTTTCGGCATATATCTTTTGTTGATATATGGCAGGCTCCACACGGATGAAATCATCCAGTTTTTGTCGCTTGAGGGGATTATTAAAATTAATCACCACGCTGGTATATTCGCTGTAGGAGCGCAGCAGTTCCCCTTGTGCGGGGTTGGTGTTTTGAACAGCCAGAGGGCTGGTTGTCAGGTAAATGATATCTTTTGAACTGGAAAGCAGCGACCCACTCTTTCCGCTTAAACCTGCACCGGCTGTCAGGGTGTATTGTGTGTTATGCGCTAAAAGTATGTCCGGCTGGAAGGAAACCTGGCGGTCATCATCAGCCCATGCAAAGCTTCCACTAATCTTCTCACCGGAGGCATCCAACACTTTGAGGTTTTGTTCGATGCTGGCGCGCTCCATGGGTTGGTTGAAGATAAGCTTGAACGCGCTGTCCGGGTAGAGAGGAAGGTTGGGGTCTGGTTCGACCGAAACCAGCCGGGGCGGTGCCGTCGTAAAAACCCATTCGACGGATGCTACGTTCTTATCCAACAGAGCGCCGGCCGTGCTGGCAAGTGTCGGGTTCATTTGAACCCGGTAGGAAATCCCTCCTTGCAGAGGCGGGTCGGGATAGAATGCGTATGTGCTGGTGTTCAACCACTGCCCCTGTCCTTCCGCTTCCGGCGTAAGTGTGAACGCAGGAACGCTTCTCTCGTTCTCTGCTCCCAGGGGAACTACAGGCTGGTTGAAGGCGGCTACGATGGCTGTATCCGGGCTGATATTTACATCGTTCAGCGCAGGGATATGCTCGGTGACTTTGAGGGGTTTGGGCGTGCGGAAGTGAAACTCGGCAGGTTCTGGCAGCGGTAATCCGTTGATTGCGCTTGCAGTCATCTCCACGGTCACAGAAATCTCGGATTCGAGCGGCAAATCCTCCGAAGGAAGGAAGCGGAGCGCGCGGTTCTCGTCCAGCCACTCGAATTTACCGGAAAGGGCGGGCATGATTTTGAAAGATGCCTCGACTGTTTCACGATTCATTGGCTGGTTAAAGAACAAGGTGATCCCGCTGGTGGAATAGATCTCACTTCCCTCCATTGGGCTGGTTTCCATAATAACAGGCGGTAAAGTCTCGGATAAGGTAGTGGATTGAGTGAAAGATGAGGGGGTATGCGTTGCGGGGGCTGGCATAATTGTACCGGAAGAGAACCCGGCACAAGCCAGGCTGATCATTGCGAGGGTATTGATGATGACAAGAAAAGTTCTTTTTAACCGGTGCGGTGCTTCTTGAAGTTTAAAGAGTTCCGCCATAGGGTGACCTCCTGATGCTCAATCCACATTATATAACAATGCGCCCGGTAAAAACCGGCGAGGTTTGTTTTTCGTCAATTCCTCACACCTCTCCATGTTTGCCAGGCAGTGGAGTGCTAAGCACGGAAGCATGTTTGACTCAGCCGGATATTCTCATTTCATTTATGAGAGCAGGCGCGACGCCAGACGGGATTAGAGAAACCAACATTAAATCAATGGTATACTCTCCAAAATGACCGCGGCATTACGAACCATTCTCGATATTGATGATCGTTTATCGCACCGGATTCGCTTGCAGCCTACGGATGGTTTTTGGTGGCGTTTAAATTCCTGGTTGGCGCACTCCGGCGATTCATGGTACTGGATTGCGGCTTTGTTTCCGATTTGGGTCTTTTCGAAGGGAGATTGGCATAACCGTGCCGCGCTGCTGAGCGGAGCGATTGTGTTGCAGGCGCTGTTAGTTTTTGCGTTTAAATTTATCATACGGCGGCGGCGGCCTGAAGGGGAGTGGGGGGCGGTCTATCGCAGCACCGACCCGCATTCATTTCCTTCGGGGCATGCAACCCGTGCCGGCCTGTTGGTTATTCTTTCCTGGGGGCTGGGACCACCGTGGTTCAGCCTGGCTGTTTTGATCTGGGCGCCGTTGATGAGCCTTTCACGAGTTACTATGGGCTTACATTATCTTTCTGATATCGTGGCGGGATTTATCTTCGGTCTGGTGGTGGGAAAGTTGATCCTGGATCTGACACCTTTGATTATGGCTGTTTTTCCTTTTGGGTTTATTTAATCACATATATTTTGCTTTAAAAGAATGGTGCAGCCAAACTGACTGCACCATTTGAGTTGATTAACTGTATTACATCGCTTTGCCAGAATAATCTGACTTGCGGTGAGTTTATTTGCGCAAAACCCGGGCGTATTCTTTAATACTTGGCAACGCGATTGGCTCGAGAGTTTGCAGAAGGCCAAAGCGGGATGCGCCCAGGTAAAGAATTTCCAGAATTAAATCGTTGTAGCTCCAACCTTTGGCATTGGTGATGACACACAGGTCGCTGAAGTCGGGTGTAAGGCCAGGCAGAGTGTTGATTTCAATCAAGCAGGGCCGGCCTGCGGCATCCAGACGTATATCGACGCGGGAAATATCCAAGGCTCCGATTGCTTGGTGGGCTTGAATGGCAAGCTTCTGCAGGCGACGGGTTAATGTTTGTGGGATCGGCGCCGGACACAGGAAGCGGGGTACACCTGCTTCACCGGTATAGAGTGTTTTGGTCAGGTGACCGTAGACTCCAGGTGTGGCTGTGCCGTTGTTATCCACTTCCAAAACAGGGAAGCGGATAAATCCATCCCGTCCATAATCACCACTCCGGCGGGAATAGTAAGCTGCGCCAGCCCGTCCCATTACGGCTACGGTGAATTCGCGGCCTGGCAGAAATGACTCTACCAGCGCCGGCTGCCGGTAATTTTGGGTCACCCAACGAATCTGGCGGCGAAGTCCACTCTCATTGTGCGCGATCGAGCGTTCATCCAGCCCCATCCCGGTGCCTTCGCGAGCAGGCTTGATGAACAAAGGGTATTGAAGGCCGGGATGAAGCGGCTCATCGCCGCGCCTGAACTCCTGGTAAGCCGCGGTGGGCAAGCCTGCCTCGCTCCAGATGCGTTTGGTCATGGTCTTATCAAGTCCCAGCGCATTAGCAAGCACGCGTGAGGCAGTATAGGGAATGTGCATCATTTCCAGCAGGGCTGGAACCTGAGCTTCACGGGCGTCACCGCCTAGCCCTTCGGCTAAGTTAAAGCAAATATCGGGATAAAAGTGTTGCAATTCCCCGGGAAGATTGGCATCAGCTGGTAAAAAGATGGTGGAATGGCCGTCCGATTCAATTGCACTCTGAATGGCCTGAATTGTTTCGGGTTTATCAAACTCCGCGCCGGCGTCTTGTGCCTGGTGGTCGGTGGGTGCGCTTTGCCCCCGTATATTAGCGATTACCGCAACCCGCCAGGGACGCGACGGTCGCGGCCTGGTAGAGGGAGGTTTTTCGCCTTCCTGTTCCTGGGCTTCTTGTTCCGGGGTGTTTGCCAGGGTGTTTGATTCTTTGTCATTCATGATAATCTATTGTTCCTTTCATACCGCTATTGTTGGGCGGTTTTCCCAAAATAAAAGGGCGCAGAAGCGCTCCTTTGGATTCACCCTGGCTTGGCGGACAAGGTGTACTGTCTAGAGTATTATATTTTCTATTTTCAATTGCGTAGTATACGCCGTTTTATTTAAATTACAAGGTTTTTAAAATTAGAAAAAATTAAGCAAAAGT
>JADLFQ010000042.1 GCA_020845515.1 Anaerolineaceae bacterium | reverse complement strand
TGTTTTGGATAAGGATAATACTGTGAACATCTTTGAAACCTTGATCAAGGAGGCGGACCCGTCGGTAACATTATCATTTGAACCAACGATGTCTTTTCGGTAACATTATCATTTGGCTTGACAGGGGGGAGGAAGAAATGCAAATCACTGGTAATGTTGCTATTAGAAAACTGCGGATGTCTCTTTACAAAACAGGGATGCCATGAGGTGGTTGGAATTTCGGCAAATCGCGGAAGAGCAGTGTGCGGATGATTTTTGCTATTCCGTGAAAACAGATATACAATTGAGTGCAATGTTTACAATTCATTTAAGAAGGCAGACAAACAGTAAATGGAAGCAGAAACTCTCACCTTTAAGCAAGCTGTTGAGTGGGTAAATACAAAATTTCATAGAAAAATAAACTCTTCCAATATCTCTTATCTGGTTCAATATGGTCAGGTACGAAAAGTTAATGGTAATGGGGAGGTGAAGGTTTATAAACAAGACTTACTGGATTATTACTCAAATCAGAGTCAAAGAGAAACTGAATGGAAAAATGCTTTAGGAGAAGATTTGGATTGGCATCTTTCTTTTGAAAAAGTAAAAGAAAGTGAGAGAACAAAACATGTTCACAGGCTTCATCCTTACAAGGGTAAATTCATTCCTCAACTGGTAGAGTACTTTTTGGACGAACATACGGATGAGTTTAAAAAACAAATATATTTTCAAAAAAATGATATTGTTTTGGACCCGTTTTGCGGTAGCGGAACGACACTTGTACCCTCTGGAAACACAACGCTTTTTCTTCTTATACATTTGCTGGCGTTTGTCTGGATGCCATGGATTTGTATGTGTACGAAAACTCAGTATTTCCGATGGGAGAGTCAGGTCTTATAAGCTGCAAGCACTGCCGGCGTTTCCAACCTGGTGGGTGTGTTTTGCCCTGCGTGGAATCAATTCTCGGTTAGACATCGCAAAGCTTTTGGCCTAAAATTTGGTTTTACCATTGACAGTTTACCCGCTTGGTATTAAAGTAAACGCTGTCATGTACGTTGGACTGAAGTTTCATCACCATACCAGTTCTCCCAGCCCCAGCCGGCGGTTTGGTCGTTTTTGGATATTCTGGTAGACAGCTTTTCACAAACATCCAAAACCCCCGGTCTCGGGGGTTTTTTTATTACACCTGCGTTATGAAGTCTTTGACCGGAAAGGAATAAGAAAATGAGCGAAGCAAAAGCTATCAATGCCCGTATCTCACTGCCCTCCAAGGGGCGGCTGGCTGAGGAAACCCTGGGGATTTTAAAGGCGTGTGGTTTGGCGGTATACAAACCGAATCCGCGTCAGTATGAGGCGGAGGTCCCTTCCCTGCCGGGTTTAAAGGTCTTGTTCCAGCGCCCGGCGGATATTGTTGTTTCGGTACGCGATGGCAGTGTGGATTTTGGCATTACTGGTTTGGATGTCGTTGCCGAACGGCGCGGTCCTAATGGCGATGTTCTGGTGCTGCATGAGGCATTGGGTTTTGGTGGCTGCTGGGTTGCTCTGGCTGCGCCGGAATCTCTGGGGTTGCGGGATATAAAAGACTTGCAGCGTTTCTCGTCACAATTAAGCCGGCCGCTGCGCGTTGCCACCAAGTACCCGGTACTGACGGGGGCGTTTCTGACGGAAAGGCAAATCCGCGCGAATTTGATTACTGCTGAGGGCACGCTGGAAACCGCGCCGGCGATAGGATATGCAGATATTATTGCCGATGTGGTCTCTTCGGGCCAAACGTTGCAGGATAACCGGCTGCAATTGATCGAAGACGGCGCTCTTATTAAATCGGAGGCGGTTTTAATTGCCAATAAAAACTGCTTGCGCAACAATCCAAAGACGCTGAGAATGGCGCGTATTCTCCTCGAATACCTCGAAGCGCACTTGCGTGCCAAGGATACATTGGCAATCTTTGCAAATATGCGTGCGGGTTCACCGAAAGAAGTCGCGGATAGGATTTTTGAGAACTGCAACATTCACGGGCTGCAAGGGCCTACTGTTTCGCGTGTAATCGTGCGCGACGAAGACCCAAACTGGTATGCCGCCAATCTGATCGTGCCGCGCCAGCGTTTATTCCAGACGATACAGGAGATTCGGGCTGCTGGCGGCAGCGGGGTGGTGGCTATGCCGGTGGCGTATATCTTCGAAGAGGAACCGCCGCGTTACCGTCGCATGTTGGAAGTATTGGGAAATGAGCAAACGAGAGACGGAGAACAGGAGTGAATATGAAAATTGCAGAACATCTGGAAAAATTATCGGCTTATCAGCCGATTGTGCCGCCCGATGTGCTTTCAGCGCGTTTGGGCCGCCCGGCGGGAACAATCGTTAAGCTGGATGCCAACGAGAATCCATATGGGATGTCGCCGCGCGCCCGTGCGGCACTGGCGGGTCTTGCGAGCGCTCATTTTTACCCCGATCCGGAAAGTCGTGAATTGCGTGCCAGCCTGGCGGAATTCACGGGTGTTCCTATGGAAAACCTGTTGGCGGGGGCAGGCGCCGACGAGTTGATTGATTTGCTCTTGCGGGTGTTGCTCGACCCCGGAGATCATGTTCTGATTTGCCCTCCAACCTTTGGAATGTACCGCTTCGACACGCTTCTAAATGCCGGTCAGATCGTTGAGGCGCCCCGCAAGGCGGATTTCTCGTTAGATCTTGAGGAAATCCGACGAGCGGTGCAATTGGCTCACCCCAAGGTTTTATTTCTGGCATCTCCCAACAACCCGGACGGTCGGCGATTGAGCGCCTTGGAACTGGAGGCGGTGCTGGCACTGCCTGTATTGGTGGTCATTGACGAAGCTTATATTGAGTTCACTGGCGGCGGTTTGGGGGCAGCATCCAGTCTGATTTGCCAGGTGCCGGCGCGAACGAACCTGGTGGTACTGCGGACGATGAGCAAATGGGCTGGGCTGGCTGGGCTGCGGGTAGGGTATGGCGCTTTTCCGGGCGATTTATTGCCCGCCCTGTGGAAAGCGAAGCAGCCCTATAACGTCAGTGCTGCGGCCAGCGCGGCTGCCATCGCGACATTGCAAGACTTGGATGAAAGAATGCAGAAAGTTCAGGCAATTACCGCGGAGCGCGACCGGCTCGCGGCACGCCTGGCTTCATTTCCTTTCCTGCACGTTTTTCCCTCCGAAGCCAATTTTCTCCTTTGCCGTGTGACGGGCATGGCGGCGCCGGATATGCGCCAGGCGCTGGAAGCGGAAGGCATCCTGGTGCGCTATTACGATTCGCCCGGGCTTTCCGATTGCATCCGTATCACGGTTGGAACTTCCCAATCTACCGAGCGTGTGGCTGCCGCGTTGCTCGCTCAGGTACAAAACCCGGAGGAACGCGCCAAAATTCGGATGGCATGGACAGAAGAAGTGTCCGCGACGGAAGCACTGGCAGTCAATTCTTTGCAAGGTGGCGGGCGCTGTGCTGCCATCTCACGACAGACGCGCGAGACTTCGCTGCAAGTCTTCGTCGAGTTGGACGGCAGCGGGCAGCGACAGATCAGTACAGGCGTCGGGTTTTTCGACCATATGTTGGAACAGCTTTGTACGCATGGCGGGTTCGATCTGGATATTCACGCCCAGGGCGATTTAGAGATTGACCCGCACCATACAGTCGAAGACGTGGCCCTGGCGCTGGGAGAAGCCTTTAATCGGGCACTCGGTGAACGGCGCGGTATCCGGCGCTGTGGCTGGGCTTTGTTTCCGCTTGACGAAGCCTTGGCGGAGGTTGTGGTGGATTTTTCGGGCCGGCCTTACACGGTCTTTCAGGCTGGCTGGATTACGCCAGCATCGGGAGGCGTACATAACAGCTTGTGGGAACATTTCTTTGCCTCCTTTGCCCAGCGCGCCGGCTGTAATATCCACGCTGTTGTGCGCTATGGCCGGGATGATCATCATCAGGTGGAGGCGCTCTTCAAGGCGCTGGCGCGCGCCCTGGCTGCAGCCGTCGAGATAGACCCGCGACGCAGCCAACAGGTGCTTTCAAGTAAGGGTACAGTAAGCGTATGAAAAGCAAGCCAATCTTTTTGGTGGATGCAGGCACAGGCAATATTCGTTCGGTTGCCAAAGCATTAACCTCGCTCGGCGCGCAGGTGCGGCTGGTGACCAGCCCGCAAGAGTTGGAGGCGGGGAGGGTGGTATTGCCGGGGGTGGGGGCGTTTGGTCAGTTTGTCACCGGACTTTCCTCGCGCGGTTTGGCGGAACCGCTGCGAGCTTGCGTAGCGCGCGGTGACCCGCTGTTGGGGATTTGCGTGGGAATGCAGGCTTTCTTTGAGAGCAGCGAGGAGTTCGGCGGCTTCGATGGATTAGGTCTGTTGCCGGGTTGTGTCGTGCGTTTCATCGAGACCCCGCAGGGCAAGGTTCCTCACACTGGCTGGAACCAACTCTGGCCACAAAATGGAGGCGGGGCGCTTCTAAAAAACCTGTCTGCGGGCGCGTATGCCTATTTCAACCATTCCTATTACTGTCAGGCTGAGCTGCGGGATACCAGCGCACAAACAGATTACATTCAAGACTTTGCCAGCATGGTGCAGCACGGCAACCTTTATGGTGTACAGTTTCACCCTGAAAAGAGCCAGCGGGTGGGTCTGAAAATCTTGACGAACTTCTTGGAACTTGGATAATGAAAAACAAACCTTTAACCACATTTGAAATTTATCCAGCGATTGATCTGCGGCAGGGGCAGGTAGTGCGCTTGCGCACCGGCGATCCCAGCCAGCAGACCACTTACCCGCTTTTTCCGGAAGAGGCAGCGCGGCGCTGGTGCGAGCAGGGTGCTGTCTGGCTGCATGTTGTCAATCTGGATGGCGCCTTTAGCGAAGCCAGCCACGCCAACCACGAAGCAACCGCCCGGATTGTAACCACTGCCGCCCGGTACGGCGCGCGGGTTCAATTCGGCGGTGGCTTGCGTTCACAGGAAGCTTTGGAGGCTGCTTTTGACCTGGGGGTGACCCGCGTAATTTTGGGGACAGTGCTGGTCGAACAGCCCAGCCTGTTGCGGGAGGGCTTGCGGCGTTGGGGAGGTGAACAAATCGTCGCGGGCATAGACGCCCGTAAAGGCATCGTTCAGGTGCGTGGTTGGGCTGAGGGTGGCGGTGTCGGTGCTCTGGCACTTGCGCAAGAACTGGCAGAACAAGGTTTGCGCTGGATAATCTATACGGACATTTCTCGGGATGGCACCGGATACGGGGCGAACCTGGTTGAGACTGCCGCTTTGGCACAACAAAGCGGCCTGCAAGTGATTGCCTCCGGCGGTTTTGATCGTTTGGAGGAGGTCACAGAGGCACGGACACTGGGGCTGGCGGGTGTCATTTTAGGCCGGGCACTTTATGAAGAACACATCTTGCTTCAGGATGCCTTGGAGATTGCAAAAGGAGAAGAAAATGCTGGCAAAACGAATTATCCCCTGCCTTGATACCCGCGATGGCCGGGTTGTGAAAGGTATTCGCTTTTTGGGGCTGCGAGATGCAGGAGACCCGGTGGAACAGGCAGCGATCTATGATCGGGCTGGCGCAGACGAACTGGTTTTTCTGGATATTTCGGCGACTGTGGAGGGGCGGAAAACAGTCGTGGAGATTGTGCGTAAGGTGGCTGAGCAAGTACGTATGCCTTTTACGGTAGGCGGTGGTGTTGCCAGCGTGGAGGATATGCGCCGCCTTTTGCTGGCGGGCGCAGACAAGATCAGTATTAATTCATCCGCAGTGCGTAACCCTCAGCTGTTAAGTGAAGGCGCCGCGCGCTTTGGCGCACAGTGTGTGGTGCTGGCGATAGATGCCCGCCTTATCCCCGGTAATGACCCGGCTCGATGGGAGGTGGTAATTGATGGCGGGCGTACCCCCACCGGACTGGATGCAGTTGAATGGGCTGTGCGTGGTGTGGAATTGGGCGCGGGTGAATTGCTGTTGACAAGTATGGACCGTGACGGAACTCTGGCAGGTTATGACCTGCCCTTGACGAGTGCCATCGCTGAGGCAGTTTCCACGCCGGTAATTGCCTCGGGTGGGGCGGGCTGCCTCCAGGATTTTGTGGACATTTTCAAGAAAGGGAAGGCAGATGCCGCGCTGGCCGCGTCTTTATTCCATGATGGCGTTTTAAACGTTGGGGGGGTAAAACGGTATCTTGCTGCTGCGGGGGTTCCGGTGCGGCTGGAGGGGAGCGATGAAATTGGATGAAGTATGCTATGATCAAAATGGGTTGGTTCCGGCGATAATTCAGGATGTGGAGGATGGAGCGGTGTTGATGCTTGCCTGGATGAACCCTGAAGCGCTGCGGCTCACCTTTGAAACAGGGCGCGTGCATTTCTGGTCTCGTTCTCGCAAGCGCTTGTGGCTCAAGGGAGAGACTTCCGGGAATTTTTTGTTTCTGAAGAAAGCGCGACTCGATTGCGATCGAGACACCTTGTTAATTGCCGTGCAACCGGCGGGACCGGCTTGTCATACCGGCGCGCGCACATGTTTTGATCCGGCGCCACAGGAGGACAGCGATGGAAATTGAAGAATTGTTTGCAACCATTCAGGAGCGTTTGCATGCTTCTCCGGAAGAATCCTATACTGCGCGGCTGGCTGCTGAAGGCGAGGATGAGGTCATCAAGAAGGTCGGTGAAGAGGCAATTGAAGTTGTACTGGCGGCAGGCCGGCAGGGTGACCAGCGCCTGGTCTCTGAACTCGCAGATTTAACCTACCATATCCTGGTGCTGTTGGCGGTACGCGGTTTAACTCCCGCGGATATCCTAACGGAGTTGGAAAATCGGCGGCGCTAAACCGCTTGACTTTTTATATTGGCGGAGTATAATTCGTGTATAATTGACACAATATAATCGGGGAGCGAGACGCACATGAGTATTTTTGACGGACAGCGGTTGCCGGATGAAACTTTTAAGCTTGATTTTGAGCGTATGCGCAAAGGCTGGTACACCGACAAATACTTCACCAATATTGCCCTGATGCTGCAAGTACTGGCCGCGGGTGGGTACCGTTACCAGGGTGTGCACAACCATCTGCCCGAAGGTATCTCGCCGGAGGGGATTGAGTGTGGTGATTTGGAAGTAGAGATGCAATGGTTTACGCGCCGCCCCGACACAACGATTGTGGTGGGCGTAGACAAAGCATTGAGCATGCTGCGGCAGTGCACCGGGTATTGGGATGGTGAGAGCTTTGTCAATACAGCAGACCATTTGCGGGTTTGGGCAGTACATGACGGTAGTGTGGTGAAAAGCAATGGCGACCCACTCGCTGTACAACCCGTCTTGCGGGTACACGGACGCTATCGTGACTTTGCCCTGCTCGAAACCCCCACACTCGGAATCCTGACCCGCGCCAGCCGGGTGGCAACCAATGTCTACCAGGCGCTGCAGGCGGCGCGCGGCAAACCGATGCTCTTCTTCCCGGCGCGCTTTGACTTGCACGAGGTGCAAGCTGCTGATGGGTATGCTTACAATATTGCCGTGCAACGATTTAATGTGGACTTTGCCGGTACGTTGGGGCCTTTTGTTTCCACCGATGCCCAGGGCGACTGGTGGGGAGGCGCAGGCGGAGGCACGGTGGCACATGCGGCCATTGCCGCTTTTTTAGGAGATACTTGCGAGGCGATGCGCGCTTTTGCTCAGGTGTTGCCGGTACAGGTGCCTCGCATTGCGCTTGTGGATTTCAATAATGATTCTGTCAACGACTCCTTGCTGGTTTGCCGCTCGATGTTTCAGCGTTACCGTGAATTAGTGGATTCCGGCAACCTGGAAGAAGCAGAGCGCTACCGTCTGTATGGCGTACGCTTGGATACGAGCGGTTCGCTGCGGGATGTTTCGGTTCCACCTTTAGGGGACCCGGCTTTAGATTTAGGAGTCAACCCGCGCCTGGTATTTTTGGTGCGGCAAGCGTTAAATGCTGCATGGGAAAGTTGGGATCTGCCGCCAGCCTGGCGGGAGCGCGCCCGGCAGTACTGTCAGGATGTTAAAATTGTTGTCTCCGGCGGGTTTAACCCGGAGAAGATTCAAAAGTTTGAGAAACTGCATGTTCCGGTGGATATTTACGCAGTAGGTTCATCGTTGTTTGACAACCATGGTTCGACTGTCACGGATTACACCGCGGACGTGGTGCGCATTAAAGTGGATGGACAGTGGGTTAATATGGCAAAAGTTGGACGCAAAGCCAGCAACAACCCGGACTTGGAACGGGTTTGGTAGCCCGTTTACCTTCGAAAAACCAACGCAATCCAATCGCCGCTTTGTTTGCGCTCTATAAACGATAAACCTTGACGCGAGGCGGCTGCTTCCACTTCCTGGGATTGTTCAGCTAAAATGCCGGAGAGTGCCAACAAGCCACCAGGTTCGACCAGGGCGGCCAACCCAGAATCAAAGAGACGAATAATTACAGGAGCGAGGATGTTGGCGAGCACCAGGGGCGCCTGCCGCAGGGAGAAATCGCCGTTCCGAACCTCGCTTACAGAGCCGACACCAACCTTGATCTTTTCCTCTACGCCATTTGCAACAGCGTTTTCGCGTGTGGCGCGGATTGCGGCACGGTCTGTATCCACCGCCAGGGCGTGGTGTGCACCGAGCTTCAGAGCCGCAATAGCGAGGATGCCTGACCCGCAGCCCACATCCAAGACGTCCATGCCGGGTCGGGTGTATTCTTCGACCACCTCAAGACATAACTGCGTGGTGGGATGAGTACCGGTACCGAAGGCCATGCTGGGGTCAATGCGCACGGCAATACGTCCGGTTTGCTCTTTTTTGATCCAGGCGGGCAAGATGAGCAGCCGCTGTCCAATGGGGATGGGCCGGTAGTGTTTTTTCCATGCTGCCATCCAATCTTCATCTGCAATGGCGCGATATTGCACTTCGGGCAGTGCTTGAATTTGTCCTAAATGCCACAGGGCTTCTGCGAGCCGTTGGCGGGTCTCTTCCAGTTTTTCGTCCGCAATCAAATAGCCAAAAATGCGCACGGGATCCACCGGTGTGCCTTCATCGGAAGCATCTTTATAGACTACACCACTCTCAATAACCACACCGTTATTGGCAAACCGTCCCAATACTTCAGCGACCGCTTCAGCCAGTTCGCCGCTTACCGTCATGGAAACTTCCAGCCAGCGCGCGGGGCTATCCACCGAAGACATCCCTCAAGAGATCCATAAAGCCTTTTTCTTGGGGTAAAACCTCGCTCCCGAGGGTCTGCGCGAGTTTTTCAAAGAGGTCGCGCTGCTCGCTTGTCAGACGGGTGGGAACCTCGATATTGAGGATGACAAGCTGGTCGCCGCGTCCATTGCCGCGCAGATAAGGAACGCCTTTGCCTTTCATGGTGAGCACCTTACCGGGTTGTACGCCTGCAGGGATTTTGAGTTTCGCGGGACCGTCCATGGTAGGAATTTCCACCTCAGCACCCAGCGCGGCCTGGGCAATATTGACGCTCAAATCAATCAAGATGTTGTTGTCGCGGCGGCGGAAGAACTTGTGAGGCCGGACGTTTACCTTGAAGAACAGGTTGCCGTTAGGCCCGCCGTTTACACCGGGCTGCCCTTCACCTGCCAGACGAATTTGAATATCGCCATCAACACCTGCGGGCACCTGGACTACTTTTTTGATTGTCTTTCGTTCGATACCGCGCCCCCGGCAAACTTTGCAGGGGGTGTTGATTACCTCGCCCTTGCCGTTACAGGTTGGACAGGTGGTTACCTGTACCATGGAGCCCAAAAAAGTTTGCCGCATTGTTTGTACTTCACCATGCCCGCCGCAATTCGCACAACGGATGGGGCTGGTGCCGGGTTCCGCGCCGCTGCCACTGCAGGTGGTGCAAGTTTCATCCCGTGTGATTTCCACCTCTTTCTCAACACCAAAGATGGCCTCTTCAAATGTCAGATCAATTGTATATGCCAGGTCGGCGCCCCGACGGGGACCTTTACGCTGTCTGCGGTTTGTGCCAAAGCCAAAGACTTCTTCGAAGATATCGGAAACATTGACTGTGGTGAAATCCGGCATACCACCCATGCCGTTTACACCAGCATGGCCGAAACGGTCATAAGCGGCACGTTTATCGGGGTCAGATAGGACGGCGTACGCTTCGTTAATTTCCTTGAAGCGTTCCTCGGCATTATGTTCTTTATTAACATCGGGGTGGTACTGGCGCGCCAGATTTCGGAAAGCCCCTTTTAGGTCCTCCGGTGAGGCGTTGCGCCCTATCCCCAGAACTTCATAATAATCACGTTGTGTAACCATGCAACCTTTTTTCCTGCCCCTCTAAACGAGTTCGCTTTATATTCTATACCCGTAAACATGAGAGGGAGACTTCCGCCCCTGAAGTGGTGTGGAAGTCTCCTTGTATCGTTACGATTACCAATCAGGCGTTCCTGAATTCTCCATCAACTACGTCGTCGCCGCCCGAAGAGCCGCCTTCACCGCCCATGTCGGGTGGGGGAGTACCCTCGCTGCTGTGTTCGGCACCAGGCTGCTGGTACATACTGCCACCGACCTGCTGAATCAACTGGCCAAGCTCTTCCGTCGCCCGGACAATTGCATCGTGGTCATCGCTTTTGAGCAGTTCTTTTAACTGGCTGGCTTTTTCCTCGATATTTGTCTTCATCTCTGCAGCGACCTTGTCACCGTAATCTTTCATCAGTTTCTCACTGCTGTAGATCGTGTTGTCGGCATGGTTGCGGGCTTCGATTAGTTCTTTGCGCTTGAGGTCTTCATCGGCATGCAATTCGGCTTCCTTACGCATACGCTCGACCTCGGTTTCGCTTAAGCCGGAGGAAGCGGTGATGGTGATGTGTTGGCTGCGCCCACTGGCTTTATCCTGTGCGGTAACCTTCAGAATGCCATTGGCATCAATATCAAAGGTAACGTCAATTTGCGGCACACCGCGCGGGGCGGGGGGAATGCCATCCAGGGTGAACTTGCCCAGTGACTTATTGTCGGAAGCCATCGGGCGCTCTCCTTGTAGAACGTTGATTTCCACTTGAGTCTGACTGTCAGCGGCTGTTGAGAAGATCTGGCTCTTGCGTGTTGGTACGGTAGTATTGCGCTCGATCAACGGTGTGGCCACGCCTCCCATCGTTTCTACAGAAAGCGTCAGCGGGGTAACGTCGAGCAGGAGAATGTCTTTGACTTCGCCGCCCAGCACGCCAGCCTGAATGGCGGCGCCGACGGCGACAACTTCATCCGGGTTGACGCCCTTATGAGGTTCCTTGCCGAATAATTTGCGCACAGCTTCCTGTACGGCTGGCATACGTATCATTCCACCGACCAAAACGACTTCGTTGATGTCGCCGGTTTTGAGATTGGCATCAGCAAGGGCACGTTTGACAGGTTCAAGCGTGCGTTCTACCAGATCACTGGTTAATTGCTCCACCTTGGCGCGCGACAGAGTGATCACCAGATGTTTGGGGCCGCTCGCATCGGCGGTGATATAAGGCAGGTTGATTTCCGTCTGCAGCACACTGGAAAGCTCAATCTTTGCCTTTTCGGCGGCTTCTTTCAAGCGCTGGAGCGCCTGGCGGTCATTGCGCAAATCAATGCCATTGGCTTTCTTAAATTCATCCACCAGCCAGTCCATTATGCGCTGGTCGAAGTCGTCGCCACCCAGGTAGGTGTCGCCGGCGGTGGAGCGTACCTGAAAGACGCCGTCACCGACGTCTAAAATGGAAATATCAAAGGTGCCGCCGCCCAAGTCATAGACAGCGATTACCTCATTTTTCTTTTTGTCCAGCCCATAAGCCAGTGAGGAGGCTGTAGGTTCGTTGATGATACGCAGCACTTCCAAGCCGGCGATTTTACCTGCGTCTTTGGTGGCGTTACGCTGTGCATCGTTAAAGTAAGCGGGGACGGTGATGACCGCCTGTGTTACCGTCTCACCCAGGTAAGCCTCTGCATCCGCTTTGAGCTTTGAAAGAATCATGGCCGAAATTTCCGGGGCGGAATATTCCTTCTCATCCAGAACTACGCGGATATCGCCATTTTGAGACTTGGTGACCCTGTAGGGGATGTGCGGCAGCGCGTGGGACACCTCGGGGTCATCATATTTTCGACCCATGAACCGCTTAATTGAGAAGACTGTATTCTCCGGATTGGTGATTGCCTGGTTGCGAGCCGTTCGGCCGACCAGCCTTTCCTTGTTTTTGTTGACGGCGACAACGGAGGGTAAGAGCCGTTCGCCTTCGGCGGTAGGGATGACAACGGGTTCGCCGCCCATCATCACCGCCACGACAGAGTTGGTGGTACCAAGATCAATGCCTATGATTTTTCCCATTTAAATCCTCTCCTAACGTGCGACTCGCACGCGCGCCGGGCGAAGCACCCGGTCGCCGTGCATGTATCCTTGCTCCATGACCTCGATAACTTGATTGCTTTCGTGATCGGGACTTTCTTCATATGAAATAGCTTCATGCCGGTTGGGGTCAAATTCCTCTGTTTCCGCGGGAATACGTTCGACGCCTTCTTGTTCGAGAATATTTTGTAGTTTTTTATAAATTAGTTCGACCCCTTCCACCCACAGTGCGTCTTCATTGTTGGGGGGGCGGTGTTTCAATGCCCGCTCCATGTCATCCAGGATGACAAGATATTTCTTGATAATATTTGCGCTGATCGTGTGAGAAAGCGCGACCCGATCGCGCTCAACACGCTTCTTGTAATTTGAGAAATCCGCCCGTTCTCGCTGCCAGCCTTCAAAATATTCACTCGACTGCTGCTGTGCTTGCTCTAATTCTTTTTGCATTTGTCCCAGTTCCTCGCGGCAGGCGGATTCTAATTCCGATCCAGTGGCCTGTTTGCCTTCGGCAGTGATTTCGGCGCTTTCCGCTTGCAAGGGTTGCCCTTTCTGTTCTGCTCGTTTTCTGCCTTTTTCCATATCTTCGTACTCTCCAAATAGCTTATTCTTCCAACGATTCAGTAACCATCTCGCTGAGGATGCCGGCCAAAAAGCGCACGGCTGAAATTGCCCGCCCGTAGGGCATGCGTATTGGGCCCATTACGCCCAAGGTTCCAGTTGCCAACCCGGGTTGACCATAAGGCGCCAAGACCATTGACCACTGCCGGAATTCATCCCAGGCGCCTTCACCGCCGATCAAGACTTGCACACCGCCAATCCCATTGCTAACCTTGGTGTTGGAAAGCAGGTCGTAAAGCAAGGGACGTTCTTCCAGCAGACGCAAAGCGCGGCGGGCTTCTTCCGAGCCGGAAAACTCCGGCTCAGCCAGCACATTTTTCAGTCCATCAAGGTAAATATCTCCGGAGCCAAGCGCATCGGCTTCGATCATTTCGTCTACCAGCCAGGCGGCGATTTCCGCGTCCAAACCCTGAAGCTGTGCCTGCCAGGCCTGTATTTCATCTGCACCCTTGCCGCTGAAGAGGCCGGTGAGGCGCTGGGAGGTGATGGTAAGCATCTCCTGTGTCACGGGGTCGTTGACCGTGACAATACGTTGGTGAATCTCCCCACCAATGGTCACGGTGATCATCAGAGCCTGCCGCCCGCGTGTAGAGATCAATTCCAGATGTTTAAGCCGAGCTTTGTCCGGATGCGGGGCGGTTACCAGCGAGGCGACGCTTGACTGGCGCGCCAAGACGGATGCAGCCAGGCGCATCCACTCATCGGCGTCGTTACGGGTTTGATGGAACTGGTGACTGATCATCCGCCGGGTGGTCTCCGGAAGCTCGGTATCCCGCATCAGATGGCTGACGAAATAGCGGTAACCCTCCTCGGTGGGTACACGTCCGGCCGAAGTGTGCGGTTGGCGCAAATAGCCCAGTTCTGTCAGGGCGGACATTTCATTGCGCACGGTAGCGGAGCTGATATCCAGTTGGTAATTTTTGACCAGGAGATCTGAACCAACCGGCGCGGCAGAACGGATGTGCTCGTGCACAACCAAGGTCAAGATGAATTTTTGGCGGTCGGTCAGTTCACTCATTTCTCTACTTCGTTTTAGCACTCTCTTTGTTTGAGTGCTAAAACATTGTGAATTATGATAACATGTCAGGAATAAGCCGTCAAGCTGTGTGATACAGTTCTGATAAATATCTAATATTTTAGAAAATCGGGATTTGAAGTGAGAAGAGAAATGAGTGAGGGAAGGGTAGTCTAATCCTTAATTTTTTAATTTTGCCAACTGATTAAGTTCAAAAACAATACAAGCTATCCAGAACTTATTTATGGTAATATAAGCGATGTACGCCCCTGGCTACGTGGGTAATTTTGTCTTCTAAAGCAGCGAAAAATGAATAAGATGATTTTGATTTTCATGCTTGGTTTTTTTCTATTCTTCCCGACGGCCGCGCAAGCACAGCAACCGGTGGAGATGGATAGTGTGCAGGTCAGCTTGTGGCCGGAGTATGATCAACCGAACGTGCTGGTGATGTACGACCTGAAGTTTTCTTCGACACTCTCGCTGCCGGCCAATTTTCAATTTCGCATCCCGAGTGCAGCAGGTGAGCCGTATGCGGTGGCGATGCGCGGCACAGACGGCGGTTTGACGAATATGACGTATGACACCCGTATTGCCGGCGATTGGCTGTGGATCACCTTTACAACGCCATCACCTGAAGTACGCATCGAGTATTACGATTCGGATCTGGCGCTTCAGGGGGGGCGGCGCTCTTTTAGCTATACCTGGCCGGGGGATTACCTGGTGCACTCGATGAAGATCCAGTTGCAGCAACCAGTGAATGCATCGGCAATGGACGTTCAAATCCAACAGGTGTTCGCCAGCGGTGAGGATTCCCGAACGTCTGGCATGGGTTCAGGTCGCCCCGGCGGGGATGGTTTATTGTATTTTGATGCGCTTATTGGGGAAATTCCCGCAGGCGATAAGGTAATTGTCTCAGCAGCTTATGAGAAACCGGATGACCTGCTTAGCTTTCAGTCTCAACCGGTGCAGCCCAGCCAGCCGATTACTCCACAAACGGCAGGGCGCACAACGATCACTGGGTTGGTGCCGTGGTTTCTGGGAGCGCTGGGCATATTGCTTATCGCTGGAGGTGCGTTTTGGTACTGGCAATCCGGACAGGATACTCCGCCGAACAGGAAAAACCGCCCAACCCGCCGCCAAAAAGAAGCCGTCGTCACAGGTTCGGGACGAGATGAAAGTGGGGAAGTGTACTGCTCACAGTGTGGGAAGCGCGCCGGCGGAGGAGATCAATATTGCCGGGCTTGTGGTGCTGCACTTCGAAATAAGTAACCCTGGTAGTTAGACTTAGAATCCGTTGTTCTGGTTATAGCCCAACCATTTGAGCGCGTTGGCGTCGTTGCGCCAGTTTTTGTTGACCTTTACGCGTAATTCCAGAAAAACTTTGCGCCCGCTCATTCTCTCAATCTCCAGGCGGGCGGTTGTGCCAATTTTCTTCAGCATTGCACCGCCTTTGCCAATGATAATTCCCTTGTGGGACTCTTTGTCCACCATCAGCGTGGCGGCGATGTAGGCGTTTTCCTTGTCTCTTTCTTTAAATTCATCTATCCGGACGGCCACAGCGTGCGGAATTTCATCGCGCAAGTGGTGCAGAGCTGCTTCACGGATCAGGTCGGCGGCAATCTCGCGCTCGTAAAAGTCGGTCACCTGATCTTCATCGAAGAAAGGGGCGCCTTCGGGCATGCTTTCTATTAACATGGCAAGCAGTTTTTCCTGATTGAAGCCGGAAACCGCGCTCAGCGGCAAGATTGTTCCCACGCCCGGGTCGAGCGCCTGATATTTCTTCCCGTTTTGGACAAGCGCTTCTTTGCCTGTGAGGTCTGCTTTGTTCAAAGCCAGGATAACAGGCGGGAGATGTTCAATCGCGGTCAGCTTGCCAGCCGCGAGTTCATCTTCTGCGGTAGGAGAGCTGCTGACATCCACCACCCAAACAATTATATCGGCGTCTTCGAGCGTGGCTGCTGTCTCGCTGTTCATAAACTCGCCGAGTTTGTGCACCGGCTCATGGATACCTGGGGTATCCACAAAGATGATTTGTGCATTTGGCAATGTGAGAATGCCAAGCTGCCGCCGGCGGGTGGTTTGTGGTCGGGGAGATACTGCGGCGATTTTTTGCCCAAGCAGGGCGTTGACCAGCGTGGATTTACCCACATTTGGTTTGCCAACTACGGCGGCATATCCGGTGCGAAAGGGAGGAGATGCTTTCATGTTTACTTTTGAACGCGGAGAGGAAATTGCAGGCGGCTGTTTGCCAGGATAATGCCGCCGATAATCAATGCACCACCTGTCAGAAGCTGCAAGGAAATCTCTTCATTGAGGAAGAGAATTCCGAGGACGATGCCAACGAGTGGATAGAGATAGGAGATCATCAAGGTACGGGTAGGGCCGATCGAATTGAGCAATGAGAAGAACAGGTTTGAGCCTATTGTGGTCAACAGTAAGCCTAACACCAGAATGCCGGTCCAGGTGGCGGGCTGGCGTGGCAAGGTGAATGGCGCTTCAATGATGATCGCTGCAGGCAAAGCCACGGCCGCGCCCACCATCACCTGCCCCAAGGCTTGTACGCTGTAATGGAGGTGGGTGGTGTGTCGCCGGGCGAAGACCGCGGCGATGGCGTAGCTGATCGCGGCGAGCAACATCGCACCTGCGCCAAGCAAAAAACCGTTGCCGCCAGTGTTTAATTTCTCTGAAAGCAGAAGGATGACGCCGCCGAAACCGATGGATAACCCCACCAGCCGGACAAGGGAAAAGGGCTCATCGTCCAATAAGAACCAGCCAAACATCATTGTAAACAAAGGGGAGGTGCTGTTAAGGACGGAGGCCATGCCGGAGGTGATATATACCTCGCTCAAAGCAACCAGTGCGAGTGGAACCGAGAGGTTAAAAAGGCCGAGGAAAAGAAAAGCGCCCCAGGGGATTTTTGATGGATATTTTGGCCGGGTGAAGCGGTGGTAGATGATAATTCCGACTGTCGCGGCAAGCAGGCGGATTGCGGTCATGGTAATGGAGCCGGTTTCCTGCAGGACAATTTTAACCCACAAGTATTGAGAACCCCATAAGAGAGAAATGGCAGAAAATTGGATCCAATCTTTTTTAGACAAGGAAACCTCTTTGCAGCAGGTATGCGCCGACCTTTATTGCCGGTTTTATAAGTCCAGACCTCGAGAACGCAATAAAAATATGCTGTTACTATAAACAACAATCAGGATAAGTGTATCAATTTTTGCAAATCCGATACATCACTTTCGCTTTGCAATATTACCAACCAAGCTGAATGCGGTCAATGCCACGCTGGACTGTCCGGCGATGAAAAGACCCGGGGCGAATGACTGTCATGGTGGTGATCAACTCGAGCAGGGGTGAGAGGGTTTGGATGCGGGAGATTGGCGGGGGAAAACCTTGTATTTTTCTTTTCCAAACCTGGAATGTTTCCCATCATGTCGGGCGTTCAAGCAGGATGATGTATAATCATCCCTGAGGGATTTAAGCTTGGGAATTTTCGATCTCTATCTGTTGACGTTCAATATTAGCAGCGGGCAAGAACAAAGCAGCCTGCCGGGTTTGTGGGCTGCGGCTGCATCCAGAGGATGTGAGCGCAGCAGGGCGGCGGATCTGCTGTTGGCGTATTTCAGCCTGGGAAGCGGCGTGCTTCCGGCGGATGAACAGATCGAAGCTCTGTTAAAAAAATGTGCAGAGACCTATTTTTCTGCACGCGGTTCGGTTACGGCCGGGCTACGGTCCGCGATAGAGGAACTTAATAACCTGCTGTTAAAGGATAATTTACAAAAAGCCTCGCAGGGCGCCCCACTTACAGCCGCACTTAATCTGGCCGTCATCCGCCGGGAGAACCTGTATCTGGCACAGGCCGGGCAGACGCACGTAATTTTATTAAGTGCTGATGAGGTAACCTTTTTTAAGCCAGACAGTGCTCCAGGCAGCCGTGCTTTGGGTGTAGGCCGGAATGTCAGTGTGCAGTTTTCGCAGGCAGCTCTACATGCCAAAGATCTTTTGCTGCTCTCGCCTGCGCCTCCGGAGAATTGGAACGCGGCCACTTTGACAGGCAGTCCACAACTCACCTTTGAACAACTTCGCAGGCGGCTGTTGAGCCAGAGCGGAGAGAACCTGCAAGCGGTGGTGGTACAGTTTCAGGCCGGGAAAGGTGCTATCCATCGCCTTAAGCCGCGCCTCGTACCGGTTGCTCCGCAGACAATTGAGCCGGAGAAGACGCCGGAACCGGCCGCCTTACCCGATGAGCTGGAAATGCAGCCACCCTCTCCGCCCCCCTTTGACCCCGCAATGGGCACAGAGGGCGCCGCAGCTTCAGTACTTGCAGAAACGCCATTTTCAGCGGCACCTCCCGATCGCCTGGAGAGGGACGAATCTCTGGCACAGACACAACCGGATACCGAACCAGTGGAAACGGTTGGATCGGTATCCTTTGTCCCCCCACATCCTCCTGTAGTAAAAGAAGCCACGCCGTTCGATGCCAGCACGGAACCGGCAGCAGGCAGCGAAGGGATATATATTGGCGGCAGTCAGTCAGCGCCGCGAAGGAGACCCGCACCAGGGGGTGTATCTTCTCCATCAGCCAGTCGAACAGGGCAGACAAGCAGCAGGCCGCAGCGGTATGGCGGCGAACCGACACCAGGCCGCATACCAGCTCGCGCCGCGGCAAGAGCTTCCGGCCAACCCGGCGCGGATATTCTGATTCGCAAGAAAATTGCGTCCGGATGGTTTCAGGGAAAAGCAACGCTGGAGAAAATTCAGACACGCATAAAAACCTTTACCAGCCGCCTGATGCCTGCCTCCTCTGCAAGCCGCTCTGCAGGTTTGCCGCCCTCTACTTTGCTGTTTATTGCAGTTGCAGTCCCACTGGTGATTGTAGCGATTGCCACGACAATTTATTCCCGCAGTGGATGGAAGGAACCGCATTACCTTTACCTGCAAGAAGCTCAAAAGTACGCTAATCAGGCGATGGCACAAAACGACCCGGCTTTACAAGAAACGTTGTGGAAACAGAGTGAGACATGGCTGGAAAAGGCTGAAGGATACGGAAAGACGGATGAGTCGCGCACGCTGCGGTCTCAGGTGCAGCAGTCTATTGACCGGCTGGAAGGCGTGCAGCGCCTGCTGCTCCTGCCAGCCCTGCTGACGCCTTTCCCTGCCAACGTCAACATTACGGATATTGTCGTGGCGGATAATGGTGATCTTTACTTGCTCAACCAGACCGACGGACGCATTTTGCGGATGTTTATGACGGCGCAAGGATATGAGGTGGATGCGGCTTTCAAATGCGGTCCCGGCGTTGTAGGGGCTTTACAGATCGGCCCGGTGGTGGATGTGGTTGCGCTTGAATTTTCCAATAAATACAACGCTTCGATTCTGGCGGCGGATGCCCATGGACATTTGCTTTATTGCGTTCCAGGTGATGAACCGTTTGCCCGGGAATTGCCCAAAACTGACAGGGAGGGTTGGAGTAATATTACTGCTATCGCGCGCGATATCCAAGCAGACAGCCTGTACGTGGCTGATACCGGGCTGAAACAGATCGTTTACTTCGACGGCGAACGAGGTATTTATGATACCGAAGCGCACAATGCCTTTGATAACTATATCCCTTCGACACTGGATCAAACGGTGGATATTGCCTTCAATGAGGACTTATTTATTCTCTACGCCAACAGCCGGGTTGGGTGGTGTACCCAGCGCAATTACACCTATTCGACGGTGGATTGCAAAGACCCGGCGGCTTTTGGTGATGCCCGTCCCAACCGCGCTTCGGACGTAGTGCTCTTCCCGGACGCCAAATTTATAAAATTACTTGCTTCGGAACCCCCTGACCCGGCCCTTTACATCGTAGAACAAGGGGAATCCAGCATTTATCTCTTCAGCCTCAAATTAAACCTGCAATATTTGCTGCGTCCTCAATTTGAGGATGGAAGTATCACCCCCAAGCGGCCAATGAGTGCATTTGCTATTGCGCCTGGGAGAACAGGAATCCTGGCATTTGGCAACGAGATCTACACCACGGTATTGCCCTAACCCTGTAGAGGGCAAATAGAAGGTTCAGCCTGCCAGGCAAAGCAGGACGGATTACAACCGTAAGAGAAAAAATCTCCGGCAATTAATTCCACCGGAGATTTTTTTGATGAGAATGAAGAGCTTATTAAGTGGTCGTATTATAGAACCAGTTGAAAGCGTAATACCCTATCGGGCTGTCCATGCGGATTGCAATCTGAGAACTGCCATAAAGCGCTGCAGGGATGGTGAAGGTGAACGTTTGTGACCCGCCCGCGCCGGAATTGATGGTGGCCACCTCGATCCCGCCGATCCCCAAAGAGCCATAGGGGCCCATACGCACGGTAAAATTCTGGCTGGGGGGGAGGTTGGAAGTCTGTACGGTCACGTGACTGTTGTTCACGACGCTGACGATGCTGAAAGTGGGAATACCCGTATACACAGGACCGCCTGTTCCGCCGGAGGTTGTGTTATTGTAGAACCAATTGTAGGCGTAATAACCGGCGCTGCTTTCCAGGCGGATGGCAATCTGGTAGCTGCCTGCCAGGGAAGCCGGAATGGTGTAGGTTGCTTCAAAAGAGCCACCTGCGCCTGAGTTGGTAGTGGCAACTTCGATGCCGCCGATACCGAGGGTGCCGTACGCGCCCATGCGCACTTTAAAATCCAATCCTGCAGGGAAGTTGTTGGCCTTGATGGTTACCGTACTATCCTGTACGACGGAGAGGATGCTAAAAGTTGGGACTCCGCTATACGCCGGGCCGCCTGTTCCGCTGCTGGTATTGTTGTAAAACCAGTTGTACGCATAGTGGCCGGCGGTACTGTCCATGCGGATGGCGATACGGTAACTGCCTTTCAGGGAATCTGGGATGCTGTACGTTGCTTCAAATGAGCCGCCTCCGCCCGAATTTGTGGTTCCCACAACAACACCCCCCAGAGCCAGGGTTCCATAGGCGCCCATGCGAACTGTAAAGTTCAGCCCTGCAGGGACGTTGTTGGTCTTGATGGTTACTTTATCATCCTGCATTACACTGACGATATTGAAGGTTGGAATGCCGGTGTAAACCGGACCGCCCGTCCCGCCGGAGGCTGTGTTGTTGTAGAACCAGTTGTAAGCATAATATCCTGCCGGGCTGTCCATACGGATGGCTATTTGGGCGCTGCCTGCCAGGGAAGCCGGAATGGCATAGGTGGCACTGAAAGAACCGCCCGCGCCTGAATTAACCGTCCCCACCACCACACCGCCAATTGCCAGGGTGCCGAATGCGCCCATCCGGACGGTGAATTCCTGCCCGGCAGGGAAATTATAGGTCTGGATGGTCACTGTACTATCTGTTACTACAGAGACAATGGAGAAGGTTGGAATGGCAGCTTGAACTGGCCGGGCTATAGGCAGCATGAGCGAGAGCACCAACAGAGCCACAATTGTCCCTTGAATGGCGAACCGTGCGGTGCGATTTGCCCTAAAGACTGTAGAAAAAATTGTTTTCATAACCCGCCTCCTGCAATTATTGACTGAAATACGAAAGATTTGTCCTATTAGTATAGTAATTTTTTTGTGCTTTGCAAAGCGATATTTCAATATTGAAATGGACAGAATCTGGCAAGCGAATTGCACCTCCAGGCATAGTGAGAGGTCATGGTTGCTCCACCGGGGCGCAAGTTATCTGACATGGTCCTCTCACTTTTCCTTTTGCAGCTCTACTTAGCGTTTAATGCGAGGCACCATTACGAAGAGCCGGTCATCAGTGGAAACACCATTGTTATTATTTGCATACAGGATAAATTGAACTGACTGTCCGGCTAAACCACCGACGGGCACATCAATGCGTGTGTAGTTTCCATCCGACACCTCCGTCCAGGTTCCCAGATTCTGAATGGCGCCACCGCCTATGCTGTAATTCAACTGAAACATGACGTTGCAGTTGGGACTGTTGTAGAGACAGCCGATCAAAGCCTGAAAACGGTCACCTGCTTGCACGGTAATAGCCGGATATTGCCCACTGATAAATCCACCGCTGCCATTGTTGGGAATTAGGATGAGAGTTGGCTCATCATCCTGGTAACCCCCCTCTAATTTGGGTGTGGTTGTATAACGTATCGCGCCATTGGTGAAATCTTCACCTGGGCTTGGACAGCTTAAATTCCCGGTTGAACTGGACCACGAGGCCTGACAGTAGCTGGATGCGAAATCTAATGCTGTGCCGGGCGCAGGGGTGAAGACCACTACGGGTTTTACCTGAATTTTTACCCAGAAAGGTACCGAGCCAGTTTGTCCCAGCCCAAAAACAATACCTGTGGAACTCCGCAGCTTCCAATCTCCTTTATAGACGCCTTCACCTGCTGGCGCGATCATGGAAATTGAGATGTCAATAGTCTGACCGGGGTTGATGGTTGTGTTTAATTTCTGTGTGCCGGGCGCGCTCAAAACGCTGCCGCCTACGAAGACTATATCAAAATCGGGTGTCCAGGCGCAGCTTCCGTTATTTTTCAGCCGCCAGGTCTTGACAAAAGCCTGGTTGGGATTCATGACGGTGTTATCTGGAACGCTGACATCGGTGACAAACAGCACTGAAAGGCACGGGACAGGAGTGTTAAGCGGGGTGCTGGTGGGGAAAGGTGTTACACTGGCGATGATAGGCGTCAGTGTGGGGGGCAGCGGCGTTGCCGTAGTGGTTGCGGTGGCTGTCAGCGTGGGCGGCACGAGAGTTTCTGTAGGCGGCGGGGATGTTGGAGAGGCCTGTGCCAACTGGGTGAGTTGTGCAATTAGCGTGTTTACTGATATCTGCGTCAACTCCGCTTCGGCTGTGTACATCACTGCTGTTTCAGCCTGTCCTGGTGCAACCTGCGGGGCAGATGAGAGAATCGTACATGCGGCTGTTATTATCAAGAACAAGAATGCAATGATTAAAATTTGAGACTTTTTGAAAGGCATTCTACCCTCCTTCATTTGTAACCTTTCATTAATGACGCTGCTACATTCCGCAATGTTCCACGGATCGAGAAAACCGTTCTTCCCTCTCCATTTTAATTCAGAAAGGGAAAAACGGTTGTGTCAGTTTGTGCTGTGTTTGTAGAGGTCTTTATGCTTCTTTGAATTCTCCTTCTACAACTTCGCCCTCGCTCGAGTTGCCTGGTTTACTGTGACCGTTCTCACCAGGGGAAGGCGGGGTCTGTGCTGTTTGCGCCGCCTGGGTGAGAGCTTGCTGCAATTCTTCCGTCAAGCGGCGGATTTGAGCGGTGCCTTGTGTTTCAACAGCCTGACGCAGGGTGTTTAAGTTACTTTCTATGCCGGCACGGGCGCTTTCGGAGACGCTGCCGCTTTGTTCTTTGAGCAGGTTTTCAGCTTGGTAGATGACTGTGTCTGCCTGATTACGAGCTTCGGCGTTTTCTTTGCGTTTCTCGTCCTCTGCCTGGTGTTCTTTCGATTCCTTTATAAGACGGTCAATCTCTCCTTTGTTGAGGTTAGTTGAGGCAGTGATAGTGACACGCTGCTCCCGACCGCTGGCTTTGTCCGTCGCAGAGACGTTCAAAATGCCATTTGCATCAATATCGAAAACAACCTCAACTTGCGGGATACCGCGCTGCGCCATGGGAAGGCCTTCCAGCCGGAAACGGCCCAGGCTCATATTATCGGCGGCCATGGGGCGCTCGCCTTGCAGTACGTGAATATCAACTGCGCTCTGGTTATCTTCCGCAGTGGAGAAAGTCTCCGATTTGCGTGCCGGAACTGTGGTGTTCCGTTCGATCAGTTTGGTCATTACACCGCCAAGAGTTTCGACGCCCAGTGAAAGCGGGGTGACATCGAGTAAAAGGACATCTTGCACTTCACCGGCTAGAACACCGCCCTGAATGGCAGCACCCACCGCGACCACCTCATCGGGATTGACACCTTTATTCGGTTCCTTGTTGGTAATCTTGCGCACCAGTGCCTGAACCATCGGCATACGAGTGGGCCCGCCCACCAAGACAACTTCATCAATATCGGTGGCTTTCAAGTTTGCGTCCCTGAGCGCGGCTTCAAATGGGCCGCGAGTGCGCTCCAAAAGCTCGGAGGTCATCTGCTCAAAGCGGGAACGTGACAGCCGCATTTGTAAATGTTTTGGTCCGTTGGCATCCGCTGTGATGTAGGGCAAATTGATGTCTGTTTCCACCATGGAAGAAAGTTCGATCTTGGCTTTCTCCGCGGTCTCGCGCAAGCGCTGCAAAGCCTGTTTGTCTGCTCTCAGATCAATACCTTGCTCTTTTTTGTATTCGTCCGCGATCCAGTTGACAATACGCTCATCCCAGTCGTCGCCGCCCAGGTGGGTATCACCGCTGGTGGATTTCACTTCAAAAACACCTTCCCCCACCTCCAAGATGCTGACATCAAATGTGCCACCACCTAAATCGAACACTAGAATTTTTTCGTTCTTCTTTTTATCCAGGCCATACGCCAAAGCGGATGCAGTCGGTTCATTAATAATACGAAGCACTTCCAACCCGGCAATTTTGCCCGCATCTTTTGTGGCCTGACGCTGGCTGTCGTTAAAGTAGGCCGGAACCGTGATTACAGCTTTGGAAACGGGTTCGCCAAGGTAGGCTTCCGCATCCGCTTTGAGTTTTCCCAGGATCATAGCTGAGATCTCTTGTGGCGAGTATTCCTTATTGGTTGCTGGAACAAACACGCGGGCATCTCCGGCAGGCCCTTTGACCACTTTGAAAGGCACTGTCGCGCGCTCCTGATTGATTTCATTGTAATAACGACCGATAAAGCGCTTAATCGAGGAAATGGTATTTTCGGAATTGGTGACAGCCTGTCGTTTAGCGGTTTGACCAACCAGGCGCTCTCCGTTTTTGTTGAATGCGACGACGGAAGGAACCAGTCGTGCTCCTTCTGCGCTTGTAATCACGACCGGGTCTCCGCCTTCCATGACGGCAACGACGGAGTTGGTTGTTCCCAAATCGATACCGATAATTTTATTAGCCATGTTTTATCTCCTTTACGTAAAACGATACCAAATGCAAATTCACTTTAATTTGCCTTTAGGATAATAAAAGAATGCAAGAATACTGTTAACGAAATATTGGAAATATATCGAAAGATGTTTAGCTCGGGAAGGCGCCGCCGAATCGCCGCTGTATTTACCCCTGCTGCTGTAAAACCTTCGTTAAAAGAGGCTATAATACACGTGTGGACGGCGGGAAGACCGGCGTTAATATGGAGGCAGTGATGAAACAAGCTTACAGGGGTGCGATTCTTGGGATCATTTTGTTCTTGACCTTGGGCTTTTTTGCCGGGCAATCGGCTGCACAAGGCACAGAGGACACCCCTGAAGTTGTCGTTTTGACCGCTGAAGGCGCGGTAACGCCCATCATGGCTGATTATATTTCCCGCGGCCTGGAGCTTGCCTTAAAGCAGGATGCTGCTGTTGCCATTCTTGAGTTGGATACACCCGGTGGCAGCATTGATGTGATGAACACGATCATTAAAAGCATACGCAGCAGTCCGATCCCGGTCGTTGTATACGTTGCTCCGCGCAACGCGATGGCTGCGAGCGCCGGGACGATTATCACACTGGCAGGGCATGTGGCTGCGATGGCGCCGGAAACCACCATTGGCGCGGCCAGCCCGGTGGGTTCTCAGGGAGAAGATATCGGCGATACGATGGAAAGTAAGGTCAAGGAGATCTTGAGAGCCGAAGCTCGCACACTGACCCGCAGCCGGGGGAAGGAAGCCACCAGCCTGGCTGAAGAAACCATTGAAAGTGCGCGGGCGGTTACAGCCGATGAGGCGCTGGAGACGGGTTTGGTGGATATTATTGCCGTGGATGTGAAAGACCTGCTTGTGCAGTTAGATGGACGTGTGGTTGAAGTAAATGGGGAGGAGTTAATCCTGCAAACGCGTAACGCCGTTCTGCTTCCTGTTGAAAATACTTTTATTGAGCGAATCCTTCAACTCCTGGTCAATCCCAACCTGGTGTTTTTACTGCTTTCGATTGGTGTCCAGGCTATCTTGATTGAACTTTCCAGCCCTGGCGGTTGGGTGGCCGGGTTTATTGGCATAATTTGTTTGATGCTGGCAATTTACGGACTGGGAATTCTGCCGGTTAACTGGTTTGGCATCCTGTTTATGCTGATAGCTTTTGTGCTTTTCATTCTTGAGATTAAAGCCCCTGCTTTTGGGGCGCTTACCATCGCGGGCGCGGTGTCTTTTATTGCTGGCGCGCTGGTGTTGTTTAATTCGGTGCGCATGCCTGGCTTTCCGCCGGTTTCTGTGCCGCTTGTTGTGGCAACCGGGCTGATATTGGCTGCCAGCTTTTTTGCTATTATCACCTTTGCGATCCGTGTCAGGCATGCCCCGGTTCGCACCGGCAGGGAGTCGCTGCCGGGACAGGTGGGAATAGCCCGCAGTGAGATCAACCCGCGCGGTACAGCACTGGTGGCGGGTGAGCTTTGGGTTGTGGAGGCAGACCCGGAGGGGGCGTTTATTGAAGAAGGTGCCCGTGTTGTGGTAACCGAGGTTGAGGGGTTAAGACTGCGGGTACGGAAGGTGTGATGTTTCGTACCTTTGTCCGCATTATTGAAGGCGTCCTTTGCCTGTTCGTTACCTTGGGGACATTCACCACCGGCTGCCAGGTAGAGAAAGAGACTATCTTCATAGGGGTTGCATTGGAATTGAGCGGCCGGCAAGCCGACCTGGGTGTGCAGATTCGGAACGGCGTCCGGCTTGCGGTCGATTCGGTAAACCGGGAAGGCGGCATCCAAGGGCGACCGATTGCGATGATCGTAAGAGATGATCAGGGTAAACCGGACATTGCACAACAGGTTGACCGAGAATTAATCGGAGCAGGGGTGGCTGCGATTATCGGACATGTTACCAGCCAGCAAAGCCTGGCCGGGCTGGCAGTTACGCAGCCGGCAGGGGTTGTTTTAATTAGCGCGACCGCCACCAGTACGGAATTGACCGGGAAAGAAGACCTTTTTTTTCGCATTGTAAGTGATAATGAACGCTATACCCGTGCCCTGGCTGAGCGTATGGTGGAACGCGGGATTTTCTCTGCCGCGATCATCTACGATGAAGATAATGCTTCCTACTCCAGGACATATGCAGAGACCTTTGAGGTGTTCTATAAAGAGTTAGGGGGGCAGGTCCTCGAGGTCGTTGATTTTTCCGGCGCAGGCCAACCGGATTTCACCATGCTCGTAGAGCGGGTATTTGCCTCAAATCCACAAGGGTTGCTGCTCATAACCTCCGCGATCAATGCCGCTTTTTTGGTACAAAAAGCCCGCTTGATGAACTGGGAAGCCCCTGTTTTTGCCGGTGATTGGGCATATTCTGAAGTATTCCTGCAAAATGGGGGACAGGCAATCGAAGGTGTGGAGATAATCACCTCTTTCAACGGGGATACTCCCATCCCTGCCTTGGAACGTTTTCGCAAGGAGTATCAGGATACTTTCGGTACTGAGCCGAATTTTGGTGCTGTTCAGGGATACGAGACTGCTCAGGTATTGATCGAGGCGCTGAGACGTGCAGATGGCGACCCAAAGGGCTTGCCGGGCACACTCTCCGGCATTCGAGATTTTGAGGGGTTAAGCGGGGAAATTTCGATTGATTCCTATGGGGATGGGATCCGCCCTTTGTATCTGGTTCAGGTGCAGGGCGGAAAATGGGTGACGCACAAGGTCATCCTCGAACCGTAAAGTGATTAAGCCCGCCAAAAGCCGCGGCGCATTGGCCGCACATCTTCGGCGGTTACAAAGGCTTCCGGGTCTGTTTCGAGGATCAGCGCTTCGACACGCGCTACATCTTTGCGCACCACATTGCAGTGAAGCACTGAAACCATACCGTTTTTACCGCGTGCCGGAATTTCGGTAACGGCAAAACCATCCGCACGCAGCGCGTCCGATACGGCTGCGCCGCGCGATGAAGAAATAACCGTCAGATGCGTATGCCCGATTGCCAGGCGTTCTTCAATTAACATACCGATATAATTTCCGGTTGCGAATCCCAGCGCGTAGCCAATGATATTGACCGGATTATCCAGGTTTGAAAGAACACGTGTGATGGCAAGCACAAAAACCAGAGCCTGGAAAACGCCAAGCATCCAAACCAGACCCTTGCGGCCACGCACCACAAAAAGCACCCGGATGGTATCCAGTGCCATATCGGCAATGCGCAAAGAGAAGATGATCAGCGCGGAAAGCCACGCCTGAGGACTGAGGAATATGTCCATTCTATCCTTTCGGCTCTGACTTGTTGCCCGCTTCAGAGCCCAGAAAAGCCGGTACGTAGAGCTGGCTTATATATTCTTTCACCATGCGCCGTGTACTGAATTGCGGCGCCAGTGTGCGGATGCTCTCTTTCATGCGGGCGATCCATTCGGTGGGCAACCCGGAGCTGCTGCGTTCGTAATAATATAGCGGGATGATTTCTTTCTCCAGCGTATCATACAGGCTGGCGGCATCTGCAGCATCCTGCTGCGAGCTGTTTTCATAGTCCTTGTCGCTGCCAATTGCCCAGCCGTTGCGGCCGTTGTATGCCTCATGCCACCAACCGTCGAGGATGGAGAAGTTCAAAACGCCGTTGATTGCGGCTTTCATGCCGGAGGTGCCAGAAGCTTCGTTGGGGCGGCGAGGGGTATTCAGCCAGACATCCACGCCTTGCACAAGGTAGCGCGCCATGTTCATATCGTAATCTTCAATAAATACCAGCCGTCCGCCTGAGTTATGATCCTTCACCAGCCGGTAGACCTGTTGGATAATGAGCTTGCCAGGTTCGTCGGCTGGGTGCGATTTGCCGGCAAAAATAATCTGAACCGGCATCTGGGGGTTGTTAATGATCCGCAGAAGACGTTCAAGGTCGCTCAAAATCAGGTTGCCGCGTTTGTACGTGGCAAAGCGGCGGGCGAACCCGATGGTAAGTGATTCGGGTTCAAGCAACACGCCACTGGCGACGATCTGTACCGGATGAGTATCGCCCATGAGCCATTGTTTTCGGGCGCGTTCATTGGCAAAGTTGAACAGTTTTTGCTTGAGGTGCTGACGCACAGCCCAGAGCTCTCCATCGGGGATTTGATCAATACCGGTCCAGAGATCAGGGTTATCCAGACGCTCCAACCAGTCAGCACCGAGGTGGCGGTCAAACAATAACCCAAGCCGGTGCGCCATCCAAGTGGTGGTGTGAACGCCATTGGTAACATGCGTGATTGGGACGTTCTCCACTTCGAGGCCAGGCCAGAGAAATTGCCACATCTTGCGGGAGACCTGACCATGGAGCTCGGATACGGCATTGCGGTGATTCGAAAGCCGCAACGCCAAAACGGGCATGCTGAACATATCCCCCCAGGATTGGGTGTGCAGCGCCAGCGCAATAAACTCATCGCGGTTGAGCTTTAGCTGCGGCCAAAATTGTGAGAAGTATTTCTCCACCAGCCATAAGGGGAACTGATCGTTACCGGCAGGGACAGGTGTATGAGTGGTAAAGATGCTGTCTGAGCGGATACGTTCTGTGGCTTCCTGGAAGGCCAATCCTTCCGCTACCAGTTCGCGTGCCCGCTCCAAAAGAAGAAACGCGGAATGTCCCTCGTTCATGTGCCAGATATCAGGGTTGTAACCAAGCAGGCGTAGAGCGCGGACACCGCCAACGCCCAGAAGAATTTCCTGAGAAATGCGTACTTCGGGGTCGTTGCTGTAGAGGCGGGCGGTGAGCTGCCGGTCTCCTTCAGAATTGTCTTCGATATTGGTATCCAGCAAATAGAGCGGAACCCGCCCGACCTGGATTTGCCAGATGCGCGCCACAACCTGGCGGCCTGGAAGTTCTACATGAATGCGCGCCGGCTGGTTGGATTCGTCCAAAACCGGTATGACGGGCATATTGTTGAGAGCCAAATGAGTAGTGCGGGTTTCCTGCCAGCCGTCCTCAGTGATATGCTGAGTGAAATATCCTTCCGTATAGATGAAACCGACGCCGACTAACGGGATACCCAGATCACTGGCCTCTTTGAGATGATCGCCGGAAAGCACACCCAAACCGCCGGCGTAGACCGGCAGGGATTCGTGCAAACCAAATTCGAACGAAAAATAAGCTGCCAAATTGTTTTTGTGCGCGGGATACGCGACTCCAAACCAGGTGTTTTCTGATTTCAAATAAGCATCAAATTTTGCAAAGACGCGGTCATACAACTCGAGGTAGAAGCGATCATTGGTCATCGCATTGAGCAAGTAGCGGTCAACAGTTTTAAGGAAGAGGACCGGATTGTGGTTAAGCTCTTCCCAGAGTGTTTTATTAATATGCGAAAACAGGCGCTGTGCCTCAGGGTTCCAAGCCCACCACAGGTTATAAGGCAGTTCGCCCAACCGGATGATACGACGCGGCAGGCTGAAATTATTCGGGAGGTCTCGTTTATATTTTTGCATTTGTCAACATCCAATTCATCACAAAGCAGGTTATAGAATATTTTATTTTGCCTGATTTGTGAAAACAAGGGAGTGTGTAGAGCAAGGCGTGAGTATACCATAGAAAAACACCCAAGCTGGTGATCGTTCTGAACCGGAATGAGGCGCGATTGAATGGCTGTAAGGATGTATATTTGTGTGCTGAAATGCGGGCGGTGCTAAATTCTCCATGCCCGAATGTTCCGCGAGGCCTTTGGATACGGAAGGTGATGAGCAATCTGCCTATTCTTCTCGTGCCCAATCTGGAAGGATCACTATGCCGGGGCACGGCATGGGCTTATTAAAAAGGTTTGAAGAAATATCACAACCACACTTCTTCTTCAGGGAGCGGGATTTTCGACGGCGTCAATTACCCAGCGATCTTCTTCAAATATAAGTTGGAAGCGACGGAGTATTTCAGTTCCGTCTACTACCATGCCCACATCCAGGCTGGCTGCCGGAGGCTGTGTGCTGACCGCGGCTGACTGTATGGCGAAGCCCTCCAAATTCCCTGTGATTCCGAGCATGGCTTGCATGCCGCCTTCGGGCATCGCGAGCAGGCGACTTGCACTGAGGAAGGGAAACATCTCTGCCTGGTTGTCCTGGTAAGCAGCCAAGAAGGAATTGACAACCATCTCCGGACTTTGCGGATAGACATCTCCGCCACCGCCGACACCGGGCGCACCGCCTGCAATGTCAGGCGCGGCAACTGCGCCAGCAGACTGCACGGGCGGCTGGGCGCTGCCGGGGAGTTCCGGCGCGGCTGAGGTGGCCTGTACCTCGGGTTCGGCTGTAAGTGTAGAAAGCGGGGGTATGAGCGAACAAGCCGAGGCAACCCAAATGATGGCAATAAGCAACAAATACAGCGGTTTCAATTTCATCTTCATTTTCAATTGAATATCCTTTTTGGGATTATTTATTCTTGCGAGTTTTTAACCATGACAGGATCTCTTGCAGGCTCCAGGCGTTGATCACCTGGCGGCTTTCGATCCAGGCGCGGCGCGCGACGGCAACGCCCTGCTCGCGCCCCAATTGTCGCGGGGCATGAGAATCGGTGTTGATGGAGAGCAGAACGCCCCGGTGTGCTGCCCGCCGGGCCTGGCGCTCGTCCAGATCGAGATGGCTGGGATTGGCGTTGATTTCAAGAGCGACGTTGCATTCGCGCGCCGCCGAAAAGACGGTTTCCCAATCGAGGTCTGCGCCTTCAAAATCGGGCAAAAAACGCCCGCTGGGGTGGCCGATGATATCCACGTATGGGTTGCGTATGGCGCGCACGAGTCGCTGCGTGATGACATGGCGGGGTTGTTTTAAATCGAAATGCAGCGAAGCCACAACAATATCGAGCTTTTGAAGCATTTCGTCCGGCAGATCCAGCGTGCCATCTGAAAGAATATCAACTTCAACGCCGTGCAGCAAGGTGAGTTGATCTCCGAACTTGTTGCCAAGTTGCACCATCTCGGCGCGTTGTTCTTCCAAGAGGTCGAACAGGAGCTTTTTCCCCATTTTCAAAATAAAGGAGTGGTCGGTGATGGCAATTAAGCGCCGGCCAGCCGCCCGGGCAGCCAGCGCCATTTCTTCCATGCTGTCTTCCCCGTCACTCCTGCTGGTGTGCATGTGCAGGTCTGCGGTCAAGTCTTCGAAGCGGATGAGATCAGGCAGGGCGTTTGCCGCGGCTGCCTGGATTTCCCCGTGATCTTCGCGCAGTTCCGGCGGAATACAAGGCAAACCGAGCTTTTCGTATACTTCGTTTTCTCCGGCGCACAGATATTCCACCCCATCGCGGCCCAACAGCCCGCGTTCGGAAAGAGAAAAACCCGCGTGTTGTGCAAATTCGCGCAGCCGGACGTTGTGCATGTTCGATCCGGTTGCAAATTGCAGCAAGGAGCCGAAGCGCTCCTGCGGCTGGCTCCAGACTTGTAAGCGAAGCCCATCTTCCAGTTCAAAGGCCGCGCGATGCACTCCCTGTGCAAGGACGCGGCGGATTCCTTTTCGTGTAGAGAGAGATTCTATTACCGGCTTGCTATTTTCACAGGCAAAGACGACATGCAGCTCATCTATATGCGATTTCCAACGGCGCATACTACCAGCAATTTGCACCTGGCTCACATTGGGCTGTTCCTTCAGCCACTTCAGCCAGGGCTCCACAAGCTTGTGAGCGATCCGTAAGGGCACGCGCCGTTTACTGTGGCGGTAGGTTCTAATCCCCTCCAGCAGGTGTGCTTCTGTTTTTATCCCTATCCCGGACAAGTCTCGCAGCCGCCCTTCGCGAGCGGCTTCTTCGAGATCATCTACGTTGGCAATACCGGCTGTTTGCCAGAACAAGGCAGCTTTTTTAGGACCTACATCGGAGATATCTAGAATTTCGAGCAGGGAGGGTGGAATTTCTTCCTCGAGCCGGTGTAGAAAAGCCAACTGCCCGGTGTTTAACAGTTCCTCAATTTTTTGGGCAATGGCTTTACCGACGCCAGGGATGGTGCTCAGGGGGCTGTGACTCTGAAACTGGTGGATGTCCTCCCCCAAATTACGCAAGCTCTCGGCAGCCCGGCGGTAAGCCAGCGTCTTGAAGGGAATTTCCCCTTTAATCTCCAGCAGGCTGGCGATACGGTCAAAAATTTCGGCAAGTTCGGTATTATCCATCAGTCCACATCACTTGACGCCGCTCGCTACAATTCTGATGAGTGTAACGGCGTCCATTTCATCATTGCCGGTGAGAAATTCCGACCGGATGCGCGCTTTTTCCCGGGCAAAGGCGGCAGGCTCGCTTCCCAGGAGGGTGATTTCCACCTGATTGAAGATGCGCTCGAAGGTGCGGCGGTAATCACCAATCCGCCAGCGGTTGTGGTGGCTGGAGGGGTTCAACCAGCGCAGCCAGGTTTCCTGCGAGTAGCACAGCATTTCAAAGGGGTACTTGAAAAAGTGATCCCGTAGATCAACAAAATGGACGTGCAATGCTTCGGGCCGGGAAAGACGCACCAGCGCAGCGGTGATGCCCTCTACATCATCAAGATGCTCATAGACTGAATTGGAAAACACAAAATCTGCCGGCGCAACATCCCCGGCATCTGCCGTCCGGCGGATATCCCCGTGCAGCAGCGTGATGTACTGCGGGTTGGGTGTAACCTGGTTGTTTTTTACCGTCAGGTAATCTCCAAATCTGGCTGATAGTGCAAGATTGC
The DNA here is from genome assembly GCA_020845515.1 of Anaerolineaceae bacterium. GTDB lineage: Bacteria > Chloroflexota > Anaerolineae > Anaerolineales > Anaerolineaceae > Ch132. Next base: position 34,662 of record JADLFQ010000042.1, on the reverse strand, counting down.
CGGAGTGATCCAAAAAGACTTCCTTTTCTGCCAGAAGGATATGCGCCGCGCCGAGTTGCAGCAGTTCACAGGCAAGTGTAAACTTGCCGCCATACCCCAGGATCAGAATATGTGCGCTGTTGAATGAACGGCCTGCCGCACTCAGGACTTTTTGGTAGCGTTGGGCGGCTTCCAACGGGGCGCGGGTTTCCAGCCCGGGACGGATGACCCAGCCGTGTTGGAGCAGGAAGCGGGCGGAAGATTCCGGAAGGATGTGACGGATGAAGCGGGGCAGGAGATAAGCAAGTTTGGCCATGCCGTTTCCTTTTAGGGCTGCGGGCAAACGATTCCCGGTTCTTCGAGCGGCTCGGTGCGCGGGACAAGCAGTTGGATGCCAACGTCCAAATAAGTCTCAATAGGCTGGTAAGAACACAGAACTGGTACGGAAACCCACTTGACCCAGGCGTCATTTTCGTTGCCGAAGTTATAGCCACCACCCTGAAACTTAATCCACAACGGCTCGCTGACGATTAGGGCGAAACGATGAGTGGACAGGTCGCGGAAAAACGGTGCGAAATAAGCGGCGCTATTTGCCATTGCCTCATCCATCATCCATTTTTTTTCGTATTCTGCAACCAAGGGAATGCGGGGGACATTGCCAAAGGTGAGGAGCTGGCGCTGGTCTATGAAAAGAATTTCTCCTGTATCTCCCACGTTGGCAATGGCTTCGTTGATGACGCCGATCACCTCTTCTGCTTTTTCCTGCGAGGGAAGCGCGCGCGGCAGAGCTCCCATCATATTTTTGGAAGCTGCCGCGAGGATCACCAGGAACAACAGGATGTGCAGCACATACGCGTAGCGGGCTGGTTTGAGCATCCAGGCGAAGATACCGGCTTCCCACGCCAATGCAGTGATAAAGATGATAGTGATGAGGAACATATCAAGATTGTGCAGGTTGTTTCCGCCGCCAATTTTCACGCTGACGATGACGCCAACCGCCAAAAATGCCAATGCGCTCCCCCAAAGCGCCAGTTTTTGCCAGATGTTCAAAACCCAACGGCTGCGCAAGCCGCAGATGATGAGGAGGATAATTAAGGGACCCGCTGCCGAGAAGAGTGCAAACAACACCCCGGCTGGAAAGGTGGGGTTGGGAAGCAAACGGTCCCATAGAAGGGGTTGGCGGCCTACCGCCCCTACAGCAGCACCGAGCTGCGAACTGGTGGGGACTCCCCCTTCCTGCCAGGTTTTGATCAACACCTGTATTGGCTGAATCAGGTTGCTGCCGAAAATTCCAGCCAGACCAAAAATAATTGCCCTTACCCAGCGCTGGAATGTTTTCTGCACGCCATACGGGTTGTTTTCCACAAAGGCGATCAATGCCGCCCATATACCGGGGGCAAACATCCAGGTTGAACGTGAGAAGATGGCGTAATAACTGGCAAGCACAACCACGAGCGCGCCCAGCCACACCGGCATCCGTCGTGTGGCGGTAACCAAAATTGCGATCCAGATCAGGGGGGTGTAGATCGGCCCCTGATTGAGAAAGATCATCGTCCACAAGGCTGCCAGAAGCCATAACACACGGTGATTTTTCATCTTATAAAAAGCAAACAAGCCGAATAAGATATACGGGATCGTGAAGAGGAGTGCGCTCCACAGGCGAATTGTCACAATCGAGGCGTCGAAAAACAGGAAGGGCATTCCCCACAGGCTTTGACGTCCCAGATCAATGTAGGCCGGGATGAGCTTGTCGGCTGGATAGTTATAGAGTCTGTGCCCGTACAGGACGGAATAATCCCATATCCGATTGCCTTCAGACCAAAAAAGGCCAAACGGGTAAGACACCACCCCTGTCAGGGCGTCTGTAAGGACGAAAATGCTGCCGAACAGGATCATCGAGGCTAAAAAGGCATGCCAGTTGATCACCTCGCGCCAGGCGCTGGTTGCCAGCCACGCCATGCCCCACAGCGTTAGCAGAAGAAATGTCAGGCGCAGGTAGGGTCCACTGAAAACCTCGCTCCACTTGGTAAACAGAAAAAACCAACTGGTGAACGCGCCGGTAATTAGAACAAGCACCCAGCGCAGCCAACCGAGCGCGGCGCGCAGGCGGTTTAAACCGCTGAATGCTTCTGCCCGCCAGGTTTGCAGTAAGATCAGGGCGCTAAAAATTAGAAAGAGTACCAACGCAGCCGCCAGAGAACGCGGAAACGCCGTGCCTTTTTGAATGATCGGCAGGAACCGAGCGCGCAAATCTCCGTAGAAGCCAACCAGCAGAGCGACCCACAAAGCGGTGACTGTTACGCGTAGAAAGAGCGGGACATGTTTTCTAATCTTGTACATGGCACCTCTTGTGGAAGCGGGGTTCAAGCAACGCCGCGTATTGTTGGCGCATTTTTTCAATTTCGAAATTTTGCTGAATCATCAGCCGGGCGTTTTGACCAAGGCGCTGCCGCTCTTGTGGTGTGAGGAGAAGGTGGAGGATGGCAGATGCCAGAGCGGAGGGGTTCTGTGGCGGGACGAGCAGGCCGTTTTGTCCGTCTTTGACTACTTCCGGCACGCCGCCCACGCGGGTAGCGACTACAGCCCGCCCCAATGCCATTGCTTCAAGCAGTGCGTTGGGCATCCCCTCCGAATTGGAAGGGAGAACGAACACATCGGCGGCCGCCATCCAGTCCAGAACGTCCAGGCGGGTTCCTAAAAAGCGGACATGCTCCGCAATCTCAAGGCTGCGCGCCTGTGCTTCCAGTTCCGTGCGCAGTGCGCCTTCACCTGCCAGCGCCAAAATAGCGTTGGGCGCAGCGCGTAATATTTCGGGCATCGCATTGACCAGATGAACGTGCCCTTTTTCCGCCCACAGGCGGCCCGCGCTGAGGATCAAAAAGCCATTCTCCTGCAGAGCAAGCCCCTCCCGCACCGCGGCTGCTCGTTCCGACGGGATATCCGGCTGATCAACGCCGTTGGGAATGACGACAATTTTTTCGGGCCGGATGCCTTCTTCAACGGACTGCTGGCGTACTTGCTCGGAGACTGCAACCAGCGCTGTCGAGAGTCCCACATTGATCATCCATGCGTGCAGATGCTCCTGCCAGCAGGGCAGGCCAAGAATACGGCCGCGGTGAGACGCCACCCGCACGGGAATCCCTGCCAGCCAGGCCAGCGGCAGCGCGAGCAAACTGCTGTGGTGGGTGAAAACCAACATGGAAGAAAAGCGTTCCTTTTTCATTAAAACAAAGAGCCGTGAGAGGCTTTGGAGTACACGCCAGGCTTGGAACACTGCGGAAACGTTCTTTTTCCAGCGGCCGAGTGCGAGCACCGGAAAAGGGTAGCGGTCCTGCCATTCCTGCGCCAGGTTGTCGCGGTCATAAAAAAAGGCTGCGGTAACCCGACAGCCGCGCTGGTGGAACCAGCTTGCAAGCTGCAAGAGCAATTTTTGCGCGCCACCCACCGCCATTTGTGTTCCGACGAACAGGATTGCTTGCGGTTTTGTCACAGGAGCATTCAGAATGGAAATAATGAGCCTTTCACGTAGTGTAGTCGTCTGAAATTATACCATCTCCGATCTCTCCCCTGAGGCGCAGCAGGGTCGGGGAGACGGGGGCAAAGGTTAAACCGAAAAAATGGGGAATTTATCTGTTGTGTGCCAGCCAGGCTTGGAACATCAGCACTGTCCACAGTTCCATGGAGGCGGCGTTCTTTCCCTCCAGGAATTGCTGCCACTTCTCCCGGATCATGGCAGGTTTGAAGAACCCTTCCTGCGCCAGACGCGTGGGGACGAATTGTGCCTCCGCCCACGGGCGCAGGGGGCCGCGCAGCCAGTCCGCCAGCGGGATCATGAAGCCTTGCTTGGGGCGCTCCACCAACACGGGGGGGACATAGCGACAAAGCGCCTGGCGCAGCAGCCATTTGCCATGCCCGTTTCGAATTTTCATGCCAAGCGGGATGCGCCAGGCGAACTCGATCAGACGATGATCATCCAGCAGGGGAGCGCGAGTTTCCAGGCTGACAGCCATGCCGGCGCGGTCGGTCTTGACCAGACTATCATCCGGCAGGGAAGTACTCAGGTCCATATACATCATCCAGTGGTCAAAGTCGAGTTCGGAAGGCCACTGGTTTGGGTCTGTCAGGTTTGTGGGTGGCTCCATTCCGTTTCGTAGGGCGGCAGCCGGCTGCTGCCATAAAGAAATAAACCGATGGTAGAGTGACTGCGGAGTTGGGGCAGGCAATATATGCCGGTCGCGCAGCGCTTTTTGCAGGAAGAGCGGCAAGCGGGCTTGATTCAATCCGCTGGCTGATAGAAGATCCAGCGTGTCTTTTGCCAGCAGGCGTAACGGTTGCGGAACCCAACCCACATCCTTCCACAACCGGCTTAAGCCTCGATAGCGGTTGTAGCCGGCGAAGAGCTCGTCGCCTCCATCGCCGGACAGGACGACCGCCACCTGTTGGCGTGCCAGACGGGAGACCAGGTAGGTGGGGATCTGGGAGGAGTCGGCAAACGGTTCGTCGTATATTTCCGGCAGCAGTGGGATAACTCCCAGGGCGTCTTGTGAGGTGACGACCAGTTCTGTGTGTTCGGTTTGCAAATGGCGGGCAATCGCGCGCGCGTGCTCCGCCTCGTTGAAACCGGCTTCGGAAAACCCGAGAGTAAACGTTTTGACCGGGCGGCTGCTTTGCACCTGCATTTGCGCTACGATGGTTGAGGAATCGATGCCCCCGGAGAGAAATGCTCCCAAAGGTACATCGGCGGCCATGCGCAAGCCAATGCTGTCGCGCAGGAGGGTATCCAATTGGTCAACGGCATCTCTTTCGCTGCCATTAAAGGGGTGCAGAACCCCCTGTACGGCGGTTTGCCGGGCTGACCAAAAGACTTGAGGTGTGCCTGCTGAGCCATCGGGTGCAACTTCCAGCGCCGTGCCCGGCTGGAGTTTATGAATACCATGATAGATGGTATGCGGAGCGGGGATGTAGCCGTAGCGCAGCAATAGCGTGAGGGCGTCCGGGTTGACGCTGGCGTGGAAAGCAGGGTGCTTCCGCATGGCTTTCAGTTCGGAAGCGAACAAAAACACCCCGCCCGACCAGCCATAGTAAAGCGGTTTGACTCCCATGCGATCGCGCGCTAAAAAGAGCCGCCGCTCACGGCAATCCCATAAGGCAAAGGCGAACATGCCGTTCAGCCGTTCGAGTGTTGGCAGCAGACCCCACTGTACCATTCCCGCCAGAATGATCCCGGCATCCGAACGCCCGCGGAGAAATCGCCCCTGTGTACGAAGCTGTTCACGCAACTTGACGCGGTTATAGATTTCGCCGTCGAAGACAATGATATAGCGTTCATCTGCAGAAAACATCGGCTGGCGGTCGAGAGGGGAGAGATTGTGAACCTCCAGGCGGCGAAAGCCCATCGCAAGGCCAGTGTTTTCGTCCACCCAGGCACCGCTGTCATCGGGCCCGCGGTGTTGAATGGCATCTGCCAGGCGGACAGCACGCGCGTGAAGCTCAGCAGCATTCATATGGTGCGCTGGTTCCAGAAATCCTGTTATGCCGCACATGGTGTTCCTCTCTGGCTCATCGCCTAAAAGCCCAGGATAGCAAGATACTGCGCCACTACCCGCTCCACACGGTATTGCTCCAGCCATTCCGGCGGGGGCAGACGCTTCTCACCGTCCAGCACCGAGTGGATCGCGGCTGCAATTGCTTCATAATCACCTACGGGCGCCAGGTAGCCGTATTTTCCCCCGTTGAGAATTTCAGCCGGTCCGCTGGAACAATCGGTGCTGATCACCGGGCAATCGCAAGCCATTGCTTCGATCAGAACGTTGGGGAGTCCCTCCCAGGCTGAAGAAAGCACAAAAGCACCGGCATTACGCATGTACGCCAATGGGTTTTGTGCGTATCCGGGCATCTGCACGTCTGTTGAAATGTTGAGTGCTTCGATCAAGGCGGAAAGGGAGCGGCGCTCCTTCCCTTCGCCCAAGATGAGCAACTGCGCTGGCCTCTCGCGCCGGACGAGCGCAAAAGCCCGCAGCAGGGTTGGGAAGTCTTTTTCGGGCTCCAACCGCCCTGCAGAAAGGATCAGCGGGACTTGGCTGGAAAGCTCAAAGCTGGATGGCAGAGGCTGGAGAGATTTTTGGAGCATCGCTTCGGAGATGATTGGGTTGGGGATCACCTGGATATGGCCGGGGGGCACATGCGCATACGAGATCAGGTCTCGCGCAACACCCTGTGAGACGGCGACAATGCCATCGGAGTGCGGGTAGAGCAAATGAACGAGGAGGCGTTCCAGCCATTTCTTGAAAGCCGATGAGCGCCATTGGCGGGAAACGGTGGTGGCTGCCCTCAAAATGACCCGCGTCTTTAAGCCGATGAGTTTGACCGCCAGGAGCACCAACCAATTGGCAAGAATCATGGTGGAAAGCAAGGTGCGCGGCTTGTTCTGGCGCAAATAGCGCAGCAAAGCAGGAAGGCAGGTGTATTCACTGCTCGCCTTAAGATCAATCAACCGCACGCCAGGTGGAATTTCATCGTATAGTGCGCCCACGGCATGGACGACGACCAGGTCAACCGGGTAGCCGGCCTCGTAAAACCCCCCGGCAAGCTGTAACATTACACGCTCGGCGCCGCCGGGGCGGAGGTCCGGTAAGAAAAGGGCAACCCTGGCGGAGCTGTTTTCAGGCATGGCACCATCCGGTGGTCAAAGCGACCGGCCGGCTACTCCTTTCGCACTCCCAAAAAGTGTACAGTGAACCCGGCTTGCTGCCAGGACGGGTGATTCCATAGGTGAACGCAATCCACTACTGCCCGCGCCGGGGTGAGTTGCACCAGTTCTTGCGGCTGTAACTGCCGGAAGGTTTCATGAGCAACCAGTAAAACCAACAGTTCCGCATTCTGCACGGCCGGTTGAAGAGCGCTAACGGTGTTCAATCCTTCCAATACAGCGGCGGGGCAGTTGGGTTCGTAAGCGGTTATCACAGCACCTGCTTCTTTCAGCAAATATGCAATCTGAATGGCGGGGCTTTCACGCAGGTCATCCACATTGGGTTTGTAGGATAAGCCAAGAATGCCGATGCGCATCCCTGCCAGTGAACCGCCGGCGGCGCGTTCGATGATCTGTAGGACAAAGCGTGGCTGGGCGTCATTAACCTGGCGGGCTGTCCGAATAAGCGGTGTGAGGTGGGGTGCGGCTTCCACCAGGAACCAGGGATCAACACTGATGCAATGTCCGCCCACTCCGGGGCCGGGCTGGAGAATATTGACGCGCGGGTGCAGGTTGGCAATCTTCACCGCCTCCCATATATCAATGCCAAGATGGTCTGCCAGGCGCGAGAATTCGTTGGCAATGGCGATATTAATGTCGCGGGAGGTGTTCTCCATAAGCTTGACCATCTCCGCGGTGGTGCAATCGGTTAGGATGATCTCCCCTTTGACAAATATGCGATAGAGGTCACAACCCGCCTCGGCAGATGCGGCGTCAATTCCCCCGATTACACGGGCATTTTCCACCAACTCCCGCAAAATCTGACCTGGCAGGACGCGTTCGGGAGAATAGGCGACATAAAAATCGCGGCCAGCTTTCAGGCCGGAACGTTCCAGAATAGGGACAACCAGATTACGGGTGGTTCCGGGAGGGGAGGTCGATTCGAGGACGACGAGGTTGCCGGGGGCAAGAACCGGCGCAATCGCTTCGGTGGCGCGCATGACGGCGCTCAAGTCAGCGCGCTTATCCTCATAGAATGGTGTGGGGACGGCAATGATAAAGGCGTCGGCTTTTTCAGGCGCGCTGCGGATGGTCAGCCGCCCCGCTTCCAATACCGATTGTACCAGCGCGTTCAAACCACCTTCGCGGATATGCACCTGCCCATTTTGTAGATTGCTGACCACATGGGCGTTGGTGTCCACGCCGGTAACTTGCAGACTGTGCGCGGCAAGCGTCGCGGCGGTCGGCAGACCGATATAGCCTAACCCGATGACACAAACTTTCTCAAAATTCATGCAGCCTCATTTTCCATCATTTTGTGTACAACCGTGTGCGAGCGAGGGAATTTGTTTGCAGCGTTTTCATTTTATTACCTGTTTGGGATGAGAGGTCAGCCTGACCAGGGCGTCTTGGGTGCGGTTGACCATCTTGTCCATCGAGTATTCCTCCATGATGCGCCGGCGGGAGCGCTCGCCGCTCTGTTGCCTGACCTCCGGCGGAAGGTCGAGGGCGCGCTGCAATGCAGCCGCGAGCGCCTGCGGGTCACCTGGTGGGACGATGAAGCCCTCTCCGTTCAGGATGCTGGCGGTATCGCCAACCGACGTCGCGACGCAGAAGATTCCACAAGCCATTGCCTCCGCAAGCACGTTGGGAAAACCCTCTCCTCCAAGAGATGAGGAGCAAAAAATATCGAAGGCGTTGTATAACCTGGCAACATCCGGGCGTGCACCCAACCACACAACCTGTGGTGAGACCCCCAGCGAAGCTGCCAGTTGGACCAGTTCGGCGCGATAGGCCGGTGGGCCATCTCCTACCCAGAGGAAGCGAACTTCCGGTTTGGCGGAGATCAAAAGAGCAGCTGCTTTAAGGAAGACCTCGCAGCCTTTTGGCGGATCCAGGCGGCCGACTGCACCGATGAGCGGAGTATGACCCGGTACGCCGCACAGGTCACGCAGCGGAGCCGCCAGAGCAAGATTGGGGATGAATTTTTGTGTGTTGAAGCCGTTTGGAATGACGAGAGTCTTTTCTTCCGGTATGCCTTTACTGCACCAGAAAGCCTTACCCGCTTGCGAGTTGGCAATGCACAGACTGGCTCCCCGCGCGAAAAAAGGCTGGACGGCGTAAGGCAGACGGATCACCCAGGGATAGCGATGCAGTATCATGTTCATGTTGGAAGCACGCAGGCCGAAGACCACCCGCACACCGGGTAAGAATGGCTTGAGCAGGACGCTGAGGATGTTGGGGGTTTCCAGGTAGCCGTGCAGGATATGCGGGCGCAGTTCTTTGAGTTTGCGCACCAGGCGGACAAAGAAACGCAGCCAGTCCCAGCGGCCGGTTTTGCCTATATGAATCACGGGGACACCTGCACCTTGTATTTCGGCCTCAAATTCACCACCCGGATAGAAGCACAGCACGGCAGGCTCGAAACGCTGCCGGTCCATGCGGGTGACAAGCGCGGCTAACTGGCGCTCGGCGCCGCCGTATTCAAGCGAGCGCACCAGAAAAGCAACCCGGGTTTTTACGCCTTGCGCCGCTGCCATCCTATAGACCATCCTCTTCCAGTGTTTGCACGAGTTTGAGCACGCGGTGGGCGTAAGTATGGTTTTGCAGGATGTGCTCATAGGCGCGTTCGACAATTTGTCTGCGATACTCTTCATCCCGCAATCGCCGGATGACGTCCTCGATGTTTGATTTATCCTTGTTTATTTTGATGTAGTGCTCATCGGCGTTGAGGATGCCGTTGTAATTCCCCTCCAGCAAGACCTGGCAGGCCTTGGCGCCGATTGGCTCGAAGTGCCGCGAGGAGATACATTTTCCGGAAATGTAATTGGTTAAGGGGTTAAAAAATTGCTCCTTAATTTCTTTAAGGCGCGCCCGCGGGTGGTTGTGTTGGTAGCGCCGGGCGGAAGTAATGGCATGACCGCGCTTATCGAGATAATAAGTACCTGCTTCGGCGCCGATCACTGCCTTGCAGCTTCGCAAAAATTCAGCCCAATTGCCCCGCCGGATGGTCTTGTAACCAAAATCAATGTTCAACCCCCAGGCAGAGGCGCCGCGCTCAAAATCGTCCAGCAGGTCGTTGCGCTCAGTGTCTCCGATGAATAAGGGGTAACGCGCGCCGCGAAAACCGAGCTCGATGGGGCGTTTTTGTCCATCGCCGGGGTGGTACAAGCGGGGGTTGAGCGCATGCGGCATCGGCAGTACTTTGCTGTTGACGCATTCGGCGTACAACCAACGCGCTGTTGCTTCAGGAAGCTGGCTGCCGATATATTCAACGCCTGCTTCCTGAATAAAATGAATCTTTTGATCTAAAAGATCATACTCATTGCCGATAAACAATATGGTCTTGCCGCGCCGTTTTTGGAACCAGCGAATAGCTCGCAAGAGCAGCACCATGCTGTCGCCAGCGGCTGCGTGCAAAATGATCACAAGCGGATATTCTACAAGCGCGCGCTGGGCTTTTGTAAACGCCAGCAAATTGTTGATATTGCACACTTCAACATCCAACTCCGGGGCGCGCTCCAGTTCTTCACGCCAATCCATGACGTACGAAAGCGCCTCATAATGCCGGTTGAGAGCGCGCTGGAGCAGCGAGATTTTGGGCACCCATGGGGGCAGTTTCGACGAATCGTGAATATGCAAGACCCCTTGAAGCAGGGTGTCTGCAACCACGGGCTTCCAGCCGAACCCATTGGCGTCCAGCACCAGGGTTTTAATACGGTCTTTCATGCGGGCGGCATATGACTGGCGTGTTTTTGAATACAGCTTTCGATCAATTTCAGGTTCTGGCGTGTCCAATCTACGGTGCGCTCCAGCCCTTGGCGCAGACTGACTTGAGCGGCAAAACCGAGCTTCTCTTTTGATTTTTTGGTACTGCCAAAGCGGCGGCCGGAATGGTCCCATGTGCGGCGCGGCAGGAGGCGCAGCGGTGCAGGGTTGCCGGTGAGTTCATTGATCGTATCGGCCAGTTGGCGGATGCTGGTTTCGATGCCGCTGGCGAGGTTGTACGCGTCGCCGGGTGCGCCGTTTTCGGCACAAGCCAGCAGGCCGCGTACGATATCTTCGACGAAAATGAAGTCGCGGCTGGTCAGGCCTTCTCCTTCCAGCGGCAACGGTTCGCCCTTCAGGGCTTTATAGATGAAAGTGGGGGTGACGTTGCGCCATACGGTGGCGGGGGTGCCGCGCCACTCACCAGCGCCCAGAATTTCCCCGGGTCCATAGACGTTTTGAAAGCGGGCGCGCACAGCGGGAACGCCGTGTTGGTTATGATAATACACCAGGTAAAATTCGCCGACGATTTTTGAGATTGAATAGGGGCTGTCGAAGTTCACTGAAATGGGGGCGTCTTCCAGGGTGGCCTGGGCGTCGTCGTATGTCTTTTCTGCTACAGCGCAGCCCGCGCCGGAATAAACCAGTTTCTTGAGATGTTTGAAGCTTTTGACGCGTTCCAGCAGTTTGAGAGTGGTGAGCAGGTTGTTCTCATGGTCGGCCAGCGGGTTGTGCATCGAGCTCTGGTTGCCGTGGTAGGTGCTTAGGTGAAAGATAAAGTCGTACTCATCCTGAAGATGGTTGAGCACTTGGTCCGATGCAATTGAGTCCTTCGTAAAATGCACCCGTGGGTCTGCAGGTAAATTGGCGCGCTCGGAAGAGAGCAGGTTGTCCACCACGTGGATGTCGCCGGCATCCAAACCGAGGAGAGAGCGCACCAGATTACTGCCAACAAAACCGGCTCCGCCTGTGATTAAAATTGTTTTTTCGGCAAATACATTGGGCATTGATGAGCTTCTCCGGTGCTATTTTGTGTCTATCGCCTTGAGGTGCGTATAGGTTTCTACGAGATCGTGGGTGCGGTACCATTCGATTGCATCTTTGACGCCTTGTTCCAGCGGAGTTGTAACTTTCCAGTTAAAATCGCTGTTGGTTTTGGAAGGGTCAAGCAGGATAGTGAAAGCGTCATCCGGGTTGCGCGGACGGACTTCCACATCCTGTTCGGGCTGGATTGTCATGGCTTTGAGGGTGGCGTCGTACAGTTCCTTGATGGCATAATCGCTGCCGGAAGAGACATGGTACGCGCCGCGCGAACCCTGGCCGTCAATTGCCTTGAGAACGACGTTAATGAGGTCCTGGACATAGATGAAGTCCCGGCGGGTATCCATGACGAAGCAAGCTTTGTTATTGGTGAGGCGGTGGAAAAAAGTTGGCAGGGGACCGCTAACATTGCGGGGGCCGTAGGCATTTGCCAGGCGGAAGGAAATGGCATCCAGACTGCTCAGGAAAATGTAGTTCTCGCCGGCGGTCTTGCTGATGGCATAGCTGCTCTCGAAGGGACGGAGCGGGTGGCTGAGCGTGATGGGCTGCTCGACGGGGTGCAGGCCGTAGCACAGGGCGGTTTGAAAGTACACCATGCGTTTGATATTCAAACGCTCGCTGGCTTTGACGATAACGGCTGTGCCAAGCGCGTTGGTGCGGGCATCTTCCACCCAGTTGTGGGGGTCCTTGTAAGAAGCCGCAGCGTGAATCACGACATCGGGGGCAAACTCGTCGAAAACACGATTGACAAGCGCTTCATCCGCAATAGTACCTTCGACGATTTTCAGTCCGGGCTGTGCTGAGAGGTTGTCGTGCCGGCCGGTGGCGTAATTATCAATTACCAAAACCTCATCGCGGCGAGCCAGCAGGCGGTCTGCCAGATGGGAACCGATAAAACCGGCTCCTCCAGTGATCAAAATTTTCATTTCACAATCTCCTTAAACGATTTAAGATCCATTTCCAAAATAATACTGGCGCCACGTTTCGATGGAGTACAGCGCCCATGTTTCCCGGTTCATGGTGGTGTGTTTTGCAGGATTGACGTCCATGACCTTTTGATCTGCCAGGGATTGCATTACAGGTTTGAGGGCATCCCAATTCCACTTTTCATGCGGTACCGGAAAACCCATTTTATCATAGCGCATACGTACCTTCTCCGGCAGAATGCCTGCCATGGCTTCGCGCAGCATGTATTTGGGGATGGGGGCGCGCTCCTGCGGACGGATCGAACAGGCATATTCGACAATGTGATGATCCATCAGCGGGCTGACCGGTTCAACGCCTGTATATTTACCGACACACTCATCCAGCGATAGGATGGCGGGCAGACCGATCTTGAGGTTGATAGTGTGAATGTTGTTCTCCACTGCGTCGTCATGATCCCAGATATCCAGAATGCGCCGGGTGGCGTACAACATATCCTCGCCGCGTGCCAGCAAGCCGCCGGCAAAGGTGGCAAACCCATCGCTTAAGACTTTGTCAATCATCGGTTCATAACGCACCATGTAACGGTCGCGCTTCAACCCCCGCGCCGATTCGGCCAATGTTAACACAATCGTATTCCAATTGTAGCCGAGAAAGATCTCATCCCCGCCCTCGCCGGTGAACGCGTACTGGTAGCCCTGGCTGGCGGCTTCACGCGACACAATGACCTGCGGAATCAAGCCCAGCCCGGCGCACGGATTTGGCAGAATCTCGGGCAGGCAGGACATGTTGGCTTGAAAGTTCTGTTCAGTAATCTGCACAGGGATGTACTTCTCTGGTCTGTCTGTCTTTTTGATGACCGCTTCGATGTAGTCCATCTCGGAGTAGCCTTCTTCGGTATAGAAGCCGGAGAAGCTGACCTCGGGCCGCGCCAGCATGGTGGCGGAACTGGAATCGATCCCGCCACTCAGGTAGCTGGTGTAGGAACTGCCAATCAATCCCAGGCGGTAATCAACCGCGTCGTAGATCAGATCGCGCAAATGGCGAACGTTAAATTTCTCATCGCCAAATTTAACTTTCCAGTAGGTCTCCCGCTTGGTACCTGTTTTGCTGATCTGCACCCACTCGCCGGGCATGACACGCTTGATGTTCTTGAAAAAGGTCTCGTCTGAGAAAGGTATCTGAAAGGTCATGTAGTCCGAGAGGATGTAGTCCCAGTTGGGGGCGGTGTCCACCTGTTTTGCCAGCCAGCCCAGATCGGTGGAGACGGATGCCGACTTGCCGTCCGAAGCATAGTAGATGCTGCGTGCCCCAATGCGGTCGCGAAAGACGACGACTTCCCCATCCTGGCAGAAATATCCGGCAAACTCGCCGCGCGAGGTCAGGATGTCTTCCTTGCGGATGGTTTCAAGCGCGCTGAGGTTGGAGATGCCGATCACCTGGCTCTCTTCAAAAGGAACAGAATCGAGCGCGATTACTTTGCGGATTTCTTTCAGTTTTTCAGCCATAAGACTTTCCTCACTTTCCTCACGTTAAATGGTTTGGATGTTCTATCGAGAAGGACATTCTAATTCCACGGGTTTAGCCGCCAGGGCAGCACTTTTTTTAAATAGGGTTTGATGTGTCTGTAGCCGGGCAGCTTGCCCAGCGGCTGGTATATGCGATGGATTGCCTGGTGTAGAGCCCATTGCCTTTTGCGGAGAGGAAGATCGGCTTTGAAGAGTGTGGTGACCTCATCGGGCTGGCCGGGCTGTGCAGGTTCCAAGCGCGCGCCTGATTCCAGCAGGCGGTCGTCAAACTCTTTGATGAACTGTTTGAAAGAATATCTGCCGCTGGCAATCAGCTCTTTGTAGGCGGTTTCCACCATCTGGTGGCAGAAATCCTGGTCCTTCAGCAGAGTGATTACCTGATCGAAATTGGAAAAGTCCTTCTTGAGCGGGATATAATGCCGCATCGGCTGCAGCACGCCCGCGTACTCGCCCTCGAATAGCACCTGGCAAACCCGCAGTGCCGCCGCTTCAAAGTGGCGCGGGCTGATGGTACGAACTGGAATTTTTTCATCCAGCGGCTTGAGATATTTTTCGTAGACTTCCTCAAAGGTCAAGTTGGGGTTCTTGCGCACGGCTTCTTCAACCGGCAGGCGGATGACGTCTTCAAAATCGGAGAGGGAGACGCCTGACTCGACTCCCAATACAGCTTTGCTGTTGGCGAGAAAACGGTACCAGTTTTCGCCATAGATGCGGTTATCCTCGCCGATCTGGATATCGAGCTTCAAATCCAAATTCTGGCTGCGCGCCAGAAAACCGCGCGCGATCTCGGTTTTCTCCTGGCTTCCCCTGCCCATGTGAAACGGCAAATCCCGCCCGCGATAGCTGATGTCAATACTGCGCTGCTCAAAAGGCACCGTCAAACGCTGTCCGAGGTCTATCATTTCCTCGCTGACGTAGCCCGTCAGTGCTGGAACGACCTTTGGTACCTGGGTGTACTTGTAATAGATCTGGTCATAATATTTCGGATCGTAACACGAATAGATCAGATCGATCCCGGAAGTATTCACGAACTTAAAGCGTGGCTGGCAGTAGTGATACTCATCTTGAAAGATAGCCACTTTGAAGCTTGATTGGTCCCGGGCAATATAGTTTTCAAACTTTCTGTTGAATTTGTAGGGCCACATGCCAAATAAAGCGTAATGAAAAATCACAGCGGAGAAGCGCAGATTTTCCAGCTCTTTTGGAAACCCCAACTCGGTGTTCAACGTCCAAATCGGAAAGCGGGTATGGCGCGGAAAGGCATTGACGTACTCCATGATCGTCGGCGCGTTGGCTTTCAGGTAATGGTGGTAGAGCAGAAGGATGCCGTTAATATTACGAATTGTCATGGGGGCCTCTTTGAAACCGGATTGCCGGCGTTTTTTTATTTTTCATGCGGCACCTCGTTGACTTTTTTTTCGGCTTCGATGTAAAGATCGAGCCCCGCCCAGCGTCCCAGTGTGGATAACAGCCAGGGTCTCTGCACCAAAAACATGCCTCCCGTGGGCTTCTTGAACAACTTGATCCCCAGCAGCTTTTTGGCGGGGTTGTAAAACCACTTTTTATCTATATAGAAAAAAGGACCATTATTTTCTTTTGTCAGATGGAGGATGTTAAATTTCCGCATCATTTTGCGAAATTCCCGCCTTGAGACGAAGACGATTTCAGGCGCGCTTGTGCCGTCCAGGCTGGCGTCATAAGCTTTGCGCTGTTTTTCGGAAACTTGATTTTTCCCTCCGGAGCGCGTGAAGATGAACTCCTTTAGCCAGGCTTTAAATGTGGCAGCAGGCCAACTGACCCACTGACGATAGGAATACTGGTTATAAAGCATTAAAACCGCTTTACCGCCGGGTTTAAGCACGCGATGGGTTTCGTCAATCGCCTTTTGTACATCGCCGGTGTGGTGGAAAACGCCGATGGAGATGACGCCATCAAAAGACTCTGGTGCAAACGGCAAGGCCAATACCGAAGCCTGGCTGCAAGTGGAAGGTTGATTCATTAAAACCTGGCGGTATTGGATCATTTTCACCGGGTTGGCCGCGATATCCACTCCGAAATAATTTGTCCCGGAACTTAATAATGTCTGACCAACCGTTCCATACCCCAATCCTACTTCAAGCACCTGCTTGCCAGTCCATTCGCCAGGGCGGATATAGCCTAACAAGTAGGAGTAATAGCCCAGATAAGCCGCATCAAAACGCTTTAAAGAAGCCGGCGTCCGGTCGGTTATGCCCAGGCTTTGCGCAAAAGCCGATCCGCACAGTTCATTCCAGAAGGAGGCGTTCAATTGATCTATTTCTGATTGGGACATACCCGTTTCCTCTAATATCAACCTGGTTTCTGGATCACCACATTAATATCAATGGGATAGTAAAGCGCGTGCAGTACGTGCTTGTAAAAAGGTTTTAAGAATGTTTTGGAAAAGGAACTTAATATCTCAGTTATGCGGTTCCAGCGCGAAAGGGGTAGTATAACCCTTAGAGTCCTGGGACTTGCCAGATATCCGGCCGTCTGTGACTCGAGAAACCGGCAGTCAAAGACCCGCGTGAATAATAATTCCAAACCGTACTCGTCGAAATTGCGAAGGTGAACGTAACGGTAAGGATAGTCAGCTTCCAGGTAGAGTGCCAGGTTTTCGCGGTAAGGCACACGGACGATGAGTGTTCCGCCAGGTTTCAGCACTTCCAATATTCGGGTCAAAGCGAGGTTTAAATCCAGCACATGCTCCAAGACATCGGTACAGGTGATCAGATCAAAGTAATCTTTGCGATAAGGCATGTCTTCGATACGCGAAAAGCAAACCTCGATACCGGTTTTACGGGTGTATTCCAGATACTCCCAACTGATATCCATGCCGTAGCGTTCCAGCCGGCCAAAGCGCGAGAGAAGCCTGCCAAGGCCAACGCCGACGTCGAGGATTTTATCTCCCGGTTGGGCATATTTATCAAGCAGCGTGGCGGTTGAATCTTCCAGTTCCACCCACAGACCTTCTTCGATGTTGGGGTTTCTGCCTTCTTTCTCAAAAACAGCCAGATGATCCTGGGAGATTTTTTCATAGTTTTTAGTGTAGAAATCAGCCTCAGAAAAATAGGGAATACCCTGGCGTTCGCCCAGCGGTTCTTTGCGGTAAGGGTTAGAGATATTCAATGAAAGGATTCCTTTTTACTGTAGGTTTTGGGTGCAGGGCCGGATATCGTATAAACGGCGGAATTCCGGTGTGCGTTTGGCTGTGACTTCGTCCACCAGGCGGGGGCACGAATTGCTAAACAGCTCCTGATAGCGGGGACCGATCTGATCCCAGTAGCCTGAATCGAGGTAGGCATAATCAAAACCGGCGGCGCGCAGGGTGGCTGGATCGGGGGCTTCGACCAATTGATCAAATTCCGGCTTGCTGGCGTACCAGGTGAGGCTGGAGTTGGTGTACCTGCCAAAGATGGTGGGGGCGCGGTAGACGATGGGGTCGAAGACCAGCGCGCCCGCTTCCAGGCGGTTCCAGTGCTGCGCCTGCATTTTGGCGTCCAATTCACTTATGAACGTGGAGAGGACGGGCTTAGGCCCCGCGAGCAGTTGGACGCCAAAGATCATCAACCCGCCGAAGATGTAAATGAAGATGAGCAGCGCCGAGAGCAGTTTGGTCAGTTCTGAACGGTGGCGTGCCCACAGCCACAGCCAGATCACCGAGCCTTTTGCCAGGGCGACAAGGCCCGTCTGGACGCGGGTGAGCGCGGTGGGGCCGGCGGGGCCGGAATATTGAAAGAAGGCCAGCACAACGGTGGAGACAACATAGGCAGTTGCCGCAGTCTCGAACCAGCGGCCGTAGCGGTAGCTCTTGAACCAGGCTGCAAAGCTTAACGGCAGGAGGACGATAATCGGACCGATTTCAAAGAGAGCTGTCAGAATCTGGTAGGGGTTGCCAAATGAGAGCCAGCCCAGGTGACTGGAGAGCAGTGCGGGGGGCCATTGCAGGGCGAACTGGCCGGAAAAATAAGAAGCCGGACTGACCTCGCCGGGCAGCAGTTTTGCCAGTTGGTCTGTGAAAACGCCGGTCAGGACGCCGCCCTGCACGACCACCACCAGACCAGCCAGGACGACTGCCGCCAACCAATTCTTGAGGTAGTTGGGCAGCTTCCGGGTGCGGCGGCGGATGGCATAAAAAGCCGTCACCAAAATGAAGCCAAAGGCGATGCCCGCGTAGCTAAATTCGTTGCTGAGCGCCAAAGCGGCAAGCAGGGCGGTGGTGAGGGCGAGGGCGCGCCAGCCGTACCAGCGGTTGAAGCTCAGAGCTACGACTCCGCTGATAACACCCCCCAGCGCGCCCGCGCCGGCGAGGTAAACCAGGATGGCGGTAGTGTTCATCCCGTTCATATAGGCGAAGGGGAAGGGCATGGGCCCGCCGCCTTCGATCATCCAGGGTCCGGTCAGTGCGGTAAGAAAGTCGGGCCCGCTGGAATAACCGGAGCCGATCATCTGAAGGCTGGGGGAGATGCGTTGGAGAATGGATTGGGGCAAGAGCAGCATGAGCCAACGTGTGCCGCCGCCAAACGCGGTAACGAGGATTAGAACGAAGGCGGCGAAGACGCTGCGGGTGACGCGCTGTATAAACAGCCCGGAGAGCATCAAAGTCAGGCTGAAACCGAGGGCGCGGGCGAGATCGAGCGAGTTCCAGGGCTGTAAATGGCCGATGCGCATGATCTGCCCGGCGAAGAGCAGCTCGAAATAATGATAGTTAAAGGTGATGGCCGGGTCGAGCGCAAAGCGCGGCGGGATCGTCCCAACCGCCAGCAGAGATGTCATCGGCAGGTTCTGATAATCATCCAGAATGGCCAGGCCGCGGCTTGAGGTGTAGAGGACGTACACCAGTGCGAGGAGTCCCAGGGTTTGCAGAGGGGAGAAGGAAAAATCGAACATCTCGCGGGGCGTCTGGCGGGAAAAGGGCAGCCAGAACAACACGCCCGCCAGCAGCACAGCCAGCGCAGCCAGCCAAAAGGAAAGCGGCGCCGGCAGGAAATGCCCGATCAGGTTGGCGAGCCAGTTTTGAAGCACCAAGCCAAGCCCAAAGCCAGCCAGCATAAACTCGTTGCGGCGCAAGTTGAACGAGCGCCGCACCAGCAGCCAACCGCCGGTTGTCCATATTCCGATCCAGAGTATTAAGGGGAAGGCTTTATAAATTATTGAAGACATTCCGGGTTGATCCAATCAAAGTGCGCAGGGTGTTCCAGTTGAGGTAGGTTTCTTTTATTTCTTTGATGAACAGTTTTTCCTCTTTTGTCAACAGGAAAAAAATCGCGCCGATCAACATTAAAGTCAGAAGTGCACTTTGGAGAATAACAAAGGGCAAGGCATCTGAGGGGCGAACAAAAGAAACGGCTGCAAGGGTCAAATAGATCACTGAAAAACTGAACAGGCGCGGCCACTCATAAGCGACATTGAGGTAATTGCGCAAACGGCTGAACAGAAAAGTAAATACCACCATCGAAAAAGACCCGATTGCCAACCCCAGAGCCGCCCCCACAAAACCCAGCCGCGGGATCAAAAGAAGGTTGACACCGACGGAAATCAGCGCGGAAGCGCCCTGGATGAGCGCGACGAATTTTACTTCCTTGGCAAAATACATCCCTGGCAGGATTAGGGAGAATAAGCCGAAGAAGAAACTGGAGGTGGCCGACAGACCGACGACCTGGTAAGCCTCGTGGAATGCCGCCCGAGTTAAAATCATCACTACAGGACGGGCGGCGAGGTAGAACATAAGGTTGAGAGTGCCAAACCCGATGCAGTAATATGTTGCAACCCTGCCAAACAAAGCGCGGGCCTCTTCGCGCTTTTCAAAAAACGACATAAAGAAAGGGTACCATGCGGTTTGAAAAGCCGAAACGATGTAATTAAGCGCCAGCCCCAAATTGAAACCAACAGTATATAATCCGCTTTCCTCCAAACCCCGCAGCATCTGGAGGATGTACTTGTTGCCTTGTTGGATCACAAATACGAAAGTAAAGCTCGGCACCATCGGCAAGCCTAATCTAAGCAACTCCTTTGCAACGGCCAGTTCAATTTTGACGGGCAGCTTCCTCGCGGCTGCTGCGAAGTAGAAAAGGAAAGAGATGATTTGTCCAATCATCCCCCCCAGAACCACACCCCATACCCCCCATTTTAAGGCCACCACAAATATGATGTTAATTGAAATAGAGATAACGGTAGAGACTGCCGTTAAAAGCACAAATAGTTTGGCGCGTTCCTCGAATTGCAAGCGCAGGATGAACGGGGTGGTCAGGATGGTGAAGGCGGCGCCAATCGTTGTCGGTGTGATAAATTTTGAATAGCCATCCAATTGAAAGGCAAGGCGGCTGATCGGCTGCGCAAAGCCAATTCCCAGCCCCAGCATGAGGAGAACGCTCAACAACAAGAAAAAGGAGGCTGTCCAAATGGCGGCGGTCTTGCGCTGAGGGTTGTCCCCTTCATAATAGCTGACCCCGATACTAACGCCGAATCCCAATGTGAAGACGGAGGTCATGATAAAGGACACCAGCCCCAGGATGGAACTCACGCCGTAGTCGGCCGGGGTGAGGTAGGACGTAAAGAGGGGGAGCATGAGTAAACCAATAAACCGGTTCAGGATGCCGCCCAAGCCGTAGATGACTGTACCTTTGCTGAGCCGTTTAAATTGAGCTCTCAAGAAGACACCTTGTCTGGCAGCATGGATCAGACCGTCGTTTTTCCAATGCCGCGATAAACCCAGCCGGCAGCGCGCAGGCTTAGGGCATCGTACAGGTTCCTACCATCCACCAGCACCGGGCGGCGCAGAGCGGATTGCAGCGCGGCCAGCGGAAGGGTTCGGTAAGGGGTGTGCGCGACCATGACAACGGCGGCATCGCAGTCTGCGGCGGCAGCGAGCAGATCGCCCTGGTATTCGCCTACAAACGGGTCATGCACAACAACGCTTGCGCCGAGCTGTTCCAGACGTTCCACCAGCGCCTGGGTGGGGCTGTTGCGGGTGTCGTCGGAATTCTCCAGGTAGGCGTAACCCATTACGAGGACACGGCTTCCTTCCAGAGAGGCGCTGACCTGCGCAAGGGCGTCCTTCAATAGAGAGACAAGGTGCAGCGGCATACCATCGTTGACCGCACGCGCGGCCGGGATCATACGCAGAGGAACACCCAGCCCTTCCACGCCGTAAGCCAGCAGCCAGGGGTCCTTGGGGATGCAGTGACCGCCCACACCCGCGCCGGGCAGGTGCATCTGACGGTAGGGGGATTTGTTGACGAGCTCGCGCACCTTCCAGACATCGCCGCCCAGCGCTTCGCAGATCATGGCGACTTCGTTGGCGAAGGCAATCTGGACGTCGCGGTAGGCATTTTCGACTGTTTTGACGAGTTCAGCAGTGACCCAGTCCACCGGGTCGAGATCGGCCTGGACGATATGGCGGTAGAGCACGGTCATCGTTTCGGCGACTTGGGGCGAAGAGCCGCCGGCCACCCGGCTGAGCGTGCGCAGATTGGCAAGCAGTTTGCCGGGCATGACGCGCTCCGGGCAGTTGCCCAAGGAGAAGCCCCGGTTAACCTTGCGTCCGGAACCGGCTTCCAGCAGGGGCAAGACGGTTTTTTGCATCGTTCCGGGGGCGATGGTGGATTCGATGATGACCAGCGCATCCTCTTTGAGGACGGGCGCCAGGCTGCGCAGGGCAGCCGTTAACGCCTGATAGCGCGGGGTGTGGTGGTCATCCACCGGTGTTTCAACATCAATCAGAACGATGTCGCAGCCCGTGAGGGCAGCATAGTCCGAGACAGCACGCAGTTTTTTCTCTGCGGTGACTTTTGTGAGCAGCTCCTCCAGCCCCGGTTCATCGCCTTCGATGGGGGAAATACCGGCGTTGATCTTCTCGACGCGCTCGGGTTTGATTTCAACACCAAGAACATCGAAACCGGCTTCGGCGAACATGGCCGCCACCGGCAGGCCGACGTAACCCAGACCGATGACGGCAATACGGGCTTCTTTGGAGGCAATTTTCTTGTTGAGCTCGGATAATTCCATAATTCCTCAAAAAACTACAATGGATAAGTTAGACTTCGATGACCTGGTGCTTTTCACCCGATTCGACCAGCGCGAGCGCCAGGCGCAGCGCGGCCAGACCGTCCTCGCCGGTTACAGCAACAGGCGCTTCACCGCGCACTGCCTTGAGAAAGGATTGCAATTCGGCCTTGAGCGGTTCATAGCGCTGCAAGGCAAAACGCAGCATACTGCCCTCACTGACCCCCTTGAGCATGGCCAGTCCAGGCCAGACGGCGCGATTGGCTTGAGCGTTCTCATAAAAGTACAGGTCTTGTGTGAGGTCATCCACCCGGAACATACCGAGTTCGCCCAGAACCAACACCTCGCGCAGTTTGGTGGGCGTCAGCCAGTTGATCTCCAGTGCGCCGATGATGCCGTCTGGAAAGCGCAGCAAACCGAAGAGCAGGTCTTCGTGGTCGGTATGGATGCGCTGTTCGGTTTCGGTAAAAACACGCACGGGCTCCGCGCCGGTCAGGAAGCGCATGATGTCAACATCGTGTGGAGCCAGATCCACCACAACACCCACATCGCGGATGCGGGCAGGGAAGGGCCCGGCGCGGCGGCAAAAGACCTGAAAGATCTTGCCGAGCTCGCCGTCTTGCAGTTTTTGTTTGAGGGCCTGCATGGCCGGGTTGAAGCGGACGATATGTCCGATCATCAAAACACGCTGTGCTTCGGCAGCTTTCCGGATGATGCGATGCCCTTCTTCCACGGTTGCGGCGATGGGTTTTTCGATCAGAGTATGGACGCCGGCCTCCAGAACCGCCAAGGCGACTTCTTCATGCAATGCAGTGGGCACGGCAATAGTGACCGCTTCCGGTTTTTCAGCGGCCAGCATGGTATGGTAATTGGAATAGGTGCGTACGCCAAACTGCTTCCCCACACCGGAAGCTGCTGCTTCGTTCTCATCGCAAACTGCCACCAATTCGGCTTCCGGCAGTTCGTTATACACACGGGCGTGGTTTCGCCCCATTGAGCCAACTCCTATGACAGCTACCCGGGTTGCCATTGATTCAGCCTCCCATAAAATGGTTGACCGCGTTGACAACGGTCTCCAGGTCTTCCCGGCTGAGGGAAGGGTGCACCGGCAGCGAGAGCACTTCCCGGGCGGCATTTTCGGTTTCGGGCAGGGTCAGGTCGTAGCCCAACTCGTTGACATAAAAGCTTTGCTTGTGGATGGGTACGGGGTAATAGATTTCGGAGCCGATGCCGTTTTCTTTGAGCGCCTCACGCAAGGCATCGCGCTGACCGTCTGGTACGCGGATGGTGTACTGATGAAAGACATGACCGTAGTCTGTGGGAGTGTATGGGGTTACAACGCCGCGCAGATTTTCGTTATAGAAGCGGGCATTTGCCTGGCGCGCGGCGTTAAAGCGTTCCAATTTCCCCATCTGTGCCAGCCCGATCGCGGCATGAACATCAGTCATGCGGAAGTTGTAACCCAGCTCGTCGTGATAATAGCGCACGCGCATGCCGTGATTGCGGATTACCCGGCAACTCTCATCTACTGCAAGGTCATTCGTAGTGATCATACCGCCTTCGGCGGAGGTGATGTTCTTGGTGGGGTAAAGGGAGAAAACGCCCGTGCCGAAAGAGCCTGCTTTTCTGCCATAAAAAGTTGCGGCATGACTCTGACAGGCGTCTTCGATGACTGCGAGATGGTACTTCTGAGCGATACTCATGATCGCGTCCATATCGCAGGGCAAGCCAAACAGGTGTACCGGCATAATCGCTTTGGTGCGCTCGCTGATTACAGCTTCAATGTGGTTGACATCAATATTGAACGTGCGAGGGTCAATATCCACAAAAACTGGGCGGGCGCCGGCATAGAGCACACTGTTGGCTGAGGCAATAAAGGTGAAGGAAGAGGTGATCACCTCATCCCCAGCGCCAATTTTGTGTGCCAACAAGGCAGTGTGCAGGGCGGTGGTGCCTGAGGATGCGGCAATGGCATACTGCACGCCGCACATTGATGCGAAGGCTTCTTCAAACGCTTTGGTGCGCGGGCCCTGCGCGATGATGCCAGAGTCGAGTACTTCCATAACAGCTTGTTTTTCTTCAGGCCCGATGACAGGTTTCGCTATATTAATCATTGGATCATCTCCCAGTTTTGTTTGATAATTTCAACCGTTTGATTACATTCCGGGCAGCGAGTAATCACGCTGCTCTCAGTGACTTTTTCTTTCTTCAACTGTGCCCCGCATGGGCAGACAAATCCGTGCAGCCGGGCAGGGTTTCCGTAAGCCAGGCCGTAATCCGGCACATTGCGAGTGATTACGCTGCCGGAGCCGATCATCGCCCATTCGCCAATCGTGACGCCGCAACGGATCGTGGAATTAGCTCCGATGGCTGCGCCCCGACGGACGAGCGTTTCGCTGATTTGCCAGTCATCGGCGGCTTTGAGGCTTCCATCACGATTGATGGCGCGCGGGCGCCTCTCATTGGTGAAGCAGGCGTGCGGGCCGATAAAAACACCATCTTCCAGCGTAACGCCGTGAAAAACCGAGACGTAGTTCTGAATCTTGACGTTATCTCCGATGCTTACGTCCGCATCCACATAGACACCTTTTCCGAGATTGCAATTTTGGCCGATCTTTGCGCCGGGGCGGATCTGGCACTGATGCCAGATGCTGGTTCCTTCGCCAATTTGGGCGTTTTCTGCGACTTCGGCCGTAGGGTGAATTCGAACTGCCATTGGTTTCTCCGATTTCAGGATTGCGCTAATAGGATTGCGCTGATCTTCTCAGCAGAATGCCCATTGCCATAGACCGGCGTGCGATTGGTGGTTGGCCGCCAGTAACGCACAGCTGCTACGATGGAAGCGGTATCTGCGCCGGTTAGTTTGTTCCAACCCAATTCCACCGTCTCTACCCATTCGGTCTCATCCCGCAGGGTGATGCAGCGCACCCCCACCCAGTAGGCTTCTTTTTGCACCCCGCCGGAATCGGTCAGGATGCAATCGGCGTTGGCTTCGAGTTGCAACATTGCCAGATAACCCACCGGATCAATCATGTGCACATTGTTATTGGTGAAGATGCCAAGATCACGGATTACTTTGCGTGTGCGCGGGTGAACTGGAAAAATGACGGGAAGGTCTGCTTCCTCGAAGGCTCTGAGGATGGCTTTGAGGCGGAGAGGATCGTCGGTGTTGGCGGCCCGGTGGATGGTTGCAAGCGCGTATTTACCCGGTTCGAGCTTGAGGTCTGCCAGGATCGTTGTCTTGTGCGGCGCGAGTTGGATGAAGTGCAGCAGCGCATCAGCCATGACGTCTCCGACGATGTGAACGCCCTGGCTGATACCCTCCCTGGCGAGGTTGTCTACAGCGGGTTGGGTGGGGCAGAAGAGCGCGGTTGAGATATGGTCAACGAGTACACGGTTGATCTCTTCGGGCATGGCGCGTTGGAACGAGCGCAGCCCGGCTTCGACATGGGCAATCGGAGTTTGCAACTTGGCGGCGGCCAGTGCGCCGGCGAGGGTGGTGTTGGTGTCGCCGTAAACCACCAGCCAATCCGGTTTTTCCTTTAGCAAGATTTCTTCGACACCTGTCATCATCCGGCCGGTTTGGACGGCGTGGCTGCCGCTGCCGACACCCAGGAAGAGATCGGGTTCAGGCAACTCCAATTCATCGAAGAACACTTGCGACATGTTTCCATCGTAGTGCTGTCCGGTGTGCACAAGGATCTCCTGACAATGTGGCCGCAATGCTCGCGAAACCATAGCAGCTTTGATAAACTGGGGGCGTGCTCCGACAAGGCTGATGATTTTCATGAGTTTTCTACTTCCAACAACTGGTAATTTTGACCGTGCGTGCACAGCATCCAACGGCGCGGTTTGTCATGCAGCGCGATACCTGCCTCGATCAACGTCAGCCGCAGGATATCCATGGCTTCATCGTCGCCTTCCAGGTAGACGGCTGGGATACCCTGAGCAAGCAGTTCAGCCGCCAGCGCTTTGGCTTTGGCGCGCAGGTCATTATAAACCTGGAGCGAGCTTTTCATGTATTGCAAAGCACGCTGGGTGAGGACAGACATACCTTCGGGTGTCAGGTCGTACTGCAAGCGGGTGCGGTCGAGGTGGGATACTTTGACGTAGCCGCGGTTGACAAGGCGTTTGATGTACCAATTGACGCTGCCCACCGCTATGCCCAGCCGCGCCGAGAGGCCGGCCTGCGTAACCATCGAATCCTCAGAGATGGCATTGAGAAGCTCATATTCTTGACTTTTGACGTCGGAGGAGTTTTTAGAATTCATTTTTTGAATTCTCACATGGAAGGATTATCCTGTCAAGGGGGAGATTGTCATGAATCGGTTTGCACGCGGCGGAGCTTGGAGGGCATACAGGGCGCGGGTATAATCTTCCTATAGCAATGCTCAATCGCGAGGATGAGGGAGAACTATGATCAAAAGACGATTCCAAACCGCCAGCATTCCGATTGCCATCAGTTTGCTCGTCGTAGCAGCGTATGGGCTGCTGATCCCGTGGATGGGTTTCTATTGGGATGATTGGACTTTTGCCTGGATCTCCCACTTTCTCGGGCCGGGTGAGTTTATCGAGGCTTTTAAACCTTTTCGACCGTTCCTCGGGCCAATTTTTACGGTAACGACCAGCCTCTTCGGGGAGAATCCGCTTGCCTGGCAGGTCTTTGCGGTCATCCTGCGGGCGCTGACGGGGATTGCGGTTTGGTGGTCGTTTGGCAAGATTTGGCCGCAACGTAAACGCGAGGTCGCGCTGTTATCGCTTGCTTTTGTGGTTTTTCCCGGCTATCTCTCACAGTGGGTGGCGTTCACACATTCCAACCAGGAATTAATCTCGCTGCTGGCATACCTGCTCTCGTTTGGTGTCATGGCGCTGGCGTTGCAGCCGGTTTCCCGCTGCTGGCCGCTGACGCTGGGCGCGCTGGCGTTGATGTTCATCGGGCTCTTCCCGACCGAATATTTCTTTGGATTGGAACTGCTCAGGCCGATTATCTTGTGGTTTATGCTGGAGCCGCTGGTTCCAAGAGCGGGCAAGCGGTTTGTTCAAACAACCCGGTACTGGGCGCCGTATCTGACGCTGTGGCTGGCAAACGCTGTATGGCTGTACAGCTACCAGCGCTCCGGCGCTTATGAGTCCTATGATATCCAGGCTTTTGATGTGCTGCAACTTCCACCCCTCAAGCTTGTCCTAAATATCCTTGAAGAAGGCATACAAGCCCTGGCTACTGCCGGTTTTGCCGCATGGACGCGGCCTTTCCAGTTGCTGGTGCAGCCTTTGGGAGTGCTTTCCAACCTGCTCCCGCTGGCTTTGGCTGGCGCCTGTTTTATGGGGCTATTCTTGTATCTAGGAAGGATGAATTTTCCAGAACTGGTGGCGGACAAGCAAAAGACGCCCTGGGCGGCGCAGGCGGTCTTGTTGGGGGTTCTGGGCATTCTGGTCGGACGCATCCCTTCGTGGCTTGCCGGACTGCCACTGGCAATTGAATTTAGCTGGGATCGCTTCATGCTTTCGACGATGTTAGGCGGCAGTTTGCTGCTGGCGGGCTTGATCGAGTTCTTTATCAAAAGTGATTTGCGCAAGACCATGCTGTTCAGCCTGCTGATCGCGCTGGCGGTGGGGCGGCAGTTCGCTACAGCCAATACCTTCCGGCGGGATTGGGAGAACCAGCGCCAGTTCTTCTGGCAGCTTGCCTGGCGTATTCCAAGCCTTAAACCCGGGACAGTACTGGCGACACATGAACTCCCGCTGGTCTATGAGAGTGACTTCAACCTGACCGCTCCGCTCAACTGGATCTACTCGCCAGTTATCGAGTCCAAAGATCTGTCATACATGATGATCTACACCCGCGCCCGGCTGGGAAGCGACCTGCTGCCCAAGGTGCAAGCCGGACTGCCGGTCAAGGCGCAATACCGTACGATGACCTTCCAGGGTTCCACTTCGGATATGGTTGTGTTCTACCACCCTGTGCCGGGGTGTGTACGCGTGCTGGACGATGTGTATGCCGGAAAGGAAACGACGCCTGGCCTGACTTACATGCTGACAGATGCCATTCCGCTCTCGAATCTCACGCGAATCCGGGCAGACGCCGCCCCGGCCGTGCCCCCGGCAAACTTGTTTGGCGAGGAACCGGCGCACGGCTGGTGTTATTATTTTGAGAAAGCCGAACTGGCGCGCCAAAGGGGCGACTGGCAAACCGCCGCTGTGTTGGGCGACGAAGCCGCCGCCAACGGCTTGAGTGCGCTCGCGCCGGTGGAATGGCTGCCTTTCATCGAAGCCTACGCCCGCACCGGCAATCTCGCGCCCGCCGCCGAGCTGACCCAAAAAGTCCACGAAACCAACAAAGACCTCGACCCCGCGCTGTGCAGCCTGTGGGCGCGCGCCGCCGGGCAGGACGGCGCAGCGGAGGAGTTAAAAAGCCGGGCGGCTGCAACCGGATTAGAACTGGGATGCCAACCCTAGCGCCGGCCGCACCGGACCGCCGCCCCCGCAACCTAAAGACTTTCGCATGATGAAACCGGAAACCCTGAACACCAGTTCCAAACGCAAGGCCTCGCCGCCGCGCTGCGCCGCGCTGTTCAGCGCCGGGAACCTGCCGGTGTTGGCCTTCTTCCTCACGCTGCTGGCGGTTGGGCTGGCGGTCTATAAGGATTACGGCCTGACTTGGGACGACCTGGCGCAGATCGAGATCGGCGAGCTGAATTTCAAGTATGCCTTTCAGGGCGACCCCACCCTGTTCGCGCTGAAGAACCGTTACTACGGCCCGCTCTTCGAGATGTTCCTGTATGCCGTTACGCGGGGGCTGCCTGACCGCCAGCTCTTCTTACCGCGCCACCTGCTCACCTTTGCTTCTGTCTATGCCGGCGTGGCTGCCCTGTACTTTCTGGCGAAGAAGATCACCGGCAGTTGGCTGGCAGGATTGCTGGCGAGTGTTTTGCTGGTGACCACTCCGTTCATTTTTGCGCACGCCTTTTACAACTCCAAGGATATTCCATTTCTGACTGCTTTTATCGTGGCTGCCTGGACGTTGATGCGAAGCCTGGACGTTCCTGCCTGCCGTAATACTGTTTTGCACGCGCTGGCATCAGCGGCGGTGATCGCGCTGCGCGCGCCGGGCATCCTGATCTTTGGCCTGACGCTTGGGCTGTTCGGGCTGCACTTTCTCCTTCAACCTGGTACCGAGGGCCGGCGCGGCTGGCTGGTACAGGGGGTCTTCTATGCGCTGCTCACCGCCGGGCTGGCGCTGCTGTTCTGGCCGGTCTTGTGGCATGACCCGGTGGGCGGGTTTATTCAGGCCATGCGGCAGATGGGCAAGTTCCCGTGGGAGGGCGGGACGGTCCTTTACCGGGGACAGTTCGTGGAAGCGGCCGCCTTGCCCTGGCACTACATCCCGGTCTGGATGCTGATCACCATCCCCCTGCCGTACCTGGCGCTGGCTGCCATTGGGGGGATCAAGGCGGGCTTCAGTTTCCTCTTCCGTCCCGGCAGCATCCTCGCGCCGGACAAGCGCAACTTTCTGATCCTGACCGCCTGGCTGGTCATCCCTATCCTGACCGTAATCGTGCTGCGCTCGGTGCTGTACGATGGCTGGCGGCAGATGTTTTTTGTCTATCCGCCGGTGGTGATCTTTGCCGCTCTGGGGGTGAAGGCGCTCTTTTCCATCCGCATCCCCCAAATCCGGCCGGTGTGGGCGCGCGGCGCGGCAGGCGTGCTGCTGGCGGCGGCTTTGTTCAAGCCGCTGCTCTTTATGGCGCAAAATCACCCGCATGAAAATGTGTACTTCAACCGCCTGGGCGGGGAGGACATGGCGCGCGTCAAACGCCATTACGAGTTAGACTACTGGGGGCTATCCTACAAGCAGGGCCTGGAGTACCTGTTGGCGTACGACGATTCTGAGACGATCCCGATCTATGTTTTCAACCGCCCGGGGCGGATCAACGCCCAGATTTTACCGGAGGAGCAGCGCAAGCGGCTGGCCTATATGGACAAGCCCGAAGAGGCGACCTATTTCCTCACCAATTACCGCTGGCATCCGCAGCCCTATGACTACAGCGACGAGATTTATGCCATCCGGGTCGGCAATGCCAGCATCTTTTCGATCTTCCGGCTGAGACCGTAAGGAAAATGTCTAATGCCCTATTTTCAAGCGGCACAGCGCAATAATTAAGGGGATTGCCTCGATTTCATCCTTTGGAAATTTCACTTTTTCTTTATTTAATAACGCTCTTGCAATTTTTAGTTGTCTTTCGACTGCGCCGGCAATTTCCTTGACTCTTTGATCGTCAATGTTCCAACCTGACCCTGAAAATGGGTGGGTATTGACCCCCGGCTGATATTTTCCTTCATAGACGCCGAGGATATATTTTGCGCCAACGCCCAAGCGGACGATCTCGCCGCAAACATCCATCGACTCTGGAAATTTTTGGAAAGCGAGGGTGTTATGCGCCCTTTGGGATATTTTCCAAAACACCGTTTGCATGGATGAACTCAAAGTCAAGTCCAAATTTTGAGAAGAGACAATTTGGGGGTCTGTGTAGGTACGTACATCTTCAGGATCTATTTTGGTACCCGCGATAATTTTCAAAATATAGGCGGTGTTAATTTTAGAAGGTTCCCTTTCTCTTTATTAAAAGTATTAGCTCACGATTAATCAATTATCTCCTTTCATCACTTGTATAGCAATTTTCAGAGGTACCTCTATACGCTGATATGATGCCAGATGTAGCAGGGAGAAAGTAAGAATCCACCGGGGAGTCTTGAAAGACATAATGCTCGGACGGGTCATTAAATCGGATGGGGTTGTTCCGCACGTACGCGAAGCGGTCATATGTGACGGGGTTTCCCGGCTGCGGCATGATCGTATCCGCCTGCACGAAATACACCAGCTCATGGTCGTCCTACGCTTCGCTCTGGATGCTCCGCTGCGCTGCGCGATAGAACCTCGCCACGTAATAGTACAACCCCAGTTCGGCCTGTTCGAGCTGCCCCGTGTACCCGTACTCGGTCGGCGTGACCCCGTCCTTCCAGCGCACTTCTCCAAATGCCGTATAGCGGATCTCGCTGTTCCAGCTCCCATCCGCGTTGGCGGCGACGTTCAGGCTGCCAAGGTGATCGCTCAGCACCCACGTCAGGGTATCGTTCTCACCCGAAATGGTGCGCACGGCGATGGTCAGGCTGCCCAGCGCGTAGAACTTCTTGACCGTCTCGGCTCCCCTACGGGAGTGCTTCGCGATTTCGCCGTCTATTTCTAAATTATAATGCCGTCTCGCGGAGCGAAGCGCAGCATCCTGTAAGGGCGGGTAGTAGGTGACCACGCCGTTGACGATGGCCTTCACCAGATTTCCATCCCCATCGTAGATATACTGAGCGCTGACCAGGGCAGCCGGGGGCGGCTCGGCCGCGAAGCGCCCTGGAATGCTCTTTTCCAGGGTCGGGGTATCTATACCCATCAATATCAGGGGCGAGGCCGGGCTGACGGTCGGGGTTGGAGTCGAAGTGGGCGTCGCGGTGGGCGTCTCCGTTCCGGTGGAAGTGGGGGTGGGGGTTTCCGTCGGCGCCGAGGTGGGTTCTTCCTGGGCAGCCCGGCGCCCGGCGGGGGCGGCCTCCTTCAACCCAACCATATATACAAGTGAATTTAGTTTGGGAACTCACTTCGTTATATTCTATAATATCCACTACTCAACTTTGGTTAACAGAACCATTGTGTAATTGTCATTGGCGCTAAAAACCAGCATAATATTGTAGGCTTCACTACCCCGCTGAAAATTCATAACTATGGTTGGCCCCCCAAAAAGCCCTGTTTCACTTCGTTGGCTATTTGTGAATGACCAGCCTCCATTCCCCATTTTTTCCAGATAAAACTGCTCCGCCTCCTCAATGGGTATGTCAACCGAATACAAATATCCAGGTCCGCTCGGTGTGCCTTCATTTGCTCCGGGTATCACAGGGACGCCTTCCCATTCGGGAATGGGCGTTCCCATACCAGAACTTGTCTCGCCTGTGGGTGCATGTGTGGATAGATCTTGCCGGTCAGGTGTTGGCGTCTGCGGCAGTTCTGTGCGCGTGGGCATAGCTGTCGATGTTGCAGGTAAATCTGTCAAGGTAGGAGTGATCGAAGGTTGTGGGGTTTTCGTAGAAGATTGAGGAGGGGATGCCAGCGAACATCCGGAAAGAATCAAAACAATCAGGAGTACGATATCCAAACGAGCGTGCATAGCTTCTATGGCCTTTCTTTATTTATATTTTTCCTTAGCAAGGTTTTTCATCCGTGGATCCGGGACGGTGATCATCGAATCCAGTCCAAATGCAAACCGCTTCTCCTATGCATCAATAACCGCCAGCAAGGTTGAACGGATTGCCTGTATATAGGAAACTCCATTTATTGAAAAGTAAACTAAACGTAAACCGGTTTGTTTCTAAATTCCAATTAACATCATTAATCATTTACATAAATCCTGATAGTTATTAGTCGACCATCATTTGAATATTTGGTCAGATAAACCAGGCTATTTTCTGAAAATTTACATGTTTTTAGATATATAAATTCTTTTAATGCATTATCATCTACATATCCCCAAGATTCGATCGAAATCGGCGCTATTTTTGAAAGTAAGGAATGGGTTTCGCTCTGGCTGATGCCCAGGGACAATTCAGGTTGTAGATGAACCAATATGGCATTTCCAATGGAAACATAGTCGGGTTCAGCATGGTATTCCTCTGCTAGAGCCGCATAACATTTTTTAGCTTCATTCCATTCAGCATTCTTGTAAATGCCGACGGCAAGACAACAGATGATGATAACCATCGCAATACCAATTGCTATATATCTGAAAATGGGGGTAGAAGATTCCATATCAGTTGTACAAAATGCTTGTATAACGATTGCAACCTCAAAGAACAAAATTTAAGTCTAGCCGCACACCGTCTAGGTAGTGTTGTCCGCTTCCCCGAAAATTTATTACATACCCTTCTATGTCATTCAACAAGAATATTTGCCCATATATCGTATAATTCTCTTAACCTTTCTGGACCTTTTGATCCCCGGGCTATACCATAAGCATAGGTTATAATTATATTAACAGGATTAAAAACCATTTTCCCTTTTCCATATAAAACTGGTTGTTGATAGTTATCGCTACTTCTTGGCTTTGTTACCATTTTCCAACGCAATCCGGCAATATTTTTTTGCATAACTTGACTCAAATACATAGCAATATCTATCGATAAAGAAACCGTTAAGAAACTAATGTCATAATCTGGTATTTGAATGGCTCTAAACCAATCAGGTGATTTTGAATAAATATTTTCTATTTCTATCTTACTCCTTTCCCTAGTCGTTACGTGCTCATAGAGCCAGACACCAAGTTTATCTAAAGATGTAGGTGTATAATCACTGTCCCAGCTTTCAAAGCCAGAAGTCGATTGAATGTAGTGAGTAAGTTCACATATTCTGTTTTGGATTTGATTTTGAAACCATTTATAGTAATACTCAGCCTCAGATCGATCCATCTCCTTAAATCTTAGTGGAAAGGGTAGCTGAATAATTTTATATTCTTTCTTCATGGGAATCCTTTTATTGTCCAAACATAACTGAGATACCATTTTGCGTTAGTAGTTGGTACAAAGGTTCACTTGGACCACTTAAACCTGTGATGGGACTTTTAAAGAAAACCCAAGTGACCTGATCCACTAGACCTATATTCAATAGTTCTACATCTTTCGAAACCTGCAAAGAGATGTTTTGAGTTAATGGTACATAACCCACTTTTGATTCATAGGCCATCCTGTTAATTAATTGATCAATGTACCTTCCACCTTGGGTAGTTTTAAAGTAGACTTGAGAATCTCCCCCCGCCAGATGAAGGATCTGTTCACCGAGATTTCCGGTTGCCCCCCTATTATTTCCCCAATGAGTAGCAAGACATTGACCATCAATACTACAATCAGTAACTTCGTAACCTATTATCGTTTTAATGGCTGATTTGCCTAATGAAGCTCCACCGGCTAATAATGTGATGTATGTAAGTGGATCATGCCAAGGATCTGCCTTTGAAAGTGCGGTCTGAACATGATCATTATAAATCTCCTCGTTATAACCGCCTCTTTCAAGGATGGATTTCTCCTGCGAAGGTAATCCATTCCAATTGACAGTTGTCCCTTCTTTTCTTTTTTCAAGGTATTTGTTGGCAGTTTCAACCGCTTCTTCCTTCCATACTTGCGTGAGCACCGCTTTGGTAACCCCATAACCCTGCCGACATTTCGAAGCATCCATTCCCGCGCAACCAACGTCATGGCCGGAGGGATCATTAAATCGGATGGGGTTGTTTCGAGTGTAGGCATATCGGTCATACGTGACAGGATTTCCCGGCTGCGGCACGATCGTATCGGCCTGGATAAAATGGTTAAGATAAGGGTCATAGAACCTCGCCACATAGTAATATAACCCCACCTCGGTCTGCTCGAGTTGGCCTGTAAAACGGTACTTCGTCGGCGTGATCCCGTCCTTCCAGCGTACTTCTCCAAAGGCACTATAGCGGATCTCGCTTTTCCAGGCGCCGTCCGCGTTTGCGGTGACATTGGCGCTGCCCAGGTGGTCGGAGAGGATCCAGTGGAGCGTGTCCTGCTCACCGATCACCGTTCGCACGGCGAGGGGTATGGCGCGGGATAGGTGAAGCGGTGGTTAAGAGCGCACCGTACGAAATTACATCTTACTTGCTT
>JADLFQ010000041.1 GCA_020845515.1 Anaerolineaceae bacterium | reverse complement strand
TCATGGAAGTTGTTCAAGCACACCAGCAATGGCGTACAAGCGGTTTGGGCAGGCAAGAGCTTTTCGCTGCCCTCGCGAAAATTGACGGGGTTTATATTCCTTCCTTTTACAAGCCTGTATACAAACTTGATGGCACTATCCTGCGGATGGAAAAATCAAGTCAAGACGTGCCTTCATCAATCACAAAACGCATCGTCTCCCAATTACCACCTCCGCCAGTAAACTTCATCGTTCCCAATATCAATGTAGTTCACAATCGTATGGCAATTGAAATTATGCGGGGGTGCACGCGCGGGTGTCGTTTTTGCCATGCCGGGGTCATTGCCCGGCCTGTACGGGAAAGGTCAGTTGAAGAAATTCTCGCCGGCATCAAAGCAGGCCTAAGGAATACGGGTTACGAGGAGATCGCCCTGCTATCCCTTTCTTCCTCAGATTACACTCATATCTCAGAACTGGTGAGCCGGGTAGCAGAGCAAACCGAGGATCAGCGCTTAACCGTTTCTCTTCCCTCGCTGCGGATTGATACCGTATCCGTGGATCTGTTGGAAAAATTAAAAAATCAGCGTTCCGGCGGATTTACCCTGGCGCCAGAGGCAGCCACCGACCGGATGCGCAACACGATTAATAAACCAATCACCGCTGAACAATTGCTTGAGACCGCACGGGAAATCTATAAACGCGGCTGGACGAACCTGAAACTTTATTTTATGATCGGGCACCCCTCCGAAACCCTGGAGGATGTCCAAGCAATTGCCGATCTTTGCAAGGCTGTTTTGGCAGAAGGCCGCAAACAAATTGGCAGACGTGCAACTCTTCATGCCGGTGTCAGCACTTTTGTCCCCAAACCCCACACACCCTTTCAATGGGCAACGTGTGATACCATGGAAAATATAAAAGCGAAACAAACCTTGCTGCGTAAAGCTCTAACAAGCCCTGGCCTGAAAATGACCTGGACAAATCCTAAGGACACACAATTGGAAGCTTGGTTGTCGCGTGGTGACCGCCGCATGGGCGAGGTGATCTACCGGGCTTGGCGCCTGGGCGCAAAATTCGATGCCTGGCAGGAACAGTACCGCTATGATTTCTGGCAGCAAGCCTTCCTCGAAACCGGATTAGACCCCGATTTCTATGCGTATCGCCAGCGAGACGAGGAGGAAGTTTTTCCCTGGGACCACATCAACGTTGGTGTCCGCAAAGGATACCTGTTAAAAGAATATCGCAATAGTCAGGTTGGAGCTTTGCGCTCAGACTGCCGCGAACATTGCCATGCCTGCGGAATCCTGCCCGAATTTACAGAACTGCGCCGGAATTACCCGGGCCCTGGCTGGAAATGCCCTGAAGTCAAAAGCCCTGCGCGCAGAATCCTTTCCGCACAAAAAGTATCCTAAATGATCCGCATCCAGATCTTTTATTCCAAAGCTGGCGCCTTCCGCTATACCGGCAATCTCGATATGCACAAAGCCTGGGAGCGTATCTTTCGTCGTGCCAGCCTTCCATTGGCTTACAGCCAGGGTTTTCACCCGCAGCCGCGTCTCAACCAGGCCAATCCGCTGCCCTTGGGGCTCATCGGAAGAAATGAACTGATCGAAGCCTGGCTGGATAACGAACAATGGGAAGGTGCAATTCAACTGGCGCTGGAGAAATCGCTGCCGCCGGGAATTGCCATCAATACAATACAAGAAGTTCCACTCAATGCCCCTCCTCCGCAAACTCAGATAATCGCTGCGGACTACCGCATAGAAATACCCCCCGAAGTTCCTCTCAGCCCGATTCAGGAGGGCATCCAGCTGTTGTTGGAATCAAAAGAGTACTGGCGAGAGAGGCGAGGAAAACCCTACAATCTACGTCCCCTAATCATCCGCCTGGCGCTTGAAAGTCCGGGCGCACAATCCCAGCCCCGTGTTCTGCACATGCAACTTGCGGCTGGTCAAGCTACCGGGCGTCCCGACGAAGTTCTTGCCGCTCTCGGGCTAAACCCGGCATCATTTCATATAGAAAGGTCTAATTTGGTTTTTCAAGGATAATTGTTTAGGTCATTTAACACACGAGCGCGACTCATTAGGATGAAATTCTATGGGCTTTTTGGCTTCCGTTTTCTTCGGTTTTGTCCCCATGTTTTTCTTTGCATTCTTGATTTATTGGCTCGACCGCTACGAAAAGGAACCCGGTATTTTATTGGGTGCTGCCTTTGCATGGGACGCCATTATTGCTGCAGGCGCAGCTTTCTTCGTCAATACCATCTTTGGGACAGGGGTTTATCTCTTTACAGACTCTCTAAATCTTGCCTCCCTCACCACAGAAGCATTTGTCGCGCCCATTGTCGAGGAAAGCCTCAAAAGTCTGGCCGTCCTTTTGGTTTTCTACCTCACTCACAGCGAGTTTGACTCGATATTGGACGGCATTGTTTATGCTGCCATAACCGCACTGGGGTTTGCTGCCACTGAAAATACCTACTATATCTTCTCCTATGGATATTTGGAAAACAGTTGGCCTGGTTTGTTTGTATTGGTTTTCGTCAGAGTCATCTTGGTGGGATGGCAGCATCCTTTTTATACCGCCTTTTTTGGCATTGGTTTGGCGGCAAGCAGACTCAGCCGCACTCCTCAGGTTCGCTGGATTGCTCCAATCATGGGCTGGCTGGCTGCGATTATTATCCATTCCATGCATAATACCCTCTCAAATCTTTTCCCTGGGGGTCAGGGTGTTTTTCTGACAACCTCATTAGATTGGCTGGGTTGGCTCCTGATGCTGCTGTTTATTTTCTGGATGATTTATCAAGAGCGCACAATGCTTACCCGCTTTCTGAAAGAAGAGGTGCAACTAGGCCTGATAACCGACTCGCAATACAAAACAGCTTGCTCCCCATATGCACGGACCGCTGCTCAATTTAGGGCGCTTTCACAAGGTCGCTTCAGGCAAACTTCAAGGTTTTACCAGCTCTGCGCCGAACTGGCGCACAAGAAAAACCAATTAAGGATAGATACGGAGGAAGCTGGTAATCCTCGTTACATACAGGAAATCAAAGCTGAGCTAAAAAAACTTTCCTCCTCTTCCCTGAGCTAACCACTGATCCTATTCTCGGGCAAACAAAGGGGAAACTTGGGGAATTCTTCTTATATTCAACCCTTTTTAGTTATGGTAAAATGACGGTGAAGATCTACGTCCCTGTAGCTCAGTGGATAGAGCGCTGGCCTCCGGAGCCAGAAGCGGGAGTTCGAGTCTCCCCAGGGACGCTAAAATACCCTGGCAGGGTGTTTTTTATTTAATGCCACTTATGGTTTATTAATAAAATCCTGTTACAATTTGCTTGAGTAAGTTTACATTTATATACAAAAGTACATGAGGTGAAGGCATGTTCCCGTTCTTTGCTGGTTATGGGTTGTATATCCTGATTAGTTTACCCGCTCTTTTGTTGGGGTTTTGGGCGCAACACAAAGTAACGTCAGCTTTTAAACGCTATTCGCGTGTGAAAAGCAGCACCGGGCTAACAGGAAGTGAAATTGCCCGCCGGATGTTGATCGCTCATGGGCTTAACCAAGTACAGGTAGAAGAAACTCAAGGTTTTCTTTCTGATCATTATGATCCCACCCGTAAAATCTTACGCCTCAGCCCAAATGTTTATAGGAGCAACAGCCTTGCTGCAGCGGGAGTAGCTGCGCATGAAGCCGGTCACGCTTTGCAGGATCAAAATAACTATGCGCCCCTCAAAATTCGCTCCGCAATTGTGCCCGCCGTCCAGATTGGAAGCTGGCTAGGTCCGATTATCTTTATGATTGGCTTGGTTATGTCATCCGCGTTCGGCGAACAATTAGCCTGGATTGGCTTAATTCTTTTTGGTGCAACTGCATTGTTTGCCCTGGTTACCTTACCGGTAGAATTTGATGCAACCCGTCGAGCGAAAGAGTGGTTATACAACTCAGGCATTATTTACCAAGGAGAAACAGCCGCAGTGAACAGCGTCCTCAACGCCGCAGCGCTTACCTATGTCGCTGCAGCCATTCAGGCAATTTCCACCTTGCTCTATTATGCCCTTCTCCTACTCGGCAACCGCAGCAGAGATTAACCTCTCCGCTTTTGCCTTTTCCCCGCGCTCCAGCGCTATTGTCTGGAGCGTATTTTATTGGCGCCCGGATGATTAAACAAAGAATAGGATATTTCTTCGCTGCCGGAATCCTTTTTCTGGCAAGTTGTGCCTCCAAACCGGCACCTTCTCTCCTGCCGGACATAGAGCCCGAAGAAAGCTGGCAGTTTGCCGATCTCATCTATATTGACTCTGATCTCTCCTCCACTCCCGATCAAGATTTGCTTGCAATCTATGCCCGGCAACCCTCCAATCTGCTTCAAATCCGCCTCGACTTTTTAGAGACACCCCTCGAGCCCAACCGGAACATGTTCATTGATATAGGCTTTCAAGAGACTTCCCCGGAGAGGGGGTTGCCATTCAAATATTTTTCAAAAAGGAATTACCGTCTCACCATACAAAGTGGTCATGACCCTGTCATCCAGGATCAGAACAACCAGTCAGCCAATGATCTCCACTCAAATATAATTTGGTACACACATCTCGATTACGCTGTCATTGAAATCAGGCATTCAGACCCTACACCTATTCCTCTCTTAAGATCTGTCTCTGTACAATTGTTGGATCAACATATGTTCCCTTTGGGTGCGCCAACTCCGCAAGTACTCAAGGCATCCCCCCCGCCCTCTCAAAAAGCTCATCTCCTACTGGAGTTTTGGGATGTAATGCCCGGTTACACTCCAGCGCAAACACTCCGGCGCTGGGACGGCGCGCATACCGGCCCGTTTGGCCAACGGCATGGGTTGCGATATTTGCTGGAAGCCGTGGAAGAATATCGTCTTCCGGTCACTTTGCTGGATATAAAACAACCTGACAGCCTTGCCGCTCTTAACTACCTTGGGGAAAGGGAAAAGATTCTCACCCTGGCAAACGAGAACCTCATTCTTATGCCGGATGTAGCCGCCGGCGATCCCTCTGCTGCGGTCCAGGGCCTATGGTGGAGCAAGAAAATCGGTCAAAACTACGAGATGCCGGAACAACCCTATGTTTTTGCCCCTCTTTCAGCTCCTCCCAGAGATTCCTACCAAGCTGCATTCGCGGTCATCCCTGGCTCCTCCCATCTTGTACGTTGGCAAAATTTGACCCTTATTCCCCTGCCGCCTTCCTTTTCCTCCCCTCAGGTGGAGGAAGCCGAAATAGAGCGTACAGGCTTGACACTGGCTGCAAAAAAGCGGCTTGCAGAAGCAGTTCTTGCCAGAGACTCCCAAAGCATGATCGTCTTTGGTGGAAGTCTGCCCGCCAGCGCATGGGGGGATGCACAAAGCATTCGCAGCGCTTTCGAGTATATCCGTGCTCATCCGTGGATCCATGTGCTCACAGCAGAGAATGTTCTCACCCACCCTGTGGGCAGAGAGTTCACTTTTCAAGATTGCGAAGACTTGCTCTGTACGCCAGCAGATTTTTCCGTAAAACCAACTGCTCCAAACGGGTCCATAAAAACCTCTGCTCTTTCCTATTCCGACTTGAAAAATGCACTTCGGCAGCAACTGGAAACACTACCACAAAACGGTATGACGGCACATGCCTGGCAAATGTTTTTCAAGCTGACAAAACCCTCGGAGCTTGAGACCGCCCAACAACTTCAGGTCAATTACCTCGGCCAGGTAGGGCATTTAATCGCAGCAATTAATTGGCAACGCAATCCAAAGCCACTGCATACTTGCTCGATAGACCTGGATTGGGATGGGGAAGCCGAATGCATTCTGGCTTCCGACAGTTTGTTCGCGACCTTTGAAACAGACGGCGCTCGCTTAATAATACTAGTTTCCGGGGGCAAAGCTGGTGATCAGCAATGGATCGGTCCGGCGTCACAGTTCTCGACAGGGTTGAGCGATCCCCATGATTGGCGGCCACTCAACGGCCCAGCCTCCGACCCCAACGAAATCCCTGGGGCGTTTTCAGACCTCGAAAACACCTTTCAACCTTTCACCACCGAAATAGCAGAAAATCAGGTGCGATTGACCGCTTCCGGGAATGATCTTCAGAAAACTTTCTCCATCCATGCAAACATGCTTAGTATTGAGATTGAATCTATCCAACCCGTCACTACCCGCATCCCACTCCTCTTTGCCATGCAGCAAAGATACTTACCAGACTGGACAAATTGTCTTGAAAGCTCTCCCTCCAGCAAATCTCAAACCTGTCCGGCCGCTCCCCAAATTCAGATTAAAGCCGAAAGTGTTCTGCGAAGCTTCTTTGCAGATTCCCGTCCTTGGGTGGGTTTGCCTGAAAACCCCAGTTTCGGCTATCCTGCCGGGCATTATTTGCCCTTTCCAGTGGAGCTGCTGACGATCAAAGACCTGGAAGCATTTTCCATTAAGGCGCCCTTTCTCTCTCCTTAGGCAAACAGTTACTTTTCGCTAAAGCAGAGAATTGACATGACATCATTCTGTGATAAATTACTTATGGGTTATTTTATGGAGGGCTAAGCATGGTCAGTGAGGTAATTCCCGATATTATTGTCAGCAGGCTTCCTCGTTATCTTCAGGCATTGCAGCGTATGCACCAGGAAGGGCAGTCTACCACTTCTTCGAAAGAACTTGGCGGGCGGCTGGGTTATACGGCTGCGCAGATCCGTAAAGATCTCTCTCAATTTGGTGAGTTTGGAAAACAGGGCACGGGTTATTCCATCCCCTTCTTGGTCAGTCAGATTCAAACAATTCTTCGGATTGATCGAATGTGGGATATTCTTTTGGTGGGCGCAGGTAGTCTGGGACATGCCATTGCCAACTACAATGGTTTTACCAACCGGGGCTTTAGGATCGCCATGATTGTAGATAACGATCCGGATAAAATTGGCAAAAAAATTGGCGGTTTTGTCGTCCAGGATATCAAAAATTTGAAAAACCAAATACCCGGATCGGGTATAAAAATTGCCATGTTGACAGTTCCGGCTTCAGTTGCCCAGGTTGTGGCAGAAGATTTACTGCAGGTTGGCATCCAGGCAATTCTGAATTACGCTCCGGTCCCCCTTAGTCTTCCCGAGAACATCTATGTCGAATACATTGACCCTTTGATCCAGTTACAGCACATGACCTACTACATTACCTAAAAAAGCGGTTCTTTCTTCTACACCAGCTTGTGAACTAAGTCGTCAGCAGGCTTCTCCGCAGAACGTCCCGCATTCCAATCGCGCGGGCTGCCCCCAAAGCTGTGCAGGTCAGTGGCTCATCCACTAGATAGGCCGGAATTCCCAACGACTTGGTTAAGTATTTGTCCACCCCTCGAAGCAACGCCCCGCCGCCGCATAACGCCACCCCCCGGTCAATGATATCCGAGATAAGTTCTGGTGGTGT
Source organism: Anaerolineaceae bacterium (assembly GCA_020845515.1). Lineage (GTDB taxonomy): Bacteria > Chloroflexota > Anaerolineae > Anaerolineales > Anaerolineaceae > Ch132. The sequence continues at coordinate 4,290 of JADLFQ010000041.1, read as the reverse complement.
CTTCTCCAGCACGCGCTGAATTATGTTAACAATCTCGCCCAAAGGCTCTTGTAGTGCTTCTACAATATCCCCTGTGGATAAGCTGACAGGTTTAGGCAAACCCGTAATCTGATCTTGCCCTTGGACTTCCATGATCTGTTGTTGTTCTTGTAGAACCGCCGCTCCAATTCTGATTTTCAACTGCTCTGCAGTGGGCTGTCCAATGATCACCCCATACTTCTTTCGAACAAAATTGATGATCCCTTCATCCAGCCTGAGCCCTCCAGTGCGGGATGTGTCAGCCGAGATGATACTGTTCATCGCAAGAACAGCCGCTTGGGTAACACCTCCCCCAAGGGAAATCAACATGTTTCCTGATGGGGTAGAAATCGGCAGGTCTACTCCCAGCGCCGCTGCTAAAGGTTGCTGAATTAAAAAGACCTCCCGGCTGCCCGAACCCAGGCCCACCTCATGAACGGCACGGCTCTCGACGCTAGTTATCCCATAGGGTACTGTGATCATAATCCTTGGGCGGAAAATTAACATCGGGCCGGAGACTTTTTTAATCAAAAAGCCCAACAAATTCTCGGTAATTTCATATTCGGCAATCACACCAAACTGCAAAGGACGCACAACTTCAATGCTTTCCGGTGCTCTCCCGTCCATATCTTTGGCAGCTTGCCCCCATTCCACCATTTTTTGCTCTTCGATGACAATTGCCACCACGGTAGGTTCTTGCAGCAGCACTTCATTGTTTTCGGCAATAGTAGTGGTTGTCGTTCCAAGGTCAATCCCCAACTCACGTGTAAAAACAGGCATAAGCCTTTATACTCCTATAAAAATCAGCTTTATGAGGACGACCGTTGTCGCAATCGTTCTTTATAGCGGCGTACCGCATCTATACGCAGTGTGGATTTTCGCAGTGCCGATTGAATCGCCAAGTATTGGTCAGTTGTTGATTGTTCTTGAGTCAACAGCTCTTCGGCACGACGTTTGGCTTCTTCCGCTCTTTGAATATCAATTTCAACAATGTTTTCAGCAGCATCCGCCAGGATCGTCACCTGGTCTGGCTGAACCTCTGCAAACCCGCCAACGACAGTGAAAAACTGCTCATCTTCTTTCGTGCGTACCGTTATAATGCCATAATTTAAAACAGTCAGCACCGGGGTATGATGCGGGAGTATTCCCATATGGCCATCTGCGCCGGGAATAATCACCATTTCAGCTTCACCGGAAAACACCACCCGATCTTGTGAGACAATTTCACAGCGAATTGGCATCGTTCCCTGCCTTATAAGCGTAGTTTTGCAGCACTTTCAAGGGCATCTTCAATCCCGCCCACCATATAAAAGGCTTGTTCGGGCAGGTCGTCGTGTTTACCTTCCAGAATTTCCTTAAATCCACGCACGGTTTCGCGCAGCGGTACATATCTGCCGGGAGTACCGGTAAATTGTTCGGCAACGAACATCGGCTGTGAAAAGAAGCGCTCGATCTTGCGCGCCCGGTTCACGATAACTTTGTCATCTTCACTCAGTTCATCCATACCCAAAATTGCAATAATATCTTGTAAATCCTTATAGCGTTGCAGCACTTGCTGAACGTCCCGGGCAACCTGATAATGCTCCTCTCCCACAATTCCAGGATCCAAAATTCTGGAAGTAGAGGCCAGTGGGTAAACTGCCGGGTAGATTGCTTTTTCCGCGATCACGCGCTCAAGCGCAATAGTGGCATCCAAATGGGTAAAGGTGGACACAGGTGCCGGGTCCGAGTAATCATCAGCCGGTACGTACACGGCCTGCATGGAAGTGATGGACCCCTGCCAGCTAGAGGTGATCCGTTCTTGAAGTTCACCCATTTCAGTAGCCAGTGTTGGCTGATAGCCCACGGCAGAAGGCATCCGCCCTAAAAGTGCCGATACTTCTGAGCCGGACATGGTAAACCGGAAAATATTGTCAATAAACAACAGCACATCCATCCCCTGGTCGCGAAAATATTCCGCCATTGTTAACCCGGTCAGCGCAACCCGCAAGCGAACCCCAGGTGGTTCGTTCATTTGGCCGAATACCATTACGGTATCCTTCATCACCCCCGATTCAAGCATCTCGCGGTACAGTTGGGTGCCCTCGCGCGTGCGCTCACCGACACCCGCGAATACAGACTTGCCCTGATGCTCTTTGGCAATTGAACGGATCAATTCCATAATAATTACCGTCTTGCCCACACCCGCACCGCCGAATATCCCCGTTTTACCCCCACGCGTAAAAGGGGCAATCAGGTCAATTACTTTCAATCCGGTCTCAAACACCTCCACACGCGTGGATTGTTCGTCAAATGTCGGGGCTGGCCGGTGAATAGCATAAGTATTTTTTGCCTTCACCGCGCCTTTATGGTCCACTGGTTCACCCAAAACATTAAAAATTCTGCCCAAAGTTGTCTCGCCAACCGGCACCCGAATCGGCGAATAGGTTCTGCGAACAGGGGCGCCTCGCTTGAGCCCCTCGGTACTCTCCATTGCGATACATCGCGCCGTATTTCCGCCCAGGTGCTTCTGAACCTCAAACACAAGCACCTCCCCTTTCTCGCGTGAGGTCTCAATGGCTTCATAGAGTTCGGGCAGCTCATTTTCATCAAATTCAATATCAACAACGCTCCCTAAAACTTGCTCAATTCGTCCTGTCGCTCGCTCCATTAGCAATCATCCTCCAGGTATCTGGGATTTTCAAGCTCTTCTACTCTTTCGCCTAAAATTAACTCTCAACTTGGGCCAGGGCTTCCGCGCCACCCGCTATATCCAGCATATCATTCGTAATTCCTTGCTGCCGGATTTTATTATAGTCAAGCTGTAACAGGGAGATCAGCTCTCGGGCATTATCGCTGGCTTGTCGCATGGCCACCATCCGCGCTGCATGTTCACTCGCCTGAGAGGATAGAATGGCTTCATACACCTGCCATGCCGTAAATCGCGGGATTACTTCGCCCAAAATTTCATCTTGGCCGGGCTCGTAGGTAAAAACCGAATTTGTTTGATTGGAGGTGTTATAAGATTTCTTCCCATCTTTGGCAAACTCTACTTTCAAAGGTAGCAGTTTACGGAATACAGTTTTCTGCTGTAACATACTGCGAAACTCAGTATAAGCAAGATAGACTTGATCAAAATTGCCATTTAAAAATTCATCCACTACCAACCGCCCAACAGTCGAAACGTCCGAATAAGAAAATGGGATCGGGAGCTGGCTGAATTCTGCAATCACTTTCAAATGGCGGCGCATTAGCAAATCACGCCCCTTCCTCCCAACGGCCACAAAAGATACGGGCCCCGGCAAATTTAAACAATTTTGCAAGGTATGCCGAAAAATATTCACATTGTATGCCCCAGCCAGTCCTCGGTCGCCGCTGACCATCACCACCAAGATGTTTTTTATTTCGGAGCGCTCAAGCAGCAAGGGATGCAAGCTGTGATGTCCCGGTTGGCGCGCCAAATGCAGCAACACCTTCCACGCTTTTTCTGCATAGGGATGCGTGGCTGCCACAGCTTGTGTCGTCCGGCGTACTTTGCTCGCGCTGACAGTTTCCAGAGCCTTGGTGACTTGGGCAATGTTTTTTACGCTACGAATCCGCAACCTCATTTCTCTTGTTGAAGACATACACGGTCCTTAGTGTCGGGGACTCAAAAGGTAGGTTTATGGCTTCCAGGAGGCGTTAAAAACCTGCAAGGCAGCCTGAAGTTTTTCCTTTGTTTCATCGGTAATTTGTTTCTTCTCAGAAATATCATCTCCAATTTCAGGATGACTTTTTTCCAGATAACGCAATAGTTCCTGCTCCCAAGTTCTTATTTTTTCCACGGGTACAGCGTCCGCAAAACCATTGGCCCCTGCGAAGAGAATGATCACCTGGTTTTCAAGGGGCATCGGCTGATACTGCGGTTGTTTAAGAATCTCTTGCAGTCGTTGTCCGCGATTAAGCTGTGCCTGCGTAGATTTATCCAATTCTGACCCAAACTGCGAAAAAGCAGCCAGGTCACGGTACGCAGCCATATCCAGCCTTAAGCGCGCCGCTACTTGTTTCATTGCTTTTGTTTGGGCTGCTCCACCCACGCGCGAGACAGATATTCCCACATTAATTGCGGGTCGAATTCCAGCATTAAACAGGTTTGACTCCAGATAGATCTGGCCATCGGTAATCGAGATGACATTGGTGGGAATATAAGCGGAAACATCGCCCAGCAAGGTTTCAATAATTGGCAGCGCGGTCAAAGATCCTCCCGTCCCCGCCACCTTAGCAGTTTTATCGTCTCCAGGGTGTTCCAATTTT
>JADLFQ010000040.1 GCA_020845515.1 Anaerolineaceae bacterium | reverse complement strand
GGAATTGTCCGGTATTAGGTTGACATCCAAAGGTAAAAACCATTCCAAAAAAGCCAGCAGCCGTTTAGCTTCGATGAACTCCGGTGTACCGTAAGGGACCTGCCGCAGCAGCGGTTCAGCCAAACCCTTGAGTGCGGATAGTTCATACACCAGTGCAGAGTTGAACATTTCATCTGCATTTTCCTGGTAAGGGAAAATATTCCGTTTTTCGCCGCGCCGCACCGATTCCCAGCGCTGGATCGTTTGCTGTGCCGAATAGCTTCGTTCTCTCGCGTCGCGCACAATCCGACGAATCAACCGCGTATCGGTTGTTGAGATACGGTTCTGGCGGTCAAGGTTTAACTGAGTGAGCGCAGAAGCATAAATTCTGAATGTGTGCTTGGCAGGCATTTCAGGCAGCAAACCCGGATTCAAGCCATGGATCCCTTCAAGAATAATCACACGGTCCCGCCCAATGCGCACGGTTTCTCCAGGCTCACGCAACCCGGTATGAAAGTTGTACCTGGGCAATTGAACCTCTTCCCCGTTAATCAGACACGTGAGGTGTTCGGATAACAGTGAGGTGTCCAGTGCCCCCAGGGATTCAAAATCCGGCTTCCCTTCTTCATCCAGCGGAGTCTGCTCCCGGTTGACGAAATAATGATCCATTTCCATGGGGAAAGGCGCCAGTCCCTGACCCAAGAGTTGTACGGCCAGCCGTTTGGAAAAAGTTGTCTTGCCAGAGGAAGACGGCCCGGCAATCAGCACCACACGAACTTCCGGGTACCTGCCAGCAACCTTTTTGGCAATATCTGCAATCTTTTGTTCATGCAGCGCCTCGGAAATGAGAATTACATCGCGTATTCTACCTTCATTGATGGCATCGTTTAAAGAACTTACGTTCTCAATACCTAGACGCTCCAGCCAATTACCGTATTGCTGAAACGTATCGAAAAGCGAGGAGATTTTCGGAACAGGCAATAAATCTGTCGCGGCATGCCGGCGCGGGTAGCGGAGCACAAAACCGCCTGGCACTTTCACAAGGTCAAACCATTGAAGATATTTTGTCGAGGGCAGCATGTACCCATGCAGGTAATCGCGGTGCCCACCCAACCGATAGAGAACCATCGTCGGTTTCTTGCGATACGCCATCAAGTGCACTTTATCCATGTGACCGTTTTTTTTGAAGTAGTCAATAGCCTCTTCACGCGAGACTATGCTCTTTTCAAAGGACAAGTCAGCCTTAACCATCCGGCGCATTTCTTTCTCCAGCGCCTGCAGCTCTTTTGCGCTTAGCTGGGATCGCCCAATGACCTCGCAAAAGAACCCGCCGGAAGCCACCGAGTGGTCCACTGCCAGATAAATATCCTTGTAAATCTTCATAAAAGCCGCTTCCAACAGAAACGTCAGTGAGCGGCGGTAGATACGCGCTCCATCGGGGTCTTTCATTGTTACCGGTTCCACGCGTGCATCCATCTGAATGGGGTAGGTCAACTCCCGCAGATCCCCGTTGACAATCGCTCCCACAATCGGAGAATTTTCTGCGCCATCAAAAGCCTGAAAGAATTCTCCTATTGGCGTATTGCGAGGGCCAGAAAAAATCCTGCCGTCCGATAAATGGATCTCCACTGTTTTTCTGGGTTCAACTTGCTGGATCAATCCTTCGCCCCGTTTCATGACACTTCTCCTAATAAATGTTTGCCACTGTTCATGGTCAAGGAGTGGGGGTTGGCGTTATGAACACGATTTCCTGATATCCCAGATTGCGCAGCAGCCGTTCCAGATAATTTTCCGCATTAATTCTTGCCTGGTCGAGGATACCATCAGCCAATGCAGCCTTGCGAATCTCTCCCTCTGCCACTTTACGCGCTTCGCTCTCAAGGTTGACGTCTCCCTTGGTAAGAAGTCCGGTCTCCCGGTCATAGACATAAGATTTCTCATTGTCAAGGGTCGCGACAAACACCTCAGGCCCAGGTAAGCGAACATACAACACACCATCTTTAATTTCCAGATCGCTGGTTGTGATCTTGCCCAGGTCAACACCCGCGATAACAGCGCCATGTGCCACAAAAAGCAGGCGGTCACCAAAAAGAAAGCCAAACTGCCCCTGTCCTATTTCGGCGGTGATCACCTTTTCAACGGAGTATTCGATCGTTTCCAATCTGGCAAGTGAACGCACCTCGTGAATAATTGTTACCGGGTCCGGGATAATAGTGGGGGTTGGATTCATAAGCTCAGACACCTGCGTCTGAAATGCCTGATTTGCCTGAGAAAAGGGTTGGATGGCACGCTCCGTTGTTTGGTTGACGATCTTAACGAAGGCGTAAGGAATCCCAATAAATAACAACCCCAGCAGCAAAATTACTGCTAAAATGATTATCGCCTGTGTCAGTTTGTTCATTATTCACTCCCGCTCTAGAACTAATGCCTCATTATAATCGGTTTTAAATATGCTGGTGATGTGCCTGCCGGAACATGGAAGAAGGAACGGATTTTATAAAAATAATGCAAGTAAGACCTTATTTCACTTTGACCGCTTTACTCCTTACAGCCTTGTTGACATCTTGTACCTTGCTGCCCGCCAGGTCCCCGGCTGCAACGCCCTCTTCTCTACCGATACCAACAATCGCCCGTGCAACGCCCGAACCAAAGCCACTCGGCGATCCTGAAAACCCACTTATTCAGGCAATTGTCACCAGTGAAGGGGTGCCGGGATTAACGGAGGCGGGTCAAACGCTTTCTGAGATGCTTCAAGCCGTCAGCGGATATGCTTTCCAAACCCGATTTTTCACAGACTATCCTGCCTTGTTAGCCGAGATGGAGATGGGCAAACTCCATCTTGCCTGGCTTCCACCACTCACACATATCTATGCGCAAGAAGAGGGCTTCGCTCAGCTTCTATTTTTGACCAACCACTTTGGGGTTTTTCAGTATGGATTTCAGTTTCTGGCAAATGCCGACAGTGGGTTTTACGCTTATTATGATCCCGCTTTGGGGGTGAATACAGCAGATGCCACCACAGCTTTGCAGCAATTTGCCGGAAGGCAGCCTTGTTACGTTGACTTAACCTCACCCTCTGGTTATATCCTTCCCGCCGGCATACTCGCCAAGAACGAGGTCTCCCTTCTGCCCGGTGCAATACTTCAGAACCATACCTCTATCATCCGCGCCTTATATATCAAAGATATCTGCGATTTCGGAGTAACCTTCGCAGTTTCAGGTGACCCGCGCACCGCCGCAAATTTGCAAGACCTGCCAGATGTTACCGACCGTATTCAAATCATTTGGCGCAGTGAGGGCATCATCCCCAACACCAGCCTCTCCATCCTGCCGGAAATCCCTGAGGAAATGCAAGCAGTCCTTGCAAAATCATATTTAGATATCTCCAAATCAGAAGATGGGCTAAAGCTCCTCTCCACCGCACTGCAATACGATGTGCAAGGTTTAAAAATGTTTGATGATTCCGTTTATATCCCGCTTCAAGACGCTCTTGAGAGCCTTAAAATCGCGCCGGAAACCTTGATCGGAAAGTAAAAAATCAAGCCCCCCTCCCCTATCCAGAATTCGAGAAGTATTTTCCGCCTCCGGCATGATAGAATTATCTTCAGATGATAAAATTGATCAACATGTTCTTACAAATTCTTCTTTATGCCATCGCGCTGGGCATGCTCCTCCTTGCAGCCTCCCGTTTAGCGACAGAAATATACAGCCGCAGTAAAATTTTCAGCGTCGAGGATACTCCTCCCTCCCGCGTTGCCATTGTTTTCGGCGCGGGATTATGGCGGGATGGCTCTCCAACTGCCGTGCTGAGAGACCGTATCGCAACCGCCGTACAACTATATAAAGCCGGAAAAGTGCAAAAGCTGTTAATGAGCGGCGACAACCGTCAGGATAATTATAATGAACCTGCTTCTATGAAAGAATTCGCCATCAAGCTAGGCATTCCTGAAAAAGACATCGTTCTAGACTACGCCGGTCTGCGCACCTATGACACCTGCTACCGGGCAAAAGAAATTTTCGGCTTAAGCGAAGCTGTTCTGGTTACACAGCATTTTCACCTGCCACGTGCAGTTTTTATTTGCAATAATCTTGGCGTTAAAGCGGTTGGAGCTATTGCAGATCAGCGCCAATACACCCCCCACACGCATCAATATTGGAAACTACGCGAAATCATTGCGTCCTTTGTCGCGCTGTGGGATGTCTGGGTTGCCAAACCCTCCCCCATCTTAGGAGACCCGGAACCGATTTTTCCTGCCATGCGGGAGAATTCCTCCACCGCAAGTTGGGAACCAAAGCACGATCTTTAAACGCCCAAAGGGTCCCCCCTGGCACGTAACTTGCATACTTTTCTTGACCCAATACTAGGCGCGCTTCTCGAAGCAAACATTCTAAAATCTATTGTTGGAGTTTTTTGATGAACAGAATTGAAGCACTAGCGATTGTCAATCAAACAATAAAAAATCCAAACCTTGTGAATCATATGCTGGCTGTAGAAGCGGCTATGCGTTTCTATGCACGAAAGTTAAATGAAAACGAGGAGGAGTGGGCGATTGCCGGTTTGCTCCACGATTTTGACTGGGAAATTCACCCTACACTGGAGCAACACCCACAGGATGGTGCTCCAATGCTCAGGGAAAAAGGCGTACCGGAAGAGATCATCCTGGCTATTTTAAGTCATGCAGACCATACTGGTGTACCCCGTTCTACACTGATGAGGAAAGCGCTTTATGCTTGTGACGAAATAACCGGACTCATCACTGCTGTGGCACTTGTGCGCCCCTCACGGTCCCTGTACGACCTCACTGCTTCTTCCGTAAAAAAGAAATGGAAGGACCGCGCGTTTGCAGCGGGGGCAAACCGCGAAGAGATCAGCCAAGCCGCTGAGGACTTTGGCATAGACCTATGGACGCATGTGGATAATGTTATTCTGGCAATGCGAACCATCGCACTTGAATTGGGTCTGGCGGGGGATATTCCGCCTTCTTCTGAGAGTTAAACCTGCACGACAGCCATCAAAGGAGGGAAGTCTCAATGACCTTGCAAGGGAAAGGCTTCATGATCTGGCAAATCGCTCGCTGCGAAGGTGGGAATGCAGAAGCAATCGCAAATGCTGCCCAGGCCGCGGGTTTGACCCATATTCTGATCAAAATTGCAGACGGTCCCCTCCCTTACAACAAGGACAAGACCACCGGGCGCGACCTCGTTCCTCCAGTGGTGCAATCGCTGCGTAACCGGGGGATACGGGTGTGGGGCTGGCACTATATCTACGGGGCAAACCCCACAGGCGAAGCACAAATCGCCATCCACCGGGTTCAAGAGTTGGGCATGGAAGGATATATAATTGATGCAGAGGTGGAATTCAAACAACCGGGGATGGATGCTGCCGCCCGCCGTTTTATGAACGACCTGAGGTCTGGGCTTCCGAACCTTCCCATCGCGCTCAGTTCCTTCCGCTTTCCCACCTATCATCCACAGTTTCCCTGGAAAGATTTTTTAGACAAATGTGATTACAACATGCCACAGGTATATTGGCAGGCTGCCCACAATGCGGGTGCGCAGCTCCAACGTTCCGTTCGCGAATTTCAGGCCATAACCCCTTACCGCCCTGTGATTCCCACCGGACCGGTTTACAAAGCAGGTGATTGGGCGCCCGCCCCAGCGGATGTTGTCGAATTTATGGATACGGCTCGCGCCCTCAATCTCCCTTCTGCAAATTACTTTGAATGGTACTATGGCCGCACAAGCTTAAGACCGGTTTGGGATGCAATTGCAGCCTATTCCTGGCCGGCGTCTCCGGCCACTCCCGATCTTCCGCACCGATATATCACCGCCCTCAACAGCCACGACCCTGCTACTGTTGCCGCACTATACGCCCCTCGAGGAATCCACATCACTGCCGCGCAAACGGTGCAGGGCCATGATGCCATCCGCACTTGGTTTACAAATTTCTTCAACCAGACGCTGCCCAATGCAATTTTCACACTGACCAGTTCCTCCGGCGTGGGTAACTCCCGGCATTTTACCTGGGAGGTCCGCTCCCCTGCCGGAACTATCCGCAACGGTAACGACACAATTGGCATACTGGATGGCAAAATCGCTTATCACTACAGCTATTTCACCATCACTGCCGCCTGAAAATTATATCCATTCCTCAGGGGAGGTTGCTCTGCACTTTCCTATTTCTTGGGAGCGCGCGATTTTCTCTTATCGGCAGATTTGTGCGAGGGTTTTGCCGACCAGAAAGCAAGACTATCCTGTATCCGTGTCAATCCAGCAACCTTATCGTTATTTTTAAGCTCCACCCATGCAAAACCAGGGCGCGTCCTTTTTACGGGTGGAATTTCTCCAATTTTTACCTGCTTTGCCGCCGCAAGTTTAAAGTGCACAATTCCAAGTTGGGTTTTCTTCCCGCTTACAACGCCCACGAAACAGACATCTCCCGGCAGCTTGCACACGATTACTCCTTGCCCGTACCGTCCCTGCGCAGGAAATTCAGACACAGGTATAGACCACGCCCGTCCATCCGAAGCGAATAAAAGCATATTATCAGTCACAGCAGGCGTTTCAGCACCTATCACCATCTCGCCTGCTTTTAGTTTAATCCCGTTGACTCCCGCAGCCACCAGCCCCATCGGCCTCACGTCCGCCTCATTAAATCGGATAGCCATTCCATCAGAAGTCACCAGCAAAATTTCCGCATCTCCTCCAGTCACTGCCACGCCGCACAGATAATCGCCAGTGTTAACCTTTGCCAGGGTAAAAACCTGAGCGGATGGTCCTGGCAATTCATTCAACGCGGTCTTTTTCACCAATCCCATTGCGCTGGTGGTCAACGCATACCACTCACCCTCAATCTCCTCTTTCTTTGGCATTGCAAACACTTCCGCAAGCCGATCTTCTTTTCCCAGTGGGGATATTTTGCTAAAATGTGCCCCTTCCGAAAATTTCGCCGCTTCCGGGACCATCTCCACCAAGATGGCGGCAGCCTTTCCATTTTGGGCTACCAGATACAATGTTTGGTGAGTGTTGGTTTTTACCACCTTCCACGGTGCATCCCTTCCACTTAAACGCGGCGACGTCTCTGCGCTCATCCGAGCAACAACACCTTCCGGGCTGACACCTACCCAAACCTCTTTTACCGGCGTAACAGCTGTTGAGGTAAGCAAAGATTTGGCAGAGTCGCCTTCTTTCAATTTCACAACCTGCGTCCTGCGAGCATCGCCAAAAGCCTGCTGCACTGTAAGGAGTTCAGCCTCCACCAAGGCGCGCATCTTCTTTGGTGAGGCTAACAATTCCTCCAATGATTTGATTGTCTTCACAAGCGCCTTAAATTCTTCCTCGATCTTTTTTCGTTCCAAGGACGCCAGTCTTTTCAACGGCATATCCAGAATAGCAGTACATTGCTCATCGCTTAGTTTAAAGCGCTTTAACATGCGCTCCCGCGCTGTATTTACATCCGGCGCGTTACGAATTAGTTGAATAACCTCATCAAGGTTTTTTAACGCGATTCGCAAGCCCTCCAGGATATGGGCGCGCTTACGGGCGCGATCAAGCTCATATTGGCTCCGCCGCTTTACAACATGCAATCTGTGTTCTAAGAATACCCTCAAAGCCTGCTTTAAGGTCAGCAAGCGTGGTTCGCCATCCACCAGCGCCAGCATGATAATTCCAAATGTGGACTGTAAGGGGGTACGTTGATACAAAGCCCTCAACACACCATCAATATCGGCGGCTTGTTTCAACTCGATAACAATGCGCATTCCCTGGCGGTCCGATTCATCTCTCAAGTCCGAAATTCCTTCAATACTACCTTCGCGGACAAGTTCTGCAATGCGCTCGATCAAATTGGATTTATTCACCAGGTAGGGAAGCTCAGTGATAATCAGCCTGCTGCGGCTCCGCCCCATTTCTTCAACATGCAGCCGTCCCCGGACGATGATCCTTCCCCGCCCCGTCGCGTAAGCCGAAAGTAATTCATCCTGGTGGTTTTCTTGTAAAATAATCCCGCCGGTGGGGAAATCAGGACCCTTGATAAACTTCATAATGTCTTCGACATTAATCTCCTCAATGTGGTCCCATTCTTTTAACAAAAAAGATAGAGCATCAATGACTTCGGAAAGGTTGTGTGGCGGTATATTGGTCGCCATACCAACCGCAATGCCAGAGCTGCCATTCACGAGTAAATTTGGGGAAGCCGCAGGAATGACATCCGGCTCCACAAGGGTGCCATCAAAATTCGGTAGAAAATCAATCGTGTCCTGATCAATTTGCTGCAGCAGATTGACCGCGTATGAAGTAAGCCGTGCTTCCGTATAGCGCATAGCTGCTGGCGGGTCGCCATCCACGCTTCCAAAATTTCCCTGACCGTCCACAAGCGGAGCCCTGATCGTAAAATCTTGCGCCATACGCGCCATAGCTTCATACACAGCTGAATCACCATGTGGATGATATTTACCCAGCACCTCGCCCACAATCCTGGCCGATTTTTTGTATGCAGAATCGGCGCGCAACCCCATATCATACATGGCATATAAAATTCTGCGCTGCACAGGTTTCAAGCCATCACGGGCATCCGGCAGTGCCCGTGCGACAATCACGCTCATCGCATAATCCAGGTACGATTGCTGCATCTCCTGGTCAATATCAACTTTTTTTACCAAGCCCAAATCCATGAAAGTGCTCCTGCAAAGAGTGGAATGCAATTCTATCTTACGTGGAAATTATCCATCCGTCAACAAACAGTCTTTAAAACAAAACAACCGCTTCTTTCCCAAAAATACCCGGGAAAGAAGCGGCTGTTGAATACTTTAGCGATCCTGACTAAACATCAGTTGCAGGCAGATCAAGAACAGCTTCAGTCTCCGCCGCTTTATATTTTTTATTCATTTCCTCAATGGCCGGCTCGTGAAAACGGCCCTGCACAAAACCAGTACCAGCTGGGATGAGCTTTCCAATAATCACATTTTCCTTCAGTCCGAAGAGCGGGTCCTCGGTGGAGGCAATCGCTGCGCCAGCCAAAACTTTAATTGTGTGTTGGAAGGAAGCTGCCGAGAGGAAGGAATCGGTGCTCAGGGAGGCCTTTGTTACACCTAGGAGCATTTCCGCATATTTTGCAGGCTGTTTCCCTTCTCCAATCAGTTTTTCGTTCATCCGGCGAATCTCCAACCGGTCTACCATGTCCATCGGCAGGAAAGGCGTATCACCCGGCCGAATAACCTGAACTTTACCGGTCATCTTTCGAATGATTACCTCAAAATGTTTGTCATTGATGTTCTGTCCTTGCGCCCGGTAAACACGCTGAATCTCGGTCAGCAAATACATCTGGCTGGCTTCACGCCCGTTGATACGCAAAATGGTATGGGGATTCAGGGAGCCTTCAGTTAGCGCCTCTCCGGCCACCACATGATCGCCATCTTTGACGATTAGGCGGGAAGTGGAGGGGATTTCATAATCTTCGCTGTCGCGGTGTTCATACGAAACCACTACTTTGCGCCCTTCAATACGAACCCGCCCGGTATGTTGCGCCACAACCGTGGCTTCTCCTTGTGTTGCCAATGCATCGTTCAGCGAAACTTGTTCCTCGTCTTTCACCACAATTTCCCACTCTTCCGGGATCTCATAGGTATCGTTTACCATTTCACTGTGCTCAACGCGCACGATTCTTTGCTCCGAGGAGCGATCAGGCTGGATGACTTGTGCAACACCTGTGATCTGCGTAATAACAGCCTCACCCTTGGGAGCTCGCCGCGCTTCAAAAAGTTCTTCCACGCGCGGAAGACCGGTGGTAATATCGCCTCCTGCGGCAACACCGCCGGTGTGGAAGGTTCGCAGTGTCAATTGTGTACCGGGTTCCCCGATGGATTGAGCTGCCACTGTACCGACTGCAGAGCCCAGATGAACCATGCTTCCACGTCCCAGATCCATTCCATAGCACTTCGCGCAAATTCCATGAACCAGTTCACAGGTGAGTGGCGAGCGGACTTTAACAGTCTCAACCGCCGATTTTACAATTTTATTGACAACCTCATGATCCAGCATCCGGTCGCGTTCTGCCAACACTTCGCCAGTAGCAGGATCAATGATCCGGGCAGCAGCCAGGCGGCCATACAGCCGGGTTCCCATCGCTTGCCCTGCAATATCATCGGAGCGATTGATCAAAAGACCATCTTCTGTCAAACAGTCTTCCTCATTGATGATAATATCTTGCGCAATATCCACCAAACGGCGGGTCAAATAACCAGCATCTGCAGTACGAAGCGCTGTATCCGCCAGGCCTTTGCGCGCGCCGTGCGTGGAAATAAAATACTCGAGCGCCGTCAAGCCTTCGCGGAAATTTGATTGAATGGGAAGGCGGATAATCCGGCCTGCGGGATCGGCCATCAAACCGCGCATCCCTGCAAGCTGGGCAATCGGGCCAAAACCGCCCTTTGCCGCTCCAGAATTTGCCATCGTAGCCAGGTTTCCAGTCGGGTCCATCGCTTTCCGGACGGCATCACTCACCTGCTTTGTAGCAAGCTGCCAGATCTCGACAATCCGTTCATTTCGTTCTTGCTCAGTCAACAGACCGCGCCGCCAGGCACGATTGACATTTTCAACTTCCTGCTGCGAGTTCGCTAAAATATCCTTTTTGTCCTCAGGAATTTGAATATCTCCAACAGCAATTGTGGAGCCGGAACGCATGGCATATTCAAAGCCAATATCTTTAATGTGGTCAGCCACAAGCGTCGTGGTGTCCTGGCCGCACAGTTCATAAACCTCGGCAATCAGGTCTTTCACGCCGCCTTTATCGAGCATTCCATTGAAGAACCGGACATCAGGAGGCAAAATACCATTAAAAATAACCCGGCCTACCGTGGTTTCAATGAGTGCCTTTCGTGGTGCGGCCATGCGTTTTCCTTCCTCATCGTACCAGGTCTCCGCCCGCACTTTAATGTTCGCATGAATATCAAGTTGGTTAAGTTGATAAGCAAGCTCTACTTCATCCATATCAGAAAAACTTCTGCCGTCGCCGCGATGCGGATTCTCATCCTGAACCGTCAGATAGTAGACACCCAACACCATGTCTTTGGAGGGGCTGATGATCGGTTCGCCGTCAGCCGGTTTCAGCAAATTTTTGGAAGAAAGCATCAGATTACGGACTTCCCAAACTGCTTTCTCGGCAAGTGGAACGTGCACAGCCATCTGGTCGCCGTCAAAGTCAGCGTTAAATGCGGTTGTCACCAGCGGGTGAAGCTGAATTGCGTTTCCTTCAATTAGTACAGGCTCAAAAGCTTGAATGCCCAGGCGGTGCAATGTAGGGGCACGGTTAAGGAGCACCGGGCGTTCGCCGATCACCTCTTCCAGAACTTCCCAAACTTCGGGGCGGTTTCGCTCGATGAAGCGGCGGGCGCCTTTTACATTTGCAGCATAGTTGTGGGAAACCAATCGCGAAATTACAAAGGGCCGGTAAAGCTCCAATGCCATGGATTTTGGCAGCCCGCATTGGTAAAGTTTTAAGGAGGGGCCAACCACAATCACAGAACGGCCGGAGTAATCCACACGTTTGCCCAACAAGTTGCGGCGAAAACGGCCTTTCTTGCCTTTAAGCATATCACTCAACGAACGAAGTTCCCGTCGGCCTCGCCGTGAGAGCGCCTTCCCGCGTTGGGAATTATCAATCAGGGAATCTACCGCCTCTTGAAGCATACGTTTCTCATTGCGCACGATAACATCCGGCGCGCCCAACTCAAGCAGTCGCTTTAGGCGGTTGTTACGGTTGATTACCCGCCGGTAGAGATCATTCAAATCCGAGGTCGCAAAGCGTCCGCCGTCTAATTGAACCATCGGGCGAAGATCGGGGGGAATTACTGGCAGGGCGGTCAAAATCATCCACTCAGGCCGGTTGCCAGAACGCCTGAACGCTTCAACCACCTTGAGGCGGGTGGTCGCTTTTTTACGCTTTTGTTTGCTTTTGGTGGTGCGGACTTCATTCCAAAGTTCTTCCGCCAGTTTTTCAAGGTCTAACCGGCGCAGGATATCGTAAAAAGCTTCAGCGCCCATATCGGAGCGAAAAACCTGACCCCAACGCGATTTCAATTCCCGGTAGCGGTTCTCGCTTAAGAAAGTGAAAGGGCGAAGTTCTTGTAGTTCATCTCGCAGATAAGAATTCTGGTTTTGTGATTCAGTAGATTGGTCTTCCAACTGGCCACGCAGCAATTCCATTTGCTCATCAGCTTCGGCGCGCACTTGGGCTTTAGCCTGGTCAATCTGCGCGAGATCACGCTGGAACTCTTCCTTGAATTCACTGTCCAACTCATCCAGGCGCTCTTTGACAACTTTTTGAACCTGGGTAATGTGGCCGGAAGTAATCGGAACACCTTTTTCTGCAATTACCTGGCTGGCTGCAGCGAAGGTAACCGCAGAGTTCATCCCCTTTCCAATATTCTCCTGCAACAGCTTTTCCAACTGCTGCCCCTCTTGAATAACGGGTTCCAGGCGAGTTGCAATTTGCTCATCTGAGCGGGACTGGAGATCAGTGAGTTGTTGTTGAAGTTCCGCAATCCGCTTATCGCGCGCCTGTTTAACCTCAAGGATGCGCATATTAATTTGCCCAGCTGCCTCGCGTTCCGACACACTAATTTCATCCTCAAGGCGTTTCAGCGCCTTTTGTCGGGCATCTTCATCTACATAGGTAACAATATACTGCGCAAAATAAAGAACTCTATCCAGGTTACGGCGCGAAATATCCAACAGCAGTCCCAGGTAGGAGGGGATGCGCCGGGTATACCAGATATGCGCAACTGGGGTCGCAAGGTCAATATGCCCCATGCGCTCGCGCCGAACGGACGAACGCGTTACTTCTACACCGCATTTATCACAAACAATTCCTTTGTAGCGCGGGTTCTTATACTTGCCGCAATAACACTGCCAGTCACGTGTCGGCCCAAAGATGGCTTCACAAAATAGCCCATCTTTTTCGGGACGAAGGCGGCGGTAATTAATAGTTTCGGGTTTGAGTACCTCTCCATACGACCAACTTCGGATCGTTTCCGGAGAGGCAAGATTAATTTTTAGCGCAACCAGGCCTTTTGTTTCCACGAAATGCCTCCTCTGCCATTACCGTAAACAATAAGAAACCAAGAACATCGGGATACCCCGTGCTTCCATTGGTTAATCATAAAAAAGACTGAACACATGCAATCTAAAATTATATCACAAATTTCTGGAATACAAGTACGCTCTTTGAGGAAATTTATTCGTTCCGGCCCGGCGTGCGGCTGGAATGTTTTGCAGGAATTTCCATCGAGAACGTACTTCCCTTGCCCAGTTGGCTTTCCACCCACACCCGCCCCCCATGCCGTTCGGCAATGGATTTGACGATGGCAAGCCCAAGCCCAGTACCCCGCTCTGCGTACGCCTCCCGCCTGCCGCTGCGGTAGAACCTCTCAAACATGTGCGGAAGATCCAATGGGGCCACCCCAATACCACTATCTTTTACTTCATAGAGGATTCTCTGCCCTTGGGAGGTTAAACGAATCTTTACCTGCCCTCCAACTTTTGTATATTTAATCGCGTTATCCACCAGGTTGTAAAGCGCTTGTTGTATCAGAGCCTGATCTGCTTCAATAAAAACATCCGGTATCCCGGGAATTTCATTCACAACTTCCTGACTCACTTGAATGTTCTTCTGTACCGCTTGGGGCTGTAGTGATTCAGCCACATCGTTCATGATCGTTTTTGCAGAAACCCGCTCAATTTGCAAGCCAATTCCAGCTTCGATCCGTCCCAGGTCAAGCAAGTTGGTCACCAGGCGCGACATATTTTCCACGCCGGTAACCACTTTTTGAACATAGATTTTTTGCTGGTCGTTCAAATCGCCCACCATCTGCATCATTGTGGCATACCCGCGCATCAAAGTCAGCGGCGAGCGCAAGTCATGGCTCACGGTTGAGACAAAATCCGATTTAAGCGTCTCCAGCTCTTTATAGTGGGTGATATCGCGCAGCAGGCAAATTTTTCCCACTGGGCGGTTTTCTGCCACTACCGGGGAAACACTTGCGAAATAAATCTTATTCCCGGACAGGGTAATCTCGCGAGTGGAGAGCCGGTCTTCCGTAGAAGTAACAATCAGGTCCAGAAGCTCAGGGCTGGAGATTACTTCTTTAATGGCTCTACCGGGAGATGCTGTAGTGATCAATCCGAGAGTCTGTAAGGCAGCCGGGTTTAGAAGATACAAACGCGAATATTCATCAATGACCAGAACGGGTTCAGGCGTGGAAGCCAGCACAGCCTCCAGCCTCTGTCTCCCGATTTCAGACGTCGCGTATAATTTAGCATTGGTCGCCGCAATAGCCGCCTGGTCTGCCAGAGTTTCCAAAAATTGTACTTCCTCTTCCGTAAAATTGCGCGGCTCTTCAAAGGCTACCCATAAGACACCATAGTAGACATTATCTTGATGAACAGGAAGGGCGATCAATGCCGCCGGATTCACCAGCGCCGGTTCAATCGTCAAGCGGCGGGATCGAGAGAGGTTGGGAATGGAAAGAATAGCATGCTGCTGAGTCAATTCGAACAATTGATGATCGAGGTGCATGAAAGAGTCTGCTGATGGCCCAAAACCAAGCGTCGCAAACGGCTCAACTTGGGTATCCAGCAAAACCTCCCTCACCAGCACAATGCGCGCCATACAGGCATCCTCAATCATGGCGGCCTGAAGGATCGGTTTCATCGCTTCCTCCACTTGCAGATGGGAGGCTACGCCCTGGCTGACATGTAGAAAACGATTTAACTCATCCAATCTGGCCTTTAAACTTAAACGCATTTTCTCAAAAGCTCTGCTAAATCGGGCTACTTCATCTTCACCCGCGCTAAATAAAGAGTGATCCAGCCGCCCCTGCGAAATTAAAGTCGCCTCCTGTGCCAGGGTTTCAAGCGAACTAGTCACTTTCCGCAGGCTGATCCGCAGTAATAAAAAGATAATAGCTGAGATGGCCAGGAGGAGAACAAGAAGCGGGACAGCAATATCGAGCGCCAATTGCTGCGCCTGCTCAACAGGCACAGATAATACAACCGACCAGGGCCTGCCGAGGACAGGCTGATGATAAACAAGCTGCCGGACTCCCAGGGAAGAAACATCCTCAATCAGTCCCGCACCGGAAGGCAACGCTCCCAAATAATCTGTCAGCACCCGGCTGGAGACGGAGTGATAAAGAATCCGCCTATTCTCATCCAGTATCGCGCCTTCGCCCCCTGAATCCGCCACCGCTTTCAAAGCCTCAATTGCCGGTTGGGTAAACGGATTGGAATTCAAATCGGTTCGGCCCAAAACCACTCCTTTAACCTCTCCAGTACGGTCAAAGATCGCGCCAATATAAGAGATTTGAGCAGTCGTCTCTCCCGGCCAGGCCGGCAGCGTATAAGTCTGAACTGGCACACCTTTCAACGCCAGTTGGATCCCAGTCGTCTCCTCAGGTGTAGTTTGGAGCTGGGTGAAATCAGAAATCGGATAACCGGTTACCGGGCGGCCTTCTTCATCCAAAAGGAAGAGAACCCTAAAGTATGGCACCGATTGAAGTTGCCGAGCCAGTTCTTTGTTCGCCATTTCCGGAGATAACTCCGCCAGGTCAGGATCTGCAACCGTCAAAATGAGATTTTGTCCTGTTTCCAGAAAATAAGGCAAGCTCTCGGCAGCCACTAAAGCTGTGCTGGCAAGGCGGTCCTGGATCATCCGGCGGGCAGCGCTCCCTGCAGCGGCCCAATCGCTGATCATCAAAACAAAAACCAGAGCCAACATTAAGGGTGCAGTGCGATAGAAAAACCGCACTTCCAAGTTTTTTTCAGAAGGCGAGGGAAGTAAGGGAGTATTCAGCCCCCATCGCCCCGGCCATAGCAGGGAAACCAGTTCGCATACCGCACCAGCTATAAGGAGTTCGGCGCTGCGCGCCGCAACTGTTTGTCCAGTCAGCGAAAGCGCATAATCCACCCGCACGGCGAGCGAACCGTTGATCTCCAAAAAAGTAATAAGCATATGGAGAGGGATAAAGGCTAACGCCAGGACAAAAGCGCTCCCCAGTGGCCGCCTGAGAAAGCGGAATACCAACGTGCGATATCGCTGCCGGATCGCCGTGCTGAATAATAGCGCCAAACTCGCGATTCTCAGCAATGTAAAGATGCTATGGGTATCCCAAAATCCGATCAGCAATCCGCTAAAGAAAGCCAGTGTTACTGCCGGTACGACACCTAACAAGCCCGCAGCCAGTGCCCATGGGATCGCCAGAAAGAACATAATTGTCTCGCCCGACATCTCTACCGGCAAACCTGGTACCGGTAAAGCAGCTTCGGGGGTGATGCGCAACCCAAAGAACAGACTAGTAAATGGCGTTGCAAAAAGCAACACCAGAAAAACAACCCACCTCCAGAAAGCGCGCATATCCGGCGTTTCCCAAAATCGCCAGACCGCTGCCCCAAACAGCATGAACAGTAAAATAAACCCTACCCAACCCAGCCATCCAATAGGGAGTTCAATATACGGCGACGCACTCAGCAGGCTAAAAATGATTTGCATTTCGCTCGAATGGTGCAAGGTTTGTACCGGATGATCGCCTCATGCCGGTACCTCTGTGGCCGGCCTGCGTACGCTTTGAGTACAAGCGTACGATACATTAATTCTATCTACTTTTCGTATTCTGGCAGAACAAGTTCGATGACTTTTTTTAAAATTTCCTCTGCGCTCAAATTATCCGAAAATAAAATCAGTGCATCTTCTGCCGGTTGCATCGGAGCAATTGCACGTGATGCGTCGTATTGATCCCGCTTTTTCAGAGATATTAAAATCTCCTCAAACGAGAGCTTAACCCCGCGTTCCTCTTGTTCCGCAAAGCGGCGCCGGGCGCGCTCTTCCACCGAAGCATCCAGGTATATCTTCAAATCAGCTTCCGGCAAAACTACCGTGCCAATATCTCTCCCCACCATGACAACTCTTCCCCGTTGACCGATGCGGCGCTGCTGGGATGTCATCGCCTTTCGCACGCGCGGGTAAGCAGAGACCTTTGAGACATTCGCATCCACCTCTGGTGAGCGAATTCCCCATGTGATATCCTCTTCGGTCAGCAGTACATCGTATTTTCTGCCATCTTTTTTTGAAGCCGGACGTACATCAATCTCAATAACTTCCGCCAGTTCGGAAACCTGATCTTCATCATCCACAGATTGGAAAGCCTCTAAAGCCGCGTAAGTTACTGCACGATACATGACCCCGGTATCAAAGTAAAAATAACCCAGCACTTCGGCCAGTTTTTCTGCAAGTGTTGATTTTCCCGATGCAGCCGGGCCATCAATTGCTATGATTTCTGGTTGTTTATACATGCATGCACCCAAATTTTATAAGATGAGATAATTTTTCCGCGCTTTAATCGGTGCGTCTCGTCAACCGCCAGTTGCCAAGGCATAATTATTCCGCAGCAGGTTCCGCTTGGGCTCCGGCGAACAAGTCGCTGCGCACCCACAAGATGACTGCTTCTCTTTCGAGCGGCGCTTCTCTGTATAATGCCCACTGCATCCATTCGAGCGGCAACATCAGCGCCCATGCAGGGGATTGCAGCCAGACAAAGTCCTGTCCAGTATAAGCTGCACTGTCCGGCGGTGATGCCTGGACGGGGGTAATAAGTAATGGCGGTGTCTCTTCCAGCGGCAGGCTGTCCATATACTGAACAGATTCACGGTCTCGAAGCAACCATTTTAATCCAGCAGAATCAACCCCAACAACAAAAACATCCATCGCCAGTCGGTTTTTACTATTCCACATGGAAAACTGGTCAATTGTCTTGACCAGTAAGTCAGCATCCTGATGATAAGGCGCGCTGCGCCAGGGATTCGCGGCAGGCAGCCGCCCCAACCCTGTCGCACTCCACAGGTTAAAAATAAGGAATAACCCCAGAGTTGCCGTGACTGCTGTGCGCAAACCATATCCTCCCACCGCAGGCGACCAGCCCCAGGCTACCAGCACCGACATTAGCAGGCTGATGATCACCGCTGCCGCAAAACTTAACCAGCGGATTTGGGTCTCACCTCCCAACTCCTGGGCAGTCGGGGTTCCAGCAATATTCATCCATCCAAAAACAAACAACGCGAAAATGACAGCAGTCAGAGCAAAAGAGGGCAGGCGTTCTTCTGGAAAATTCTGAAACCACCGGGCAATCTGGCGGCTTGTCAAACCCCATAATGGGATGACCACAAGGCTTGCGTCTGTCATCCGGTGAGCCGGGTATATCAGCATTAAAACGAGGGCAACGACAAAAAGCCTCCCCAAAAACATGTCCAGGGCATCCCTTTGCAGCCAGCCGCGCAGCAATGCCCACCCGCCCAGGACAAGCGCAAAGGTCTCACTTGTCACCAACGCAAAGAAAAACTGTGCAAAACTGACCCGCGAAGGGCTTGTCCATCCGCTAAAAAACGCAACCAGGCTCGAAGCAGCCGCGCTGAGTCCGGAGAACCGGGTAAAGAATAACGTTCCGGCAAATAGTGCGCTCCCCACCAGCCACGGTACCGTTTCCCGCCAGGGCAATTCCCGAAGAAAGGGAAACCAGATGGGCGTACTTTCTCCTTCGGCTTTGGTTCGGTTCTGTCCCCGCAATGAAATTGTCCATCCCCATAAGACCACGAAGGCCAACGTCAGTAGAATCATCCAAATTGCAGGACCACCCAGCAGTGCCAAGCCGGCTAAAATCCCGGCAAAGGCCGGGCGCCGGTTGAGCAAAAATCCCAGGGCTAAGATAGCAAAACTTAGGCTGATCATCACCCCATCAGCCTGCCGTGAGGTGCTGGTCAAAACTGGTGAGAGCGCAAGCCCAAACGCCAACAGCAAAGCAGGGCTGCGCCCAATTATCTTGCGATAAAGATAAGGAGCCAATATAAGTCCGCATCCAGCCAGGGCAGGCAGTAACCGGGCCAGCCCACTTCCCGCTTCCAGCAGGAAGAAAGTAAAGCCTGTCCACAACACATAGAAGGGCTGAGGGGAAAGCGAAGTTAAAGCCCCCCGGCTCGACGCCAGAGCTTGCAGCGCCAGCCCAGCTTCCAGATCTGATAAGGTTTCTTGCCCAAGTCCGATCAGCCTCACTGCCGCTGCCAGGAGAAAGGCTGTCAGGTAGAGGGAACATTCAACTGTCCAGGTAGGTTTTTTCATCATTGCTGGCTGTTACTCCTCCAAGGGCAGAGCAGATGGGTTTTCATAAATCACAACCCCATTGTTCTTAAATACAGGCTGCAAGAAACCGACAAATTTGACCTCATTCACACGGTAAGCGCTGTGCTCTTGCGAACCGATATAAATATATCGGATATTATAACGTTCAAGGATTGTTTTTGCCTCATCCCAGTCAGACGTCCGATAAAGCGTCCGGACGTCTTCCTCGCGCGAGCCCATTTCAGCAGCCCCGCCGCGCCACTGCGATTCGTGCCCCGGCCAACCCAGCACGGCAGGATCGCCGCTCAGCATGGAGACCCGGCCAAAACTACTGTAGCTGCCACCGACGGCTTCAACCACGACCCCCGGCGGCGCGCCCTGAAGGAAGCGAATCGCCTCCATTTCCTCCGGAGAATACCGTTCCAAGTAGGCGGCGCTGTCCAGCGTCAACTCGCCTGCCATTGCCATGCCTTTCATGCGCAGTCCGAAAAATGGGTAAACAAGCCCCGCCAGCAAAATCACAGACCACACAACCGCAAATCCCATCCGCCAGAATGATTTTAATCGCACCCACAAGGTAACCGACGCGTAAGCCGCCACAAGTGCCCAGAGAATCCAGGTTTGAAAGTAAAACTTGAAGATAGTGTTCATGCGCCAGCCAAACTGGTCTCGGAGGTACAGAAATTCCGGAACGAGCACCAACCCTACACCGACCAGGAAGATCAGCAAGACGAATGCATCTGGGTTATTGCTTCGTACATCTTCCTTTATAACTGAATCTTCTGTCAGCCTGGCGCGAAACAAGCCAAGAAAACACCAAATAGCAGCCAACAGCACCAGCAGTGTCAACCACGTACCGGAGTTCAACAGTCTTTTTTCCAAAGATGCAGTGATGATCCAACCCGCATCTGCAGAACCCTGTACTCCGTAAAACTGGCCGCCAATCAGCAGCATCGCTTGCCCAAGTTTTTGAAGCAACGGCCCAGGATTTCCCATCAGGAGCATGTTCCCCCATACCGGCATGGAAAGTGCCAGCCAGCCCAACAGGTAGGAGACCAGCCATAAACCGAATAATGTGCCCGCAGCAAATACAAGGCCACTGCGGCCATGGATCTTATGTCTGTGCCGCACCCCCAACCAGGCCAGCCACAACACAACCGGCAGCAACAAAGGCCCAAACATCACCCAGAAATGCACACCGCGCGTAAAGAAAGCCAGGCTTGGGATGACCCCTCCCACCTGGGAGGAGAACCCCAAGTAAAACGGCAGGTAGAGAATAACCCCCATCACGGCGAAAATCGCTGCCAGTTCCACCAGTTCCCCCGCTCGCCGCATACTCCAGCCTTCCTTCTGATAGCGCAAAAATACCAAAACGACACAAAATAACCCAACGTAAATTGGGAAATCCCAGGTGTTCAAAAAGGCCAGGCTTCCCAACACTAAACCTGTCAGCCAAATTTCCCATTTTCGCAGGATGCCCCCCACTCCCACAGCCGTCCATTCAAAGGGCCGGCCATTCAGCCAATCGCGCGTTGCATGGAAAAATCCTTTCGCAACTATCGGGCTCTCCCCCAACCCCCGAAGATAAGTATTCAGCGCCAACCCGATCACCAAAAGTACAAAAGGCATCGCCAGCACATGCGGGTGCAGGTCTCCAAGCAGGTAGGAGAAAAACGGGAACTCATCAATAATCTCCCGGCCCTGACCGGCAAGATCATAATCTTGCAGCACACGCGAAGCCCGCCACCACCAAATCCCGCTGCTGCGCTCTGGAATGAAACCAAAAGGCGGGGTCGGAGGGCGCACCAGTTCCTGGATATCCAGCCATTGCCAAAAAGGTGATATAAGCGTTCCATCTGCGCTGCTTTTCCAAAAAAAACCGCGCGCGTGCAGCACCTCCAAAAAACCTTCCAGGTTACTCACAATTAAAACAAAAAGCGGTGCAAACAATCCCCAAAAGGAAGCTGCCAACCGCGAAATCGGCCTGCCGCCGCCGGGCTCTCCACCTCGAATTTTGCATAACAGATTAAACAGGATGCCATAGGCACCTGTTGCCGTCAGTGCAAACCACAGCGCGCTGGCCAAGTTAAAAGCAACTGCCCCGGATACAGCAGTCATTTTGGCCAACATTGCTGCCATTACATACCCAAAATAATAGTAGGAAATCGCATAGCCGGACAGCCACGGATCGTGCGGTGGGAACAATGGTGACCGCAAGATGGCGTTGATAAAAGCCAATTCCATCGGCTTTTCTGTGCCCAACGCAGCCGGGTCTGCTGCCCGCACTACCGCCCAGCCTGCAAATGCCATAAAGAATAATATTTCTACAGTAAGAATTTGCGTTTTGGCTTGCTGCAACCAATGTAAAATATCTCGCAAGCCACTCCTGCGAACAAATAAAACAGAAGCCAGTGCAATCAGCCCCAACGCCAACAGAATCCCGCCGCGGTCGTTTTGTAATACTCGCAGCGAAGCCAACAGCCAGAAAACATAGCCCCAAAGTAACAGTCCGAAGATACGCGTCAAAGCATAGCCCCGATCTGTCAGGCCGGAAAAAACATGCAATGTCAAAGGAAGAGCCACAGCGCCAACCAGTGAGATAAGAAGGTACCATCCCAAAAATGATAAGATCATAAGCCATTCCTGGCTGTCATGTTAATACAGGTCATGGAAGCACCTGGTAGATGGACGTCTCTCCATTTTTATAAACCTCTTTCCAGAATTCCCCTTCCCATTCCTTGAATTTTGCCAATCCCTCGGCCGGGTAAACTGCCTTCTCAAGTTGGCCTACTACAATAAATTGTACAGAGTACTTTTTCAAAAAGCTGCGCACAAGCACCTTATCCGTGAAGCTGTAGAAGTCACCAATTTCCTTGACACGATCCGTTACCCACTCTGAAGGGACAATCGCCCGCTGCTGTCTTTGGTGCCAGTTCCACCCCAGCACGCCCGGCAAACCGGTATAAATGGTAAAGCGTGAGCCCCAACGATATTCCGGTGTATTGGCTTCTACAATCACCGGAGAGCCAACCACATGATCCTGCATCCAGCGAATTGCAGCTGCATCCTCCGCAAGTTGCATCACTTTGCCTTCCTGATCATAACTTGAGAAAGACATGTACCCCATTCCATCCAGCCCGTGCGGCGCCAAATTCGTCATCCGGTCTTGCACTTTATCCAGCCCCCCCATTACCGTAAACAAGGCCGCACCAAACAGGAGCAATGCCAGCGCTGCCTGCCAGGCCTTTTGTAAACCTGGGCGCCATTCCTGGAGTACAGCGGGGAAAAGCCAGATCAATCCGGCGGCAGCCGAAAGCGAGAGCAAACTCCAGGCCTGTAAATAAAACTTAAATACCCAGTTCATCCGGCCGATATCCCCGCGCAACGTGGTCCCTTCCACAATCATCGTCAACGCCAGTGCCGTCCCAATCATAAACAGTACAGCACGTTTTTCCACCGGTTGTCCCGGCCGTAAAATCAAAACGGCTGCCCAGGCTGCCAATGGCAGTGCAATCAATGCAATTTTTACGCCCCATAAAAGCAAGCCAATTCCTAATACGCCCAGGAAAATCAAAATACCCTGAATCAAAATTCGGTACGGACTTAGTTTTTTTAAAGCCGAGAGGGGCGTTTTCGCCATCCAATCCCGGGTCTCCCAAGCAAGCCAGCTCACGATAATAAAGAGAAATACCCCCCAATGTGTAAAGTAAGAAGATAACGGTGTGCGATCGCCCCTCCAAACATCCATAGCATTGTATCCCTGGCCATACCAGGCGGCATACGGATGATACAAGAGAAACGCCAGCACTAAAAGTAACCCGGCTGCAGCCAGACTCACTGGCCAAGCAAGGGTTAAGGAGGATAATTTTCCAAAAAATTGTCTGAATTCAGTTCGAACACTGGAATAAATTACCGCGATTATCCCCAGCGCCAGGAATGTCGGGAAATCCCAGGTGTTTGTCGGGCGCAGCGCACCGATAATCAACGCGCCAATAAACAAGCTGAAGACCAAGCGCAGCCCTGCACTCCGCCGGCTTATTCCTCCTTCCATGAGGGGGTAGCGTAAGAAGGAAATAGCCCAGAGCAAGCACAAGACTGTTACCGGCAGCGCATACAAATGTGCGTGCGGGTCGGCATACAGGAAGGTGAAAAACGGAAATTCTGTAATCGGCTCGCCAGGGATCACGCGACTCGGAATCCAGTACCAGTCACCCGGGCCATACGGTAAAGAAGACCCTTCGATAAATTTTCCAACCCCGCTGAAAAACCAGGCAATATGCTGGAAGATATTGCCTTCGTCAAGGTTGATTGGCGCCGCCAGTTTTTGCAGGCCTTGCCAGATCATACGTACTGTTCCCAGGTTACCGAAAACTGCCAGCATCAGGGAGGATGCAATCCCCGCATAAAACGACTCGCTTTGCAGGAAGGGTATCCGCTCTTCTTGTGAAGGGTTCCCTGTCTCGTTCTTCGGCAGCGCCCCCAGGAGATTCCAACCAACTGAAAATGCTCCCATGCACAAAAAACTGAACCACGTTGGCAGGATGAGGTTATAAGCAACCGACGGAATAATTCCCAACCACTTTACAGGCACACCCGCCAGGACAAACCCATAGTAATAATAGTTCAGGTATCCACCAGCAAACCAGGGGTCATAAGGTGGAAAGGTTGTACTTTTAAGGACAGCGTTAAAGTACGAGAAATCCATTGGCTTTTCACCGCCCTTATACGGATGCCAGAGATCTGGGTTACCCAGCCGAATAAGCAGGAAAAACGCAAAAAAGAGCAGCGCAAGGCCTTCAATCGCCAGAAAGTATTTTTTCTTACCGCGCCATTCCAACCGTAATTCCTCGCGCTGGGCATAGGCAAGAAGGCCATTGATAACTGCGAGCAAAACCACAACGCTGGTAATCGTCAACCGGCTGAAGGCGATACCGGCTGAGCCAGCCAGCCAGACAAGGTAAGCCAGAACCACTAGCGCAAAAAGCTTGGCAGCCGGGTAGCCTTTATCGTTCAAGCCCCGAAACGCCAACCGCATCATCGGATAAACCATCCACCCAAGTAACGTAAGCGCCAGATACCACAAGACAAGCCCCGCAGCCGGATAGCGGTTAACCAGAGTAGCTCGATTAAAAAGCTGAGACCACGTCCCTCCCGCCAATTGCATCACCAAGCGATCCGGCGGCAAAAGCAGGTTACCCTTGGCGGTCCCGGCTTTGCGCGGGGTTAGATGGATGACCTTGGTCAGATCAACCGCGCCAAGAATATCGCTGACACTATCAGGATTATAAGCTTCGGTTTTCTTAAAGATCAACACTTTAGGATGATCGTAAACTGTGAACGCTTCTTCTGCAAATTGTGTGTTGAAGCGCAACTTACCCAAATTCGGGTCGGACTGAAAAACCTGAACCAGTTCAAAGCCCAGGTTTCCTTTAAAACTCCCTGGTTCAGCCACACGGTAACACCACAGAATATCCTTTCCGGCAGGGCATCCAATCAAATTGCGGTAAAAGACACTGGTGAGTGGGTATCGTTCAGGCACGCGGGTGGTGGTACCCCACTGGCGGTTCGAACTGATAAACAAATAATCGGCCTGATCCAAAACCGACTGAAAACGCTCCCGCTTTTCGACGTTATCATCCCAGTACATTTCGAAATTGAGATCGCTGCGATATACCCCCATCTCATAATCAAAGGGGTTGTTATATCCCTCTAATGGATATGGAAGCGGGTCATCCCAACTGCTTTCGATGGCTTGTTTTGAGCCGTACAGAGCAAGCGCACCGTTCCCCATCGTCATCTCTAATCGGATCGTATAAGTTTTGTGCGCATCTATTTGGAAGGGCGGATCGAAAACAAAAGTATGGCCTTGCCCGCGCGGGTCATTGCCTGGCAAAAAAGGCGCAGTGATCAACGCAGAATGCTCCTCACCATCCCCAAATATCATCAGGCGGAGTCTCTTCTCGCCCGGTTGCGCTTCCCAATCCACCACGTGCGGCAGATAAACCTCACGAACAGTTCCACTGCGGTAGCCATTGAAAGAGCTCAAGAAATTCTTTTCAAGTTGGATGGTATCCACCAAATCAGGCAGCGATTGTTGAATCAAACCATATTCCGTGTTGATTTCTAACGAGAGCGCGCCCGCCAGGTTTAAAGCAGTGGGAGATTCAAGCCGAAACGTCAGAAAATAGGTTTTACCTCTTTCTACCTGTGCAGGCAAATCAAAAAACACCGTATACGCTCCGCCGCGCGGGTCATCCGTCTGGCGGAAATCTCCGGTCAGCAGCCCACTGGCGATGATGTCCAAACTTTCCCGATCTGTACTAATGCTTACCACAATAGATTTTTGACTCTGGTTCAGCGTCGGTTCAAGTATATGACCGATGGTTAGTTTCTGAACGGCGCCACCCGCGCGCGGCTGAAAAGCCAACACAATAGGGTCTCCAAAAGTCAGCGTTTTGCGGGAGCGAAACGGCAGCGTTAATTGGAAATCCTCACCTTCTGTTTCAATATGTAAATTAATCGCAGAGGGAACGTTCTGGTAAATCCACTCGCTAGCTGCAATGCGAGTAACCGGACGGGTATAAATTCTGGAGAAGGCAAACGCCCATGCCAAAGTGCCTGCCAAACTCAGGAAACCCAGCACGGCTGCCAGAATTTTAAGACCGTTAAATTTTTTCCACCAACCGCTGTGGCTTCGACGCTCCCCTGCGCCTTTCTCCCACAACTTGAAGATCGTCCAGGAAGCAATAATCGCCAGTGTAGGATAAACCGGCAACTGATAACGCATACTGCGTGAGAAGTTGAGAGACTGCCAGACAAAATAGATTGCCGTCCATCCCCACAGCACAGCATGAATCCGCCATTCCCCCTTTAACATCCGCCAGCCCATCCATACAAACCCCGCCCAGCTCAACAACCCCAACGGCAACCCCAAGCCCCAAACCACCATATTCTGCCACGCAAAAGTAATCGGGCGGCGCGCCCATTGTAACGCAGGAGGAAAATCCACGTCGCCACCGCTCTGCTGGCTAAGGTCGCTCAAGTTCTGAATCCAGCGTTCATTCAGCCCCAAACCAAAAAAGCCCGGGCCTTGAAAAGCATACGGCTGAAAGATACGAAAAACCACCAGGCTCACGATGGCTGCCGCCGCGAGGTCGCGCAGGAAAATTATAATCAGGCGTTCTTTCACTTGCTCCGGCGCGTTCAGCAGCCGTACGAGGAGAACAGCAGGTAACAGGAGTGCCAGCGGTGCCGCGCTGACCTTGGAGGCCATCGCCATTCCCAGTGCTGCTCCAAATAAGGTCGAGGGCAGAAGTGTCCTGCGGCTGTTCAAAAGCCAGTTCCACTGGTAGCGTCCTGGTGATTGCGCTTCCTCACCCGGCAGGCTGGGATCAAGTTCCGGACGCGATTCCGTCAAAATCACAATGGCGACATAAAACGCCAGGAATGTAAAGAGGTTGGTGTACGTATCAACAGTAAAATAATGGGAAAGCTGAATTTGCAGGACACTAAAAGCAGAAAAGGCCGCGGCGACCAGGCCAATTCTAATATTCTTATACAGGCGTCTCGCAGTTAGATAAACGAGAACAACGGTCATCAAGTCTGCCACTGCCGAAAGGTACCGTCCTACCAGGTAAATTTGCCCATATCCGGTTTGGTCAATTGCTTCGCTGACAAGCCGGACGATTAACAGCGGGAGTGTGCCGTAAACATAGAATCCATAGCCACGATTATGTGGATTCAGGCTGGAGGTCTCTGTATTAAAGTAATCCGACCATTTCTCCGGAATGGATACGGAGGATGCCACCATCGTCATAAAACGTTCATCCGGGTGAAGGTGATGGTCATCATCCCAATCCATCCCTACAAGCCGGAAATACACCCCCAGAAGGAGGATGCTCAACAGCAATGCACTCCAAACCCAAGGGAAGCGGGGAGATTTCGCTGCAATTTCTTTACTTGTTGTGGTTGTGTCGTCTAGTGCCATAGGAACATCCATCCGGCCGGGCTGCTCAAGGTTCAACATTACGCCCATCTGCATCCGGCTGCATGGGGACAAAGAATAAAGTCAGGTCTTTCCCTTCTCTTTCAGCATAGCGAATCCACGAAACGCCTTCCGGGTAGAGCTCTTTCAATTTCTGAAGCGATTCCTGATCCTCAGCTTTCAAGATGAAAAGTTTTGCCTGCTTCTCCGACAGAGTTAACGGGAAGTTCTCCGGCCAGAGCGCGTAATCTGTAAAGGGATACCCGGCGCTTATCCCGACCAGGCGGGTATCCACCCAATAGGGAAAAGGCACCACATAGGCGCTCTGCGGGCTGCCCACGGATTCACTAAACGCCCGAATAATGTGGCCAATCTCGGACGTATTCCATGCCCCGGCCATAAACTGCCGGTCGAATTGTTTAAAGACCAGGTTGTAATTCTGTGCAGCGGAGCCAGCCAGTAACCCAATTCCAATTAGCACTGGCAGCGCTTTTCCTGCCATTCCTTTGGCCCTTACCCAAAAGCCTGCCAGGAGGCTCTCCAGTGCCAGCGCTGCAATCACGAATACCGGAACAATCGCCCCGCCTGTACGATTCAAAGATGGGTTTTCATCGGGGAACGCGAGCGATAGAATGGAGGGCAACATTAAGAGCGGGATGGAAACCAGCAGCCACAGATCAACCCAGTTTCTCTGCCGGACATAGCGAATCAGCAGCAAAAGCATTCCGAGAAAAAGCAATGCCGCCATGATAACATCCAGCGCAGGGCGACCCACAACAGAGTGCACCCAAATGCCCCCGTTGTCCCAGAAGAACATAATCATCGCTTTCCATAAATTGCTCAAGAAGATCTGCCAAACCGGTCCCGGAAATGCCCGTTCGGTCGTCCCCAAGCGGGAAAAAGCGCGGTAACCAAACATTTGCGGGTCATCCAGCATATAACGCAACAGCGGTAAAAAGACTATAAAGGCTGTAATGGCCAAAACAATCACACCAGCCAATATCCCCACGCGTTTTCCGCGCGCCTGCGCATGCAACAGGTATAAACCTACCAGCACAAGGGTGACGAGGGGCACGATCCGCATCGGGCTGTAACCATGCAGTCCCAACCCCAGGGCAATTCCAGCCAGGATCATATCATTGCGGTTGGAGGTTCGCAGCCCTCGCACCATGTAAAAAAGAAGCGGAGCAACAAATAGTGGGTACAGCGGGAAACGCAAACCAATACGGGAAAAAAGGTTGGGCCAGTATGCCATCCCAGCCATTAAAAATGCCAAAAGCCCCACCCAGCGATTGCCCACTTCCTTCCCCAGCTTGTAAATATACGGCAGCGTTAAAAACCCTGCCAGCGCTGTGCCAAGTTTCAAGCTGATAAAACTCAGGCCAGTGTGGAAAAGCAGAGCAATTCCCGCAGTCAGATACATCTGCAAAGCTTCCCGCCCGGTGTTGCGCGGAAAAAATATCGGCGTAAGCCCGTTCAAAATATCGCCAACATCCAACAGCTTTTCGGCATGGTCGCTGAACATCTCACCGGGCACACCACCTAACCGGTAAAATCGGAAAAATAAAGCGATCAGCACAACTGCAAAAACTAAAATTTGCCAGCCGGTAATTTTAAGAAAGATCGGCCTGTTTTTGAAGAAATCTGCTACACCCAGCCGCCTTCCATTTTTCTCTTTCTTCTCCGCGCGGACCCACGTCGCCCGAATCACATAGAAAAGGGACGCCGCCCACAAAAATAGGTTGACCGGGTTAATCTGGTTGCCGCCAAAAAAGATCATTAACACAACGACAACGATCAACATCAGCCAACCAAAATATCGCCTCACGGTCGTACTCATCGCCAAGTCCGAGTCTTTGCGGTGCGGCGGCAGCACCCATTCTTTGGCAAATACAGCCCATGTCAAAAACAACCCGGCGGCAATATACAGGACAATCGCAGTTTTGGGGGAACGGTCAGGCGGTTCTAAAAGCATCTGTGCCCATATTGCCAGCAGAAGCGCCAACAGCGCTCTCCACGGGATCATCCCAGTACTAAAAATGCGCGGACGTTCCCTTTCCTCTTCGCTCTCTTCAGTTGTAGCGACAAAGAGAGGTGGTTGTTCTGGTAAAACGGTGGAAGGCGGCGCTTTCTGTTCTGATAACAATACTCCGGCCGGGGGCTGAATTTCCTCAAACGGTATCAAATTTGCCTTTTCCGGCTCACCAGGAAGATCATCCGGGGGAAACTGGGGACGCGGAAACCGGCGCGGGTTGGCAATCCACTTAATCATAGAAACAACATAGTCGAGTACTGATTGCTCTTCTTCCATCATGTATCTATCGTGTGAGGTTAATCTGCTGCCAAGGTGTTCTGGTCAAAGGGTGATTATACAGTATTCCGGCGGGCAACATAAAATGTGTAAGAGCCTTGTGGCTGCTCCATTTTTTCATCATAAAAAGGCTGTACGACCGCTTTTACAATTGCCAGGTTCCATTGGGTTGGAGAAAGAATCCACCGCCCGAACAAAAAGTGTGCCACTAGAGAAGGGAGACCAAAATAATGCCCCCACTCCAGGACGTGCAGCGCCTGCGGGGAAAAATAGTGCTGCCATTCTTCTACATGAAAACCCGCTCTATGCAAACGCTCTCCCCATACTTCTGGCGCATCACAATGATGGTGTCGGGAAATCCAGTTAAAAAATCGGCGATAAGCATTTCCCAAAAAACGTAAACCAACCTTATCCAGAAATGAGGAAATAGACAAGTTTTTCAAAAATTGGTGGTTCGGAACGCAAAAAATAAAAAGTCCGCCAGGTTTTAAAACGCGGGCAATTTCCTCCACAACAACATCCACATCCGAAATATGCTCCAACACCGAGTTGCTGATACAGCTTTCAAAATATCCATCCTGGAAAGGCAGTCTGTCACCAAAGCCGTAAACAATCGTTCGGTATCCGCCGCTAACTGCCGCCTGGCGTACCGGGCCCCACCAGGGGTCTATCCCAACATCCAGCGGCCGCGCAAACGCCGCGCTGGCGAAATGTCCATCACCACAACCCATATCTAAAATCGGTCCTGGAATTTGAAAGCGCTGGTAAGAGCGCGCCTCTACAGCACGTAAGAGCGCACGAAAATAGGGGAGCGAGCAGATTTGCTCCCAGAGGAAATCCCTTTCCATCTGTATCTTCTTTGTCTCTCCATCTTCGTTGCTTATCATCATTGGATTGTTTCAGCCGATCTCTTTTTTAATGATTTCAAAAAGCTTCTCGTATTCCATCGCGACGCTCTCCGGCAAATAACGTTCTCGTATGTGGACGGGGTCTTGCATATACTGAGAAGGTTGTCTCAGAATTTTTAGCAAAGCCTGCCCTAAAGCCGCAGCATCCCCTATTGGTATGATCTCTCCCATTCGGTGCACTGTAATCGGTTGGCGCACACCGGGCAAATTAGAAGCAACAACAGGCTTACCGTTAATCATCGCCTCAATCTGTACAAGGCCAAAGGACTCGGTCGAGTTTAAGCTTGGCAAAACCAGGACATCAATATTTTTATAAAAGCACGCCATTTCCGCCGGGTTTAAATTTCCCAGGAACCGCCAGTTACCGTTTTTCTCATGCTGTTGGATAATCGGGGAAAGTCGCCTGAGGTATTCCTCCTCACCCAGAATACCCTGATAAGACCCCGCGAAGAATACCAATGCATTCGGGTAGTGCGCAAGCACTGCCGGCAGGGCTTCCAGCAATACCTCCACCCCTTTTTCGGTCGCAAACCTGGCAGCCATACCAATTACAGGTTGATTATTTTGCGGATTATGCCGTCTAGCAAAATCCAACGCCGCTTCTTCCGGCGCAGGGGGCAAGTCAACGGGCGGTTGGATGACCGTCAATTTGTCAAGGTGTCGTCGAAGGTAGGGTGAATTCTCTCCATAGTCGCGGGTGTAAGTGATAATGCGATGTGTGAACAACGCCGCCAGGTCATTCATCAGGTTGACTGCCTGGTTTGCAGCCCAACTTAAAACTCCCGGAGGCATGAGCAAATCACAATGGTAGGTAATCACCGTCGGTTTGTGCAGCAGCCTCCCCCTCAGCGCCACACCAGCGGCATCGAATTGTGGGAGGTGCAGGTGAATGACATCGTGCTCCGCAACCAACCGGCTGGCTTTCCTGCCAAATGTTGGCATGATGACACCCTTGCTCAAGCGAAAGAACACCGGGACACGCACAATGCGAACACCCGCCTGATTCTCCTCATACGGCAGTGATTTTTCATAGTGGGAGGTGAGTACGGTAACCTGATGCCCGCGCTGCACAAACGCTTTTGCCAGGCGCTCCGCATAAATCGTCAGGCCACTGGTATGCGGGCGATAATAGGTCAGAACAATGAGAATCTTCATGGAAACCGGATGCGCTTAAAATAAGCTTTGATTGACTTTTGCCCACTCAAAGAG
The DNA here is from genome assembly GCA_020845515.1 of Anaerolineaceae bacterium. Taxonomy (GTDB): domain Bacteria; phylum Chloroflexota; class Anaerolineae; order Anaerolineales; family Anaerolineaceae; genus Ch132. The sequence continues at coordinate 5,377 of JADLFQ010000040.1, read as the reverse complement.
CCGCCGGATGCCCATCTCTACCGAAATGCGGGGCTTCCATCCCAGCTCCTGCTCAGCCTTGCGAATATCAGATACGTAAATACGCTGGTCGCCCGGACGCCAATCGCCGCGCTTCACTGGAATTGCTCTGCCGAACAGCTTTTCCAGCAAGGGGCCAAAATCTGCCCAGACAGACATCACATTTTCCGGGCCTCCACCAATGTTATATACCTGCCCTGCCGAAACTGCAATATTCTTCAGAGCAGCATCATAGGCATCCAGCAGGTCATCTACAAACAGGATATCGCGCACCTGTTTTCCGTCGCCATAGATCGTAATCTTTCGGCCTGTTAATGCCGCGATGATGAACCACGCAACCCACCCCTGGTCTTCAATTCCGAACTGCCTTTCGCCGTAAATACAACTCTGCCGGAAAACCACGGTGGGCAGCCCGTAAATACGATAATAATCACGACAGTACTGATCGCCTGCACCTTTCGAACAGCCATAGGGGGAATGAAAATCCAACGGCTGCGCCTCGGAGACACCCAGCGGAAAGTCAACATAGCGGTAGCGCGCTGTATCTTCTTCCACACGTACATCTTCCATCCCGCCATAGACTTTGTTGGTTGAGGTATAAAGGACAACAGGGTTCTTCCCACTCGCGCGTGCAGCTTCCAAAACATTGAACGTACCCAATGCATTAATTTCAAAATCTTCGCGCGGCTTGGTCACCGAGGTGGTCACCGCAACCTGAGCGGCCAGGTGGGCAATCACATCTGCATCCTGAGCTGCCGCTCGAATCTGGTTAATATCGCGCACATCACCGCGAATTAATTCAAAGGCGTTATCTCCAAAACGATGGTGCAGCCACTCCAGGTTATCTTGCGCGCCGTGCCGCGAGAGGTTGTCAAAAATAACAATCTTCTCTCCCCGCTCAAGCAATCTGGCGGCATAATTTGATCCAATAAAACCAGCTCCCCCGGTAATTAATGTTAATTTTGGCATCACGCTCTCACTCCACATTTGAATACGTAGAAGGTACAATGTTTTTGTTCTTCCACCGCATTTGTGAAAATAAGCTGGAGATGGAACGCCTCTCTCGCAACAGACCCCAAAAACCAAAAATCCCGGTCGAGAAAAAACTAAGAAAGTGCATCACAATTGCATAAGCAATAGCAGTATTGAGGGATACCCCCAACAAAGTTAACGCCCCCGCCAGGACACCTTCAAAAACACCGAGCGCGGCCGGAGCAGAGGGAATCGCCACTCCCAACGCCAGCATCCCATCCGCGAACATTGCCCACCAGAAGGGAGCGCCCGGTCTAATAACCAGCAGCATCACATAATGTGTGGAAACCCAAATGACCCAGGACAGGACAATCCATATCAGCGCAATGATGAAGCGTGCTGGCTTGGTCAAAACTTCCAATCCATCCATCAATGCTCCCAACCGCGGCAGGACAATTTTTTGGACTACCGGCCAACGCGCCCCTAATTTCTCCATCCAACTTCGTACCACCTCATTGTAGCGCGCCATCAGGAAAAGGAGTATCAACCCTGCAATCACCAAAACAAGTGCGGCCACCGCAATTGGCCTCGCCCATTCCATCCCTAAGGCAAGCGGCAGGGAGACCAACACCAAGCCAGCCGCCATCGCAAGGTCAAAAGCTCTTTCCAGTACAATGGTTGAAAGCACATGATATGGCCCCAGCCCGCTTGCCTGCCCCATAAAAATAGCCCGGGCAAATTCGCCAGCGCGTAGCGGAAAGATATTGTTTAGAAGGTAACCCTCATTAATAATGAAAAAGGACTGGCTGAATTTCGGGACATTTCCGAGTAGTGTTTTCCAGGCAAAGGCGCGCGTCGCAAGCGACACCACAGAGAGAAGCACAGCGACTAGCAGATTGGGTGAGAGAAAAGAAGAAAGCGCAGCCAGAAGATCCGGCCAACTCGCCAGCTTGAAGAGGACAAAAAGCGCCACCAAGCTGATCAACACACCGGGAAGCCATCGCCTGGCATCCTGCCAAAACGTTCCACCCTCCTGGCTCACTCTTCCTCCAGGCGCAAAACAGCCATGAAGGCATCCTGAGGAATCTCGATGTTCCCGATCATCTTCATCCGGCGTTTTCCGCGTTTTTGTCTTTCGAGCAGTTTTTTCTTGCGAGTAATATCGCCGCCATAGCACTTTGCCAGCACGTCTTTACGCAGCGCCTTTACATTCGCCCGGGAAATGACCCGCCCGCCAGAGGCAGCTTGAATCGGAACGTCGAACATCTGACGCGGGATGAGTGCCTTCAAACGGCTGACGAGCGCCTGTCCCTTGTGATAAGCATCTTTTTTGTGCACAATCGCAGCCAGCGCATCCACCGGTTCGCCGCCCACCAACACTTCGAGCTTCACCAGATTTTCGGAACGGTAATCGAGTATCTGATAGTCCATCGAGGCATAGCCGCGCGTTCTCGATTTTAATTCGTCAAAGAAGTTCACAATTAATTCTGAAAGCGGAATTTCAAAGTTCAGCTGAACGCGTTTAGGCGCCGGGTAATCCTGGCTTTTGAAAATCCCGCGCCGTTTTGTGGCCAACTCCATAATCGTCCCATAAAACTCAGTCGGGCTGAAGATCTCCAATGCCATCCAGGGTTCGCGTATTTCTTTAATCTTACCTTCTTCCGGGAGTTGAGCCGGGGAGTCGATCTGTTCCACCGTCTCGTTTAGCAAGACGACTTCATACTCTACCGAAGGTGCAGTTACCACAATATCAAGGTTGTATTCTCTTTCCAAACGTTCTTGAATAATCTCCATGTGGAACAAACCCAAAAATCCACACCGGAAACCAAAATTAAGCGCCTGCGAAACTTCCGCCTCGTAAACCAAAGAGGCGTCATTTAGCTGAAGTTTTTCCAATGCTTCTTTGAGATCGTTATAATCCTCGCCATCCACCGGGTAAATACCGGCAAACACCATGGGTTTGGCTTGTAAATAACCCGGAAGCGGTTTGTCAGTCGGGTTTACAGCATCGGTAAAGGTATCGCCAACACGGCATTCCGCTACCGTTTTTAACCCTGTCGCCACGTAGCCTACATCTCCGGCTTCAAGATGATCAATCGGTTTCAAAACTGGGGAAAAAATCCCAATCTCCACCGGACGGATATCTGTTTTTGTGGCCATCAAACGCAGCATATCCGTTGGATGGATCGCCCCTTCCACCACGCGCACATACGCGATAACCCCTTTATAGGCGTCGTAATGCGAATCGAAAATCAGCGCCCGCAGAGGGGCATCCACGTTGCCTGCAGGAGGTGGTATTTTTTGTACGATTGCCTCCAGCACCTGGGAAATATTCGTTCCCTCTTTTGCTGAAATTCTGATGATCTCCTCTTGCGGAATCCCAAGCAGGACACCAATATCCTCCGCGACCTCTTCGGCTCGTGCGGATGGCAAATCAATTTTGTTGATCACAGGGATGATCACCAAATCATGCTCCAGCGCCAGATAAAGGTTCGCTAGAGTTTGGGCTTCAATCCCCTGCGTCGCATCCACAACCAGAAGCGCCCCCTCACAAGCCTCCAATGCCCTGCTGACCTCATAATTAAAGTCCACATGACCCGGTGTATCAATCAGGTTAAGCTCATACCGAATTTTATCTTCCGCCGTATACAGCATTCGCACGGCAGAAGCCTTGATCGTCACCCCCTTCTCACGCTCCAAATCCATACTGTCCAACACCTGCGCCATCATTTCCCGGTCCGATATCGTCCCGGTTATCTGGAGCATACGATCAGCCAGTGTGGATTTTCCATGATCCACATGTGCAATAATACAAAAATTCCGGATTGGGTCTGTCATAGGCCGCCTGAAGTATACCCCAAATTTCCCCTTCCGCTCAAAACACCCGCGCCGCGCCCCTACTCGCCGGGTAAAACTCGCTCGATCTGTTCTACGGAATCAAACATCGCTCCCCCATCGCGCCGGAACATCGCCAGAAATTCAATATTCCCTTTCGGACCCTGCAAGGGAGAACGAATTAATCCCTGCGGCGCGTATCCCTCCTGCCCGGCAAAGGCAATTATTTCCGTTAAGATACGCCGGTGTACGGCAGGATTGCGAATCACTCCCTCACCACGCGCGGATTCCTGCCTGCCGGCTTCGAATTGCGGCTTAATAAGGGCGATGATTATTCCCTTGGAATCATTCAGCCAATTTTTGACCACCGGCAACAGGTACCTGAGTGAGATAAAACTGGCGTCAATCGTAACCAGATCAACAGCTTCCGGCAGCATCTCGATTGTGCGCGCATTTGTCCGCTCTATCACAACTACCCGTTTATCATTACGCAGCTTCCAATGCAGAATCCCATACCCCACATCCACTGCATAGACCTTTTCCGCCCCATGCTGCAAAAGGCAGTCTGTAAAACCACCCGTTGAAGCACCAACATCCGCGCATACCCACCCGGACATATCTTCCAAACCAAAAGCAAGCATAGCCGCTTCCAGTTTTTCGCCTCCTCGTGAGACAAAACGCGGCGGCTGGTCTACTGTAATTTCGGCCTCCTCCGGCAGACTGCAAGACGGTTTCAGCATTACCTCACCGTCCACCCGCACCTGTCCGGCCATAATTAAACGCTGTGCTTGCGAACGGCTCTCAGCCAAACCGCGCACGGTCATTAAATGATCCAGTCGAGTTTTATTCATTAAGCCAATTTTACTCGCTTCCATGCATTCCTTCCCACTATGCATAACAATAAATAGGAACAATCCCTTAAAAATAAACTTGTGATATCATAAAAACATGTTGCACGCCTTAATCAAAACCATGCGCCCCCGCCAGTGGACGAAAAACGTCTTTGTACTTGCAGCGCTGGTCTTTGACCGTCAGTTAACCCACCCATTTTCCCTCCTGCGATCACTAGCGGGGGTTTTCCTGTTTTGCCTCTTATCCTCAACCGTCTATATTATCAACGATATCGTTGATGCCGAAGCCGATCGCCAGCATCCTACCAAGAAAAATCGCCCAATTGCCTCGGGCAAGCTCCCTGTGCCGGTTGCTATCGGTGTAGCGCTGGCAATCCTGGCAGTCACTTTTCCCCTGGCATACTTGCTTTCACCCAGCTTCGCGCTCATTTGCACGGTGTACTTCTTAATTATTCTGGCCTATACCCTCTGGCTCAAACATGTCCCGCTGGTGGATGTCATTATTATTGCAGCAGGCTTTGTTCTCCGGGTGGCCGCAGGCGTCAGCCTTATTCAAGTACAGCGGTTCTCTCCCTGGCTGTATGTTGTCACAACCCTCCTGGCTCTGTATATCGGTTTTGGAAAACGTCGTGCCGAAATGACCCTGCTGCTTGAAAAAGCAGAATCTCACCGGCGCGTGCTGGATGGGTACAATATCCCCT
>JADLFQ010000039.1 GCA_020845515.1 Anaerolineaceae bacterium | reverse complement strand
CTTCGGGTTTGCTGATATCGGCCTTTTTGATGACGCCGGTGCCGCCGGCTGCCTTAACGAGATCAAGGGTTTGCTTTGCCCCGGCGTCGTTGCTATGGTAGTTAATGATGACGGTGGCGCCGCACTTCGCAAAGATTTCAGCGGTTGCCTGGCCGATTCCGCTGGACGCTCCGGTTATGATGACAATTTTATTTTTAAAATCCATCAGGGAATTTAACACTATTTAAGTCTCCTCAATTGTGCAAAGCACCGCGCCGACAGGGATGGCTTCTGCCCCTGCTGCAAACATAAGTTTTGAAACAACGCCGTTGACCGGCGATTCCAGTTCGTTGCTAACTTTATCGGTTTCAACAGTTGCAATGGACTGTCCGGCGGAGACCACTTGCCCTTCTTGAACCATCCATTCTACGAGTGCGCCCTCTTCCATTGTCAAGCCCCATTTGGGCAGTGTTACTTCAATTATTGCCATATCATTTACTCCCTGGCCAGAATTTATTTTCCAAGAACTTTCAGAATTCCCTGTTTCACCCGATCTTTATCCGGAAGAATCAATTTTTCCAAAGGAAGAGAAAACGGAATTGGAGTATCAAATCCACAGATGCGCGCAACCGGTGCTTTGAGATATGAAAAAGCTTCCTCTGAAATAACTGCCGATATATCTGCGCCGAGCCCGCCGGTTTTGGGAGCTTCGTTTACTACGACAGCCCGGCCGGTGCGGGCAACCGATTCCAGTACAGTTTGGTGGTCCCAAGGACGGAGAGTGCGTAGATCAATAACTTCAACTGAAACGCCGTCAGCTTCTAGTTCTTGGGCGGCTGCAAGGGCATCGTGTACGGATTTCATACAGGTCACCACCGTGACGTCTTTGCCCGGCCGCACTACTTTTGCTTGACGCAGTGGTACCGTATATTTTCCTTCGGGCACTTCACCCTTTTGCCGGTAAAGCGCTTTGTGTTCCAGGAAGAGGATGGGATTATCATCTTCGATGCTTGTGATCATCAGGCCTTTGGCGTCATAAGGGCTGGCCGGAGCAACGATCACCAGGCCTGGAACGTTCATGAACCAGCCCTCGACCTGTTGTGAGTGGTGCGGTCCGCCACCAAAGCCGCCTCCGCAGGCTGTGCGAAGTACGATTGGAGCTTTGAATTGGCCGTCGAACATGTAATGCACTTTGGCGGCATTGTTGACGATCTGATCATAGCAGGTGCCAATAAAGTCTGCAAACATGATCTCCGCCACCGGGCGCATTCCGACCATTGCCGATCCGACGGCTGCGCCGACGATGGCAGCTTCAGAAAGGGGTGTGTCGCGAACGCGCTCACCGCCAAATTCATCAAAAAGGCCGCGCGTTACCCCAAAATCGCCGCCCATTTTGCCAATATCTTCTCCGAGACAGTAGACTCTCTGATCCTCAGCCATCATTAAGCCGAGCGCTTCGTTGATTGCCTGAACGGTTGTTATGACTGCCATGATTCCACCTCCCAACCAACATATACATTCGCGGTCGCTTTGGCGGGGTCGGGCATGGGACTCTCCTGCGCGTAGGCAACCCATCCCTCGATCTCCGCTTCCACTTCTTTTTCTATTGCATCCAACTGTTCCAGGCTGGCAATCCCTTTTTTGTGCAGGTCTGCCTTTGCCATGGTAATCGGTTCATGCTCTTCTTTGAAATATTTCACTTCTTCTGCTGGACGGAATTCACCACTGAACATTCCCTGCCAGCGCCAGGTCTTGTACTCGACAAAATAAGGGCCTTTGCCTGCCCGGATATGGGCGGCGGCTTCCTGGGTGGCCTGATAAGCGGCCAAGATATCATTGCCGTCCACCTGGATGGCAGGGATCTTGTATGCCTTGGCGAAATCCACCAAATCTTCGGTGGCGTGACTGGCGCCGACCGAAGTGGAGATAGCATAGCCGTTGTTGACGCATACAAAAAGCACTGGTGCTTTCCAGACGCTGGCGAGATTCATGCTCTCATGCCATTCGCCGCGCCCGGCGGTGCCATCGCCTACCACGACCGCCGCGAGGCTATTTTTCCCTTGCATTTTCCAACCCAGCGCGACACCCAGGGCAGTAACCATATAGGAGCCTTGCACGCCGTTATCGCCAAAGTTGTTGACGGAGGCGTCCGCCGAGTGGAGTGAGCCTCCTTTGCCGCTGCAGATTCCTGTGGCGCGGCCGAATAGTTCGGCCATAATTTGCTTTCCGGGAGTGCCTTTGAGGAACAACAGGCCATGGCAGCGATGGTCGGGAAAGATACCGTCTTCCTTTCGCAGGGTGTGGGCAATGGCGGATAGCGTGGCTTCCTGCCCCAGGCCGATGTGGAGCATGCCGGGTACTTTGCCGCGCTTGAACTCGCGCTCGAGTGCCTGTTCGAACTTACGTACCCGCCACATATCCCTAAATAAGGCAAGATATTGATCGGAACTGATTTCAGGCATGATACTTTTCCTTTCTGTTGATTAAATTTGGAATTAAAAAACACCGGGGGTGATGGTAGATATCCAGACGACTTCCTCAGTCTCAGAGTTATTAATCATACGCAAAAGTTTTTCCCCTTCGAAGTAAATTGTCTCTTCCGGATGGAGGACATAAAGGGCATCGGTAAATTCGAGTGTTAATGTCCCGGCAATGACATACAATATTTCTTCAGTGGGTTCAATTAAAGGGTGGGCAACATGAAAGGTGCGGGGTGCAAGCCGGGCTTTGAAGGAGAGTAGCTTTCGACCAATATTTGGGACGAGCAGTTCCAGTTCCAAGCCAGTGTCAGGCAAGACAAAACGGGAACGTTTTCCCGGAGAGACTACTGGGTTGAATTTATCGCTGTTAGAAGACATAGGCGTGGATAAAGTCTTGTCTTCTGTGCTTGGTTCAGTTGCGATGAATTGAAATACAGGAATCTCCAGGGCACTGGCTAATGCCTGCAGAGAATTCAAGGAGAGACTCGCCCTCCCGCGCTCAACCTGGCTGATGAAAGAGGCCGTTAGTCCGGTCCTTTCTGCCAGATTGTTCAGGGTCATGCCAGCTTGTTTGCGAAATTCTTTGACGCGTGTACCAACATTGGAGTGCATGGTGTTGAGCTTTTCAATTTTCACTGAATTCAACTTGGATCATCCTGCGGGGCTACTAATACAATATCACTACTCTTTCTTAAAATCAAGTAACATTTAAAATTGGCCTTGGGGTTAAAGTTAAATTACATTTTGGGGTTTATTTTGTGATTGTAGCACCTAAACGGAGTTGATTGACAGAGATAGTTTACCTCTGTATAATCAGTGTAACAGTTGAAAAGTTTGCCAAAAGGAGTAGGTTGGTGGCTACCTGATAGAGACGGAGGGCAAGGGCTGGAAACTTCCACAGGATGCACCATAGCCGAAGTCGTTTGGTTCAACCGCCGAAGAAATCCCATTCGTTGGGAGAATAGACCGGCGCGGTATGGCCCGTTAGCGCTGCAACCCGGAAACTGATCCGGGTAAGTGCGCCGGACACCGGCGAACCGAGGTGGTACCACGGAAGACTCTCTTTCGTCCTCATGGGATGAGAAGAGATTTTATTTTAAATAAGGACGCCGGAGATCGGGCCAGAGTATGGCTTGATCCCTGCCCTAAAAAATATCGGAGTGCCTATGCCTGAAAGCGCCTTACCCAAAACTTACAATTTCGCGGCTACCGAGCAGCGGCTTTACCAATGGTGGGAGAGAAACGAGTTTTTTAAACCAACAAACGACCCCAACCAACCGGGTCTCAACCCGGCTGTCAAACCGTTTGTGATTTCCATTCCCCCACCGAATGTTACCGGTGAGCTGCATTTGGGACATGCCATGTTCGTGGCAATGGAAGATTTGATGATCCGGTATCACCGTATGAAAGGAACTCCCACCTTGTGGGTGCCGGGCTCCGACCACGCGGGGATCGCGACACAGCTTCAGGTGGAACGCTCCTTGATGCGCGAGGGTTTGACCCGTGAACAGATTGGCCGGGAGGAGTTTGTCCGGCGGGCGTGGGAATGGAAGGAAAAATACGGTGGAATCATTTTTCAGCAGATCCGGCGGCTGGGGGCTTCTTGTGATTGGGAGCGGACGCGCTTTACGCTGGATGAAGGCCTGTCCCACGCGGTGCGGGAGGCGTTTGTCAGCCTGTATGAAAAAGGGTTGATTTACCGGGGCCCGCGCCTGATCAATTGGTCGCCTGGATTACGCACGGCGGTCTCTGATCTTGAAGTGGAATACAGCGAGGAGCCGGGAACCTTGTATTACTTTAAATATATGCTGGCCGATGGTTCGGACGAGTATATCCCGGTAGCGACGGTGCGCCCCGAGACGATTCTGGGCGATACAGCCGTGGCTGTACACCCCGAAGATGAGCGCTATCAGAAATATATTGGACAGAAAGTATTGGTGCCAGTGCTGGGGCGCGAAATTTTTGTAATTGCCGATGAGTATGTGGACCGTGAGTTTGGCACAGGTGCATTAAAGATCACCCCAGGACACGATCCAAACGACTATCGTATTGGCCTGGCACATGGCCTGGAAATTATCAGCGTGTTGGATGAGGCTGCCCGCATCAACCAAAACGGTGGTATATATGCAGGTATGGACCGGTTTGAATGCCGCAAGAAGCTGTGGAAAGATATGCGTGCAGCCGGATTGGTCATCAAGGAAGAATCTTATATGCTGAATGTGCCACGTTCACAGCGCGGCGGCGAAATTATTGAACCCCTGCTTTCCACACAATGGTTTGTGCGTATTCAACCTCTGGCTGAGGCCGCGCTTGAAGCTGTGCGGGACGGGCGTGTACAGATCGTGCCAGAGCGATTTACAAAAGTGTATTACAACTGGTTGGAAAACATCCAGGATTGGTGCATCAGCCGGCAACTCTGGTGGGGACATCGTATTCCGGTTTGGTATTGCGATGACTGCGGAGAAATGACGGTGAGCCGCGAGGATGTCAATGCTTGCGCGCATTGCAGCAGCGCACACATTCACCAGGACCCGGATGTACTGGACACCTGGTTCTCCTCGGGGCTGTGGCCGTTTTCCACGCTTGGCTGGCCGGAAAACACGCCGGACCTGAAATATTTTTACCCCACCTCGGTATTGGAGACGGGGTATGACATCCTGTTCTTCTGGGTAGCGCGCATGATTATGCTCGGATTGGAGTTTACCGGGCAGGCGCCTTTTCATACGGTGTATCTGCACGGGCTGATCCGGGATGAGCATGGGCAGAAGATGAGCAAGTCCAAGGGCAATGTCATTGATCCTTTGGAAGTCATGAATGAGTTGGGAACCGATGCGTTGCGGTTCACTCTGCTGGTAGGTTCCACCCCTGGTAATGATATGAACCTGAGTGTCAAAAAGGTGGAAGCGAACCGGAATTTTGCCAACAAGGTGTGGAACGCCGGGCGGTTTGTGATTGGCGCCTTGGATCAGGCGCCCTCGTCTCCCAAGGCGGGCGCACAATGGACGCTGGCCGACTCTTGGGTTTGGGCGCGCCTGCGCAGCCTGACGCGCGAGGTGGAGCGCCTCTTCGCGGGCTATCAGTACGGCGAGGCTGGACGCCAGATTTACGAGTTCTTTTGGAGCGAGTTCGCGGACTGGTACCTGGAAATTGCCAAGCTGCAACTGATGGAGGGCGGCGACCGGGCTTACTATACCGCTTCGACACTTGTGCGAGTGTTGGATACCTGTTTGAGATTACTGCACCCGTTCACGCCGTTTGTAACGGAAGAACTGTGGCAACACCTTAAACGCGCCTGCCAGGCACACCCGGCTGATTTTGCCCCCAAGGGCGGCTGGGAAGAGGCGCTGATTGCCGCCCACTGGCCAAAAGTGCAAGACGATGAGGGTTGGGAGGTGCAGAAAATCGCCGGATTTACGCTCGTTCAAGATATTGTGCGTGCTATCCGGAACCTGCGCGCCGAGAAAAAGGTGACACCCGGAAAGAAGATCTCTGCTTTGCTGGCAGCGGATGAAAAAACTGCCCTCTTGCGTTCACAGCAGACGGTCATCACTGCGCTTGCCCATTTGGATGCAGCGAGTTTTCAGGTTGTGGATAAGCTGGCAGAGAAACCGCAAAACGCTGCTTCGGTGGTGCTTGCAGGGGTGGAGATCTACCTTCCGTTGACAGGGATGGTTGATGTTGCAATGGAGCGCACCCGGCTGGAAAAGGAGCTTCAGGAGGCGCTTTTACAAATTGGGCGGCTAGAGAGCCTGCTCGGCAGCCCTTTTGCACAGAAAGCACCTGCCGCGGTGGTTGAGAAGGAAAAGGAAAAGCTGGCAGATTTTTATCAGACGGCGGATAAGCTGAAAGAGCAGCTTAAAAGCCTGAGCTAATGGATTGCCCCGCCAGCATGGGGGGTGGAGTTTGGGAAAAAAAATGGAAAGAATACCTTGCAAATACTGCGGTAGAGAGATCCCGCCGGGAGCAAATTTCTGCTGGTATTGCAACCGGCAACTTATCTCTCAGGCCGAACGACCCGAGGCGGAGCGGCGGGGGATGTGTTCGTGGAAACAAATGCTGATTTGGGTGCTGGTGTTTGCTCTGGTTTTGGCGTTCTTATTCTTTTTTGTTTTTAGGGCATAAGGATGAACAGAGGGGTTGAGTTTCGAGCGGAATCCCTTGGCTATTCTCCCAAGCGCTTTTTTTCCAGTGCAAAAATACGGCGCAGGATGGCAACGCTGCAAGCATAGGTTGAGTCCATGCCAAAATAAGAAAGAGTACCAGCGCCGAGGTTTTTCCCTTTGCTGAGGGGGGTGTCTGAAGCGTAGTGTAGAATACCAATATCGAACGGGACACCATACAGGTTGACGATTTCGTTGACGGGGTGGCGTTTGGGGCGGTGCATTTCATAAACTGCTGACAGGTACGGGCCGGCTTCCATTTCGATATCGGTATACCCTTCGCGATATACAACATCCATGATGCGGGCGTTTTGTAGAAAGGTGCCAAGCACACTCAGGGCTTTTTGATTGTCCAATACCGTACCGTAGACCAGGTAAGGCAGGATGTTTTGCGCGTTAAACGCGTTCTGGAAGAGATAGGTGTTTTGTGAGTGTTCGTCTTGGACGACGCTGGGGATCATCACATCGCCGCGCACACCATTGAGCGTGGCTGCTTTGCCCATGAAATACACACCTAGAATGGGACCACTGTGCTCGGCGATTTTTGCCAGGATATTATAGGCAGCCAATCCAAGGGGGTAGTCAATATTAAGAATAAGTGCATTGCTCTTTTTTAAATAGGATAGATCACCGTCGCTCAGGCGCGGGTCAACTGTGGAAGAATTGATTTTTGACAGGTCAATGATGTTTGCTTCAACATCAAAGGCATACACACTTGGAATACGAAGTATTCCCAAGGCTTCTTCGTCTTTCTTTTGGGCTTCTAGCAAATGCGCGCCGCGCTCGGACTGCTGGCATTTTTTTAGAATGTAATAGAGAAAGTTGCTTTCGTTGGAAGGGACGGCGTCAACTCGAATTGCTTTCCACTCTGCAATTAGGCTCTCATCCTCCGATTGCTGCAGGAACTCAATGAGTTCACCCTTTTTTTGCAGGGCAAAGCCGGTAAAAAGGTTGGAGAGACTGTGCGGATTGCTGGATACGAAATAGAGAGGGCGTTCTTGCAGGTCGGGGCAGACAGTTTCGATGTTATCGAGCCAGGCGCGGGTAGCCCGCCAGTATTCGCTTAACGAGCTGTTGAGCAGGAGGGCGCGCAAGTTCATCTCCCTGGCGGCAATTTGTCCCAGCATATTGCTAAACTGTTTACCCCAGATTGTCTCCAGACGGCCAAGGTCTTCGGTTGAAATTTCCAGCAGGCGCGCCAGGCGGGAGAAAGCGTTGTCGTCTCCTGCGGCGGCTTGCAGGGGGATTGTAGGAGGGATTTTTTGCAGCAGCGCGTGCAGTTTGTTCCACTCAATCTGGAAGGCGGTCAATGTTGGAATGACATCTTCGATATCGGTACGGCTGGCAATGATGCAAGCCAGTGTGCCTTGTCCGTCATACAAACAACGCCGGCGGCGGGCAGGTGATGGAGCGAGCTCCCAGTGCTCCACGTTGTAGCCCTTTTTGATAAATACCGGTATGCTTTGACCTAGTATAATCGTATGCACATCGGGCATAACGGCAGGGAGACGGAGCAGGGTATAGATAAATGCGGAAATGTCCGGTGCAATTTCCCTGGCATGTGGGTGCAGGAGCGAGTTTGTGGCAGCATGTACCTCTTCGAGCGTACGGATTTGCACTTCCGTTGTGGAGCGCAGCAGAGAATAAATAGTGCGCAGATAGAGTTCGATTTCTTCTGATGCTGTGCTGGGGACTTTTCTTTCCATGAGAACCTTTCTTTATTACTGAAATATAGCGTCTCTTTCAAGCGATTTTAGAAGATGCGGCTTATCAGGATATCGCATTGAGAGTATGCAAACGCCGTAGTTCACAACATGCAGATTGTAGGTCTCACCCTACAAAAGTGTTTGCTGTTTTGAGCAAGTGTACTTATATAATACAGGAAAGCACTCGTTTTTTGGTATTCTTTCAAGTGTTCTTATAGGAGATATTTTTTGATAAAAGCATCGTTGCGAGTGAACATTGGATGCGGGCCAAACCCGATTCAGCCGGGTTGGCTAAATTTTGATAACTCCATCAGTGTGCGGCTGGCAGCTTATCCGCTGGTTCTTCCGGTTTTGGAACGGCTTGACCTGCTGGAAGATGGGCAAAAGAAAATGATCCGGGCTTGCCAAAAGAGTCCTATCCTTTGGGCAGATGCCTCCCGTTCCATTCCACTTCCGGATGGCTCGGTGAAAGTCCTTTATAGCTCTCATATGATTGAACATCTTGATCGTGAACAAGCCCAATCTTTTTTGAAAGAGGCTTTCCGGGTGCTTGAACCTGACGGTATCATCAGGTTGGCCGCCCCTGATTTGGAAAAGATGGCGGAAGAATACCTGAAAAACGGTTGCGCGGATACATTTGTTGCGAAGACTTTACTGGCAGCGCCCCGACCGGTGGGCTTGAAGCAGAAAATCAAGTTGCTGCTGGCAGGACACCGCCACCACCTGTGGATGTATGACGGGAAGTCTCTGATGCGGATGCTTCATGAGACTGGGTTCAGCGATGTGCACATCCTCGGGGCAGGCGAAACCTTGTTGGATAACCCGGCGGGTATAGACCTTTACGAGCGGATGGAGGAAAGCGTATATGTGGAAGGACATAAGGGGGTTGGCTAGAAAGCAGACCGGCAGCATGTACAATAAAACCTTCTGAGACACAATATACAAGTGCATTTTACTTGAGCATTTAGATTGCCAAGGAGCGTCCAAATGAAAAGAGTTGGCTATATTGGTTTGGGGATTATGGGAAAAGCAATCGCCCGAAATATCCTCAAGGCTGGTTTTCCATTGGTAGTTCATAACCGCAGCCGGGCGGCAGTGGAGGAGCTTGTTGCTGAAGGAGCGGAACAGGCATTTTCTCCAGCCGAAGTAGCTTCCCGAGTGGACATCCTGTTTACAAACCTGCCCGATTCGCCGGATGTCGAGCAGGTTGCCCTGGGAGAAGCAGGGGTTATTACGGGTGCGCATAAGGGTTTGATCTTTGTGGACAATTCCACCATTCAACCGGCAATGACACGGCGCATTGCAGAACGGTTGGGAGTAGTGGGGGTCTCCTGCTTGGATGCGCCTGTCAGCGGCGGCGACGTGGGTGCGCGACAGGGAACGCTTGCCATTATGGTGGGGGGGCCTGCTGACGCCCTGGAGGAAGTACGCCCTGTCTTCGAGGCAATGGGAAAATCTATTACCCATGTAGGCGAAAGCGGTACGGGGCAGGTTGCCAAGGCTGCCAACCAGATTATGGTGGCCGCACAAATGGCAGCTTTGGGAGAACTGCTCATCTTTTCGCAGAAGGCCGGGGCAGACCCGCGCCGGGTGGTTGAGGCAATTCGTGGCGGCGCGGCGCAATGCTGGACGCTGGATGTCAAACCACCTCGAATTTTTGAAGGCAATCGCAAGCCAGGGTTTAAGGCCCGTATGCAATTAAAAGATTTGAATATTGTTCTGGATACGGCGAAGGAGTATGGAATCCCACTGGTTTCTGCCGGGCTGCACCGCCAGTTGTTCGAAGCGATGGTACAAAATGGGTGGGGAGAAATGGATAATTCTGCCCTTCTGAATATTTTTGAGCAGATGGCTGGAGAAGTTCTAAAAACCGGGTAACTCTTTTAATACCGCTGCCAGGCCGTTGGTCAAGCGGCGGATAGCATTTTTAACTGCTGGTGAGAGCGGGGCGCCAAATTCAACTGAACCAGCTTGAATGCCCAGCAAGGCAAGCTGGCATTGTATCTCCTGGATAAGAAATTTGCCAAAGACGGTGGGGGGCAATCTGTGTGTAAGGGCGCTAACGCCGGACAGGCGCTGCCACTCAACCCAGGCAATTGAACCAGGCTCTTCCCCCATGTCTACCGCATCAACCAATAACACCATATCCGGTTGAAAGCGCCGGATGGGTCCGGTAAAACTTTCGGGGGAGGGGCCGGCCTCCACCAGCAGAGTTTGCGGATTGGTGGATAAAAAACGTTGCAAGCTGCGGATTACCAGCACACCTGCGGCATCGTCGCCGTTTAATTCGTTACCAATACCGATCACCACCAGGCGGGGAGGAGGGCTAACCTGTCCGCCTGGGTCATCCCTCAGGGCAAGGTTCTGCAGCGTTTGGATTAGCTTCTCTTTCCAGGAGAAATTGGACATCCTCTTCTCTACCATACAGTACCGTAAAGGGTTGTTTTGTTTTTGCGGCCAATTCCCACTGGTCGTTGGACATTGCCAGGCATTTAAAACGACAATTTTCCACGCATTGAGAGCAGAAAACACAACGGTCGTGGTGGTAGCGCATCACGAAACGTTTATTGGCTTTATCTATGGTGATTAGCTCGATCGCGTTTGCAGGGCAATCTTTAATACAGAGCTGGCAGCCTGTGCATTTGTTGGGATCATATTGCAGCGCTCCCCGTAAGCTTTCAGGGGTGGCTTCCCTTATATATGGGTACTGTTGTGTCGCGGGTTTTTTGAAAAGCGACTTCAGGATATCCCCTAACATTGCGCCAATTTTCATGCTTTTACCCTCACAAAATAATTAATACCAGTAATTGTGCCAGCGCCAGGAGAGCTCCTATACGCCACCACAAACCGACGGTCTGATCAATGCGCAGGCGGGCAAAAAGCGACTGCAGCCCCGCCATAACCACAAGCAAACCGAGTGTCTTTAGGAGGAATTCCAGCGGATTTGCCAAACCACCAAGATAAAATGCCGCGACCAGCGTCAGGCCGATAACCAGTTCTGCATCTTTACCGAGGCGGAAAAGCGCCAAACCGCGCCCGCTATATTCCGTTAGTGCTCCGGATACAATTTCAGTCTCTGCTTCTGGTGCGTCAAAAGGCGGGAGCTCGAGCTTTCCCATTAACCCGACGAGTGCAACCAGGAATCCAATCGGCTGCGTCAGGATGAACCACCAAGTATTGCCAGCCTGAGCATTGATCTGGTTGATTTGCCAACTGCCTGTTACGATGGCCGGGCCGAGCATGGCGAGCAAAAATGGCGCTTCATACGAAAAGAGCTGTGTCAGTGTGCGGGTTGCACCGACCAGGGAGAAGCGGTTCACCGTATTGGCGCCTGCGAGCCCCATGCACAAGCTCATCATCGAAAGCAGATAGAGCGTAACAACCAGGTCTCCGGGAAAGGAGAAGGATGGCTTAAACCCAATGAGGGGGACATAAAGCGCCGCAGTGAGCGCACCTGCCAGAGCAACAACGGGCAGCGCAATAAAGAGCCCCTTGTGGACACCTTGCGGGGTAATCTCTTCCTTTGCAAGTAATTTGACCATATCAGCAAGCGGCTGGAACCAACGCGGGCCGATCCGGTTTTGGAAACGGGCTACGAGTTTACGATCTACCCACTCGTATGCCATACCGCTTCCGAGCAGGAACAGCCCACCCGGAAAGATAAGGAGTAACAAAAGGGTTAAGGCGGTGTTCATCGGTAATATTCTATCCCGTATAGGCGTAAATCTTCCCAGGACCAAAGCTGGGGTTGGTTGGCGCGGTTAACACGCACCATGCGGTCATTACAAGAAAAACACGGGTCAATCCCGGCCAGCAGCATGGGCATATCGGCAAGCTTATGACCGACAGCTACGGAGGTGATTGTGCCCCAATTGCACAGGCTGGGGGTACGAATTTTAATGCGGTCAGGTTTGTCGCCTCCCGCGCTCTTGATGAAATAGGCCAGCTCACCACGCGGCGCTTCCACACGGCTAATCGTCTCTCCTTCAGGGATGCGGCGGGGCATTCTGACAGTCAGTTCACCTTCCGGCAAATGGTCTAAAATCTCGCGGATCAGGCGATATGCTTCCAGGCACTCGTTCATGCGGACGACGAAACGGGCGTGCAGGTCGCCTTCGTTTGAGAGCATCAGCCTTACCGGAAACTCGGGGTAAGCTGCGTAGGGGGCGTCTATCCGTAAATCGCGGGGAACTCCTGAGGCGCGGGCGGTTGGGCCTACTGCGCTAAGTTCTTCAGCTTGCTGGCTGCTCATTGTCCCCACACCGCGCGTCCTGCCCAGAAAAGTCTCGTCGGTGTTGATCACTTTCAAGTAGTGATGTGTACGCTCTTCCAAAAAGTCCATTCCCTTGCGGATGGCAGTGATTTTCTCTTCATCCAGGTCAATCTTGACGCCACCGAGGATATTAGTGGAGTAATGGACGCGGTTACCGCTGATTGTTTCCAGTAGATCCATTACGGTCTCGCGGTCTCGCCATGAGAACATGAAGAGTGTATCAAAGCCGCCTTCATGTGCTGCGACGCCCAGCCAAAGCAGGTGGCTGTGAATGCGTTCCAGTTCTGAGACCAGCGTGCGAATTGCCTGGGCACGCGGCGGCACAGTAACGTTGGCCAGTTGTTCGACGCCCAGTGTATAGGCTGTAGCATGGATGTGGGAACAGATCCCGCAGACCCGCTCCAGCATGTAGATATTCTGCGTCCAGTTACGAGATTCGACGCCCTTTTCGATACCGCGGTGGACATAACCCAGGCGGATGGCTGCCCCAGTAACGATTTCACCATCTACTACAAACTCAAAATGACCGGGTTCCTTTAGAGCGGGGTGCTGCGGCCCAATTGGGACAATAAATTTTTCGAAGGCTTCCTGCTTTGTCATTTCGTCACCTCCCATTAAATTTCTACCTGAGGTTCCGCGCTGGTGCTGCCGAACCCTTGATAAGATTTACGCAACGGGTAAACACCATCAGGCCAATCGTCCGGCAGAAGAAGTCGCCGGGGATCGGGGGTTCCGATCACCTGAATGCCAAACATTTCCATTAATTCCCGCTCGTAAATTGAAACTGACGGGATCAGAGTGCATAAGGAGGGTACCTCAGCTCGATCATAGGGGAGCCTGATGCGTAATGTGACAACTGCGGCGCTTTCCGCAAAATGGTAGAGTACTTCCAGTTTCCCTCCGGCGGCTTCCGCCCCCTCGGCGGCTGGGCAGTCTAATCCTGTAATGAAGGAAAGATAGCCCCAATGGTTTGATTTGAGAACCTCGACCACTTTTAAGAGGCTTTCAACAGGGATGACAAAATCCAACCGGTTCAATTCCGGCTGTTGTATTTCCGACGCGAATCCTTCGAGCAATTGTCTCGCATTTTGTAAGGCGGTATCTGTATCCATCCATTTCCTCCGTTACGCTTCGCTTACAGCTTTGGCCTGTGGGTCTGGGGTTTCGCCTTTCAGGCTATTGAGCAACTGTACGACGCCATAGATAATCGCTTCCGGGCGGGGGGGACATCCGGGGACGTAGACATCCACAGGAATAACATCCGCGATGCTGCCGACCACATTGTAGCATCCCTGAAAGGCACCACCGGAGAGACCGCAAGAACCCACTGCGATAACAAACTTGGGTTCGGGCATTTGGTTGTAAATACGCACAAGACGGTCGCGCGCCTGTAACGTTACAGGGCCGGTGCAGATTAATACATCTGCATGGCGCGGGCTTCCCTGCAACTTGATGCCAAAGCGCTCGACATCGTACCGCGGCGTTAGCGTTGCCAGAATTTCAATATCACAGCCATTGCACGAACCGCTGTTGAAATGAATTGCCCAGGGAGAATTAATGCGCGCCCACGTGCGTACGCGAGCCAATGCTTTCTGCCAGGGGGTTTCCAGTTTTAATTCGGTCATTATTCACCTCTCTTGTGAGTCCAGAAGGTCCCTTTTACCTGTAATTTTTAACCGAGGATCAAAGCAACCAGCGAAAGCGCCAAGCCAACCAAGAAAATTCCGGAAGCCAGGTTGAGCGGGCTTGTTCCCAGGATAAGCATTCCCAGGTGCAAAACCGCGAAGAACAGCGCGATCAGGAAGAAGGGGCGGTACCCAGGAGCAGCCAGGTAAGTAGGCGCTTCCTCGCCGCTTCCGTACACGCTTGATTTCACCTCGTTGGGTGTTTCCGGCCCGGCCAGTTGCTTACCGATCCATAGGATGATCAATACCAGCGGAATGTAGAGTAGAAATGCGATTGGAGGAGAGAGTAAGATTTCCATAGTTAAGATGTTCTCCTGGTCAACCGCCGAAGGCGGCTAACAGACTTGAAGCAGCCGGCCCGGTCAGCCAGTTCATCCAGGCAGGAGCGAAACCTAAAAGAACAACGCCCAGCGCAAGTAAAAGCAGCGGAAACACGATAGTTTGTGGTGCGGGTTCGCCACTTTCCACGATAGGAGAGGGTGTTTTTCGATACATACGACTGACCAGCGGGGCGTAATACCCTAGTGAAAGCACACTGTTCAGCGCTGCAAAGATGACCAGAACAATGACCCAGGTGTTCTGAGTCTGGGCCCCGGCCACAAAGATCTGCCATTTTGACATAAACCCTGCCAGGGGAGGGAGCCCCCCAAGCGCCAGCACGGCGATACTCAATGTGAAAGCCGCCAGCGGATACCGTTTGGAGGCGCCGTTGAGATCATCGAGCATTAATGGACCGTGATCGTCGCGGGCGATGTGCAGGGTGTAGAGGAGCGCACCGGCTGCAAGGAATGCCAAACCCTTCATTAACGCGTGGGTGAATAAATGGAAAAAAGCACCAGCCGCGCCGTTCGCGATATTAAAAGCTATGGCAATGCCCAAGCCCAATAGGATATATCCCATGTGGCTGATACTTGAGTATGCCAGTAGACGTTTGACCTGGGTTTGGCGCAAAGCCATTAAGTTGCCAACAAGCATATTGACCGCGCCAAAACCGAGCAGCAGGCCGCCCCACGAACTACTGGCGCCGCTAATACTGCCCAGCGCTCGCAGCATGGCAACCAAACCGGCCTCGATGACAATACCGGAGAGCATCGCGCTGATACCGCTGGGAGCCTGCGAGTGTGCATCGGGAAGCCAGGTGTGCATGGGCGCCAGCGCGCTTTTGACGCCAAACCCGATCAAGAAGGCGGCTCCCGCTGCAAGTAAGAGCGGGTTTGGGGATTGGACAGCATTGCGGATTTCGAGCAAGTCCAATGTGCCGGTCTGGGAAAAGACTAACACAATCCCCAACAGGACGAATACTGAACCTGCCGCGCTCTGCACCAAATATTTGAACCCGGCTTCGAGCGAGGCCGGCTGGGTGATATAAAATGCAACCAGCATATAGGATGTGATTGCCATTGCCTCGAACCAGACCCACAAGTTAAAGAGGTCCGCTGCACAACCCAGACCGATAATGCTGCCGATCATGGCGATTAGAAGGGCATAGTATTTTTCTTCACCTTCATTCCCGGACATGTAAGCGGTGGAAAAAAGTACAACCAGCAACCCTAACAACAGGACGACCAATGCCAGTAAAAGACCGATGCCATCCATGCGGAGTTGGACCGCTTGTACTGCCAACTTGACTGGAGATCCGGCCAGAACTGCCTTGCCCACGAAATAGAGCGGATAGCCCGTGCTCAGCAGTGTCAGGGTTGCCAGCCAGGCTGAAACTGCGCTGCGCCCGTTTGTGCTGGCACGGACGCTCAACCGTCCTGCGAGGTAAATAATTGGGGCAGCTGCAAGGGGAATGGCGATCAGCCAGATCAGCGCTGTATTTGCATTCATGTGTTTAACCTCCCGCAGCCAGGATTGCCAGGACGATGATCAAACCGGCAAGGATGCCAAGGATATTCCAGCTGAGCAGACCTGTTTGGGTATTGCGAAGCGTTTCGGCGCCTTGCTCAAAGGCTGTGGTAACGGCGGTGTTTATGGCTTCGAAGCCAAAGCTTTTTTCTGCCGCTTTTCCGATCCCCTGGAAAGCGCGCGTCAGGCTGGCTAGATTTTCCCGCTGCCACCAGGCTGCCAACCCCAAAGCGATTGCTCCAAGCGCAACCAGAGTTGCAGGCGCTGAAATCACTTCTTGTATAAACCGCATGGTTGTGGCTGCTTCTATCTCATGGAAGGGCAAGCTGGTCTCAAGCAGGTGGCTGAAGGGCCCGGCAAGTATCCAGGTTGTCAATGCGCCGAAAGCCAGTGGGATGAGGGCAAACTTCATCATAATTCCAGCATCATGTCCGTGAAGTGAACTTCGCGCTTTGCCATAAAAGACCATCCATACGCAGCGGAAGGTGTAGAGCGCTGTCAGACCTGCCGTAAAGACCATGATGGCATAAGCCCAAACAGGGCCGTGCAGCAGACCTGCCTCCAGAATAAGTTCTTTGCTCCAGAAACCATTTAGAATGGGAATGCCTGCCAGCGCCAGGGCGCCGATGACAAAAACTGTTCGGGTAACCGGCATTTGTCTTCCCAGCGCGCCCATCAGACGCATATCCCGTGTCCCGATGCTGTGAATAACGGCGCCGGCTGCAAGGAAGAGCAGGGCTTTGAATATGGAATGGCTGAGCAGGTGAAATTGGCTTGCAAAAATGCCGCCAGCCCCGATGGCGTAGACCATGTATCCGAGTTGGCTGACTGTCGAATAGGCTAGAACGCGTTTGAGATCGTTGGAAACCAGCGCCATCATCCCGGCGAGCAGAGCGGTAATCACACCGACGATAACAACTGTGATTTTCCAACCGGGCACGGATTCAAAAGCGGGATAAAAACGGGCCAGGAGATAAACTCCGGCATTGACCATGGTGGCTGCATGGATTAATGCGCTGATGGGTGTAGGCGCTTCCATTGCATCCGGCAGCCAGGTTTGGAAGGGAAACTGGGCAGATTTAGCAGCGGCAGCAATCAGAAAACCAAAGGCGGCGACGGCAAGGGCGCCGGCGGGGAGGCTTCCGGAGTTTTTAATAAAGAGATTCAAATCGTAACTGCCGAGATTGCTGTAAGCCAGGATGGCGCCAACCAGTAAACCGATGCCGCCCAACTGTGTCATTAATAAAGCTTTGATACCGCCATATACGGCTTTGGGGTCATCGTTGTTGAAAGCAATGAGTGCATAGGAACACAGAGCAGTGATCTCCCAAAAGAAGAACATGAGAAGCAGGCTGCTGGCAAGCACCAGCCCCGCCATTGCACCGATAAAAAATAATACCAGGGCGTAATAACGGCCGAGTTGGGCTTCGCCATGCATGTAATTCACCGAAAAGATCACGGCAAAGCAACCGATGATCGCTGCAATGGCAGCCAAAAAAATCCCCATGCCGTCAGCGACGAAGGTGAAATCGCCAAAGACACCGCCCACTGGCAGCGTGAGCGCTGTACCGGATTGGGCGAAAGGGATTAACAATATGGATGCCACGGCCGCGGCGAGGCTGAAAAGGACAGCCAGAGTGTGTTGCAGATGGGAGCGGGTATCTCCGATCCACCAAATAAGCAGGGCGCCTGCCCAAGGAACTCCAATGATCAGAAGAATAAGTGTGGGTGCCATGACTACCTCTTCAACGTCGTCAGGGCTTTGACATCAAGTGAGCCGGCATAACGCCGGATCTGCACGGCGAGGGCGAGGCCGATAATGGCTACGATGGTATCCACGACGATTACCAGGATCGCCAGGCTCTGCCCAAGGGAAACGTTTCCTGCCAACCGTCCGGCCAGGACGAACCCAAGCATCATTCCCTTGACCATGATTTGGAGTGAAACAATGACCTTGATCAGGTTGCGAACGGCAAGCAACCCATAAAACCCAATTCCGAGCAAGAGAATAACGGTGATCAAAATGATTTCGGAAATAGAAAGTGTCATGCCTGATGCTCCTTCTCTTGCCCGGGTTTTTCCTCAGCCAATAAACCGATAAGTCCAAGGACGCCAGCAAAAATTAAAACTGCTTGCAAAACAACATCCAGGCTGCGGTATTCCCAGAGGACGGTTTTTAGTGGGATGATTTGTGCTTCCGGCAAGGGTTGCAAAAATGCAGGAAGGGAAAAATAACCCAGCAAAATGAAGAAAATAAGAATGGATACCCAGGCAAGCGGTTTCGGGAGTGCAGACTTCAGGTTGGTTGCTTCTTCGCCTGAGATGTTAATTGCGAAAACAAAGAGGATCGTAACCAGCCCTGCCCCGACGCTCAATTCAATTACGGCAACTTCAGGTGCGCCAAGCATGTACATCAGCAAGGCTACCAGAGCGCTTGTTGCGGCCAGCCACAACGCAGAAGTTAAGAGCCTGCCTGCCCGGATTGCCATAACCGCGCAGATTATTGCGCCCGCTGCAATCAGGATGAACGTCATAGAAAAACCTCCTTGTTGGCGATAGGATTCCGGGAAAACACATGCAAACCATACCATACCGTATATTGTGATTTCTGTCACGTGAGAGTTATCCTGTTTAGGGGAGTTATTATTCCTGAAATCGCGAGAGGCAAGCTTATGCGACGGGGTCCGCAAAAGCTTCTCTTTACATCATCAGACCACCAGCCTTTGGGCGGGTCATGTCTCTACTGCATGAGGATAAGCTGGCGCACTTTATCGCGCCCTATCTAAAAAATTGATGGGAAACGGATGAAAAAAGCTAATATTGTCAAATGGGTGCCAAAAGCATTGGCATCATGAAGTGTTTTTATGGCTACAAATGGCCAAAGACGACTTTCTGGTTATCCACCTGGCACATCAGTTGCTCTTGTGCTGTGAGAGATCGGCGCGCCTGATCGCGCAAGGTATTTACACCGGCAAAAAATTCGCGCATCATCACAACCAACAGGTAACGCTGGTTGTGATTGAGTTCAAGGATATGTTCATCAGCTCCGTTTAGAGCCCCTACGAGCCGCATGAAAGCCATTTCCTTCCACAGCCCTAACTCGACGGGCATACCGAAATCT
>JADLFQ010000038.1 GCA_020845515.1 Anaerolineaceae bacterium | reverse complement strand
GGTTTTAGGGTGCCCGTTGGATTAAAAATGACTATTTCTTCTCTCCAGAACACAATCAGCGTTGTCATACCGATTTACAATAGCGCCCCTGTTTTAAAAGAACTTGTACAACGTTTACAGAGCGTTCTTGGTGACATTTCAAGCGCATACGAAATCATATTGGTCAACGATGGCAGCCGTGATGAAAGCTGGAGTGTTATCAAAAACATCTGTACTGAATTTCAAGAGGTCAAAGGGATTGATTTAATGCGCAACTACGGGCAACACAACGCTTTATTGTGCGGGATCCGTGCGGCTCGTTACGATGTGATCATCACCATGGACGATGATCTCCAACACCCACCCGAAGAAATCCCTGCACTGGTCGAAAAACTAGCTGAAGGCTTTGATGTGGTTTATGGCTTTCCCCGAAAACTGCCTCATTCTATTTGGCGAAATATCTTCTCACGCTTAACCAAACGCACACTTGCCATGGTAATGGGAATTAAAACGGTGCGTGAGATCAGCGCCTTCCGCGCCTTTCGAAAGGATCTTCGCAAAGCCTTTGACCATTACAGCAGCCCCGGCGTGATCATTGATGCCCTGCTCTCATGGGGAACTACAAATTTCACCAGTATCCCGGTAGATGAAAAACCTCGCGAACAAGGCACCTCAAATTACAATTTCCTCAAGCTCGCCAGTCAAGGCCTGCTCGTGCTGACCGGGTTTAGTACCATTCCTCTCCGATTCGCGAGTTGGTTTGGTTTTTTCATTATGCTGGTTGGTTTTTTTATTTTCGCCTATGTAGTCATTATTTATTTCGCTCTCGGCAGCATTCCGGGGTTTCCTTTCCTCGCCTCAATTATCTCAATCTTCAGTGGTGCGCAGCTTTTTTCGCTTGGAATTTTTGGAGAATACCTTGCCCGAATCTTCGACCGGAGCATTGAACGGCCGACGTATAAAATCAGCCGTACCGTCAATCAGGCAAGCACAGAAGGCAACTAAATGAGAGTAGTTATCCTGCAGCCCTCTTATATTCCCTGGCGCGGGTATTTTCATCAAATCGCCCTGGCGGATATCTTCGTGTTTTATGACGATGTCAAGTATGATAAGAATGGCTGGCGCAACCGCAACCGGATTAAAACCGCCCAAGGCAGCCAATGGATGACTATCCCAGTCCTGACAGCAAATTTAGAACGGGATCAAATCCCCATTAACCAGATTAAAATTGACTCCTCAAAGAGTTGGGCGCAAAAACATTGGCGTGCGTTGGTTACGTCCTATCATAAAGCACCTTATTTTCAGGATTTTGCTCCAATTGTACAAGAGGCTCTCAATTCTCCACCGGAACAACTCGCTGAATTCACAATTCCTCTGACAATACAACTGGCACGCGCACTGGGGATTAAAAAAACGCATTTTATACAATCATCCTCATTAGAGAAAATTTCTTGCAACAAAACAGACCGGCTAATTTCAATCTTAAATCAATTAGAAGCTACCGAATATATCAGTGGACCGGCGGCAAAAGAGTACCTGGAAGAAGACAAATTTCTTGCCAACAAAATCAAGCTGACCTATATGACCTATCATTATCCCGATTATCCGCAATTCTATCCTCCATTTGATCCCAACCTGTCAATACTGGACTTATTGTTTATGATTGGCCCCCACGCGCTAGAATACATCCTTCCACAATAACCATTCTTCAAGGACTATATGAAAAATCAAAATCACCTGGAAAATATTCGAAAATATTTTGACACCACCCTTAAGACTCATGGCCCTTCCCCGCGAGGAGTCGATTGGAACACAGAGGAAGCCCGTGATACCCGCTTTGAGCAATTGATAAAGATCATCGCCCCCTCCCAAACATTCTCCATCCTGGACTATGGCTGCGGATATGGCGCGTTGACCGATTATCTGAGAAAAAAATCGCTCAATTTTTCTCAATTTATGGGGTACGACATTGCGGAATCAATGATCTCAGTCGCCAGGGAGCGATATGCGGGAATTCCCGGCGTTGCTTTCACCACGCTCATTGACGAAGTCTCTACTTATGATTATGCAACAGCCTGCGGTGTATTCAACATGAAAATAAATGCCGACAAGAAAGAATGGGATGAGTTTGTCATCCATTCCCTGACGGAAATGGATGCTCATTCACGATTGGGTTTTTCAGTAAACTTCCTCACAAAATATTCTGATCCTGATAAAATGCGCAGCGACTTGTATTACGCCGATCCTTGTTTTCTCTTTGATTACTGCAAAACCCATTTTTCAAAAAACGTTGCCCTCTTACACGATTATAATTTATTCGATTTTACGATTCTCGTACGAAAATCGGATTAATCCTCAAACCAGGAAATGCCAAGTAAAATGAGTACCTCCATAAAAATTGATTTTAATAAACCCGTCATTGCCGGCAACGAGTTGGCGTACATTCGCAAGGCATTTGAGAATTCTCACATTTCCGGCGATGGCTTTTTTAGCAAAGCAGCACAAAAACTCCTGGAAACCCAGCTTGATGTTCCCAAAGTTCTTCTCACAACCTCTTGTACTCATGCCTTGGAAATGGCAGCACTGCTGTTAGATATTGAGCCAGGCGATGAAGTCCTTATCCCATCCTTCACCTTTGTTTCAACCGCCAATGCCTTTGTTCTGCGTGGCGCCAAACCGGTATTTATTGATAGCAGGCCTGATACACTCAATCTTGATGAAAAACTCCTGCCACAAAAAATTTCTCCTCGTTCGCGCGCTGTCGTCCCCATACACTATGCCGGCGTCGGATGCCAAATGGACGCCATTCTGCCATTCGCTAAACAGAATAACCTTTCGATAGTCGAAGATAACGCGCACGGCTTGTTTGGAAAATTTCAGGGCCAATACCTGGGCACCTTTGGGGCAATGGCGACCCAAAGTTTCCACGAAACGAAAAACATTACCTGCGGGGAAGGCGGCGCTTTACTCATCAATGATCCACAGATTATCGAGAGGGCCGAAGTCATTCGCGAAAAAGGCACCAACCGCTCGAGATTCTTTCGCGGTATGGTGGATAAATACACTTGGGTAGATCTCGGTTCCAGTTATTTGCCCTCTGACATATTGGCAGCCATCTTGTTGGCTCAGTTGGAAGCCAGGCTTGAGATACAAAAGACGCGCAAACAGCTATGGGAATACTACGATCAGCATTTGCAATCCTGGGCTTCTAAAAACCAGGTTCAGCTTCCCTTTGTACCAGAGGACTGCGAACAAGCATATCACATGTTCTATCTCATTTTGCCGTCTTTGGACGCCCGTCAAAAATTAATGGAAGAGTTGCGTCAAGAGGGCATCATCAGTGTTTTTAACTATCTTCCTCTGCATCTTTCAAAAATGGGCAGGGAGTATGGTGGCCGCAAAGGAGATTGTCCCGTTGCAGAATCTATTAGCGACAGGCTGCTCCGGCTGCCATTCCACAACAGCCTCACGCATGACCTCCAGGACCATGTCATTAAGATAATAGAGCGTTTTTCGCCTTAAGTCTGTTGCTTATTGGGCAAGATTCCCTCTCGCCTTCCAAGCCCGTAAAGTGAAGCAGCCAGCAGGAGCCACGCTGCCGCCTGTCCAGCCCGAAAAGAGCCCCATAGCCAGTCAGTATCCGCCCGCAAGCCATCCACAAGCACATACGATAAAGAGCTGAGCGCAAGGAAATATAGAAAAAGCTCGCCATCTTGCCAGCTTCTATTACCGCGCCGAAAATTTTTAAGTTTAACCCAAACCGCCCAGCAAACAAGCACAGCACCTATAATTTCAAAAATCTGCGTGGGCTGCCGGGTTTCTCCCCACAACTCAAGCGCCCAGGGCAGGGTACTTGGAACACCGAAATAGCTTCCCGATGCCAGATGGGATATTCCTGTACCAATCAGAAAAACAGTCAACCCACCTGAAAAGGTATCCAATACACGCCAAAGCGGCATTCCTTTATTCTGCAAATAGATTAACCCCGTTAATGTTCCAATAACAAAACCACCCGGTCCATGAAACATTGTCGGTGTAGGGAGCAAAATACTGAGAGGGTGGGAAATAAAAACGCTGGAATATTGCAAAGCGTATAACAGCCGCCCTCCTATAAGACCTGCAACAATTGAGATAAAAACCAACTTCATCACCAACTCGGGGCGAAGTTCGAATGTCGAAGCTGTCCGCTCGATCAGAGAAACCGCAATCCAGGCGCTAACAAGGAGAACCAGAGCTGAGGACTGAATGCTTAAAGGGCCTACTTGAAGAATAGGAAACATTAAGGCATCTCTGCAAGAAGTTGAATTGCCTTCGACTCAAGCAACGCGTCAGACATCGGCCCTCCAACAACGACATCCTGAATTCGACCATCTTTCGAAATAAAAAAAGTGGTTGGCAATGCCTGGACATGATACAACCGTCCCACCCGTCCTTCCACATCAAGAAGAATCGGAAAAGTAATCCCGTGCACAGCAATAAAGTTTTCCACATCGCTCAACGAATCTGACTGCGTCATGTTTACCCCAAGCAAAACTAAACCCTTCGGGGCATAATTTGTATAGACATTTTGCAATGCCTGTGCCTCAGTAATACATGGTGTGCACCAACTCGCCCAAAAATTCACGATAATTGGCGCACCAGCTAGTTCAGATAGCGACGTTTCCTCGTTCTCAAGATTAAGCAATAAGAATTTAGGCGCGAAGAACCCCCTCCATGGCGCCTCCAAAGCTTCCACAGTAGAGACAGGAAATTTGAAGTGGCTATACGCAGTCCACCCCGCTGATATAAACAAAATAATCAAATAAATAAGCAGGCGATTTATTCTCATATCTTCTATACTTCCAAAAGATATTTAAACACCAACTCCTATCTTTATTATACAATTAGATCGCGCTGACGTGCGGAGACCTGCCGGCCCGTTATAATACCCGGCACTCCCCAAGGTCATGGTTTATTTTTCTCTGCCGATGGTAGAATTAAACAAATTTAGTTCAAGGGAGTGCTTATGCCAACTTCAGATAATCTCATAAACCAAGCCGTTAACGCCATAAGATTTCTCTCTGTTGATGCGATACAACAGGCTAATTCCGGCCACCCAGGACTACCCATGGGTACGGCTGCAATCGCTTATGCAATATGGATGAAACACCTCAAGCATAATCCCGCCAATCCAGATTGGCCCGACCGGGATCGTTTTATACTTTCAGGCGGGCATGGTTCGATGATGCTATACAGCCTCTTGCACCTTACGGGCTACGATCTACCCTTGGATCAAATTAAACGTTTTAGACAGTGGAATAGTATTACACCAGGACACCCGGAGTATGGGGTAACCCCTGGAGTGGAAGCAACTACGGGGCCCCTGGGGCAGGGTTTTGCCAACGGCGTCGGCATGGCAATTGCTGAGGCGCATCTGGCCGCGCGATTTAACACCGGAAACCACAAAATTGTTGATCACTATGTGTACGCCATTGTGACCGATGGAGACTTAATGGAGGGGGTAACCTCAGAAGCCGCCTCACTGGCAGGGCATTTACAATTGGGAAAATTGATTTATCTGTACGATGATAATCGCATTTCGATAGATGGCTCGACCGACCTTTCCTTCACCGAGGACCGAGGCGCGCGCTTTGCGGCTTACAACTGGCATATACAATATGTGGATGACGGAAATGACCTCGATAAAATTGATCAGGCTATCTTGAATGCCAAACAAGATCCCCGCCCTTCTCTCATCATCTGCCGTACCCATATTGGCTACGGCCTGCCAACCCGGCAAGATACATCCAAAGCGCATGGCGAACCTCCCGGAGAGGAGGAGCTTCTCGGTGCCAAAAGGAATCTCGGCTGGCCGGAAGAACCAAAGTTCTTGATCCCCGAAGACGTGCTTGAACATTTTCGCCGCTCAGTCGAAAAAGGGATGGTTTTGGAAAAAGAATGGCAGAGCAAATTCAATGAATACCAGCAAAAAGACCCGGTGCTTGCCGCAGAATTTACTCGGATTCAGCAAACTCGTTTGCCGGTGGATTGGGAAAGGTCGCTGCCCATTTTTGACCCGGATCCAAAAGGGTTGGCAACCCGCGCCGCCTCCGGCAAGGTGATCAATGCCATATCAGAGGAAATTCCTGAGTTGATGGGAGGTTCGGCGGATCTAACACCTTCCAATAACACTTGGATTCAGGCCAGCGAACCTTTCCAGGCCAGCAACCCTTCCGGCAGGTATATTCATTTCGGCGTCCGGGAGCACGCCATGGCGGCCATTGTCAATGGACTTGCACTGCATAAGGGAGTGATTCCATTTGCTGGAACATTCCTCGTCTTCTCCGATTATATGCGCCCCGCCTTGCGCCTCTCCGCACTTTCCCATACCCCAAGCATTTGGATATTCACCCACGACAGCATTGGCTTAGGCGAAGATGGTCCAACTCATCAGCCAATCGAGCATCTGGCAGCCTTACGCGCCATTCCGAACATGGTGGTTATCCGCCCGGCAGACGCAAATGAGGTGTCCGAGGCATGGAGATATGCCATTACAAACCGGCAAGGACCGTCTCTTCTCGCTCTCACACGCCAGGCTGTTCCAACGCTCAACCGCTCTCTGTTTTCGTCCGCCTCCGGTGTGCAAACCGGCGCGTACGTCCTCGCAGACTTGGGAGACATGAGTCCTCAAATTATTTTGATGGCGTCTGGAAGTGAAGTATCACTAATTGTAGAAGCAGGCCAAAGATTGGCCATCGAAGGGGTTGGCGTCCGGCTCGTCTCTTTTCCCAGTTGGGAGCTTTTTGAAAGACAATCGCTGGAAACTCAGGAGAATATCTTACCCCCCGCACTAACTCTCCGCCTCGCAGTGGAAGCAGGCGCACCGCAAGGGTGGGAAAAGTGGGTTGGTTCTAATGGGAAAATTATTGCAATAGATCGTTTTGGAGCCTCGGCCCCTTACAAAGAGATCCTTGAGCACTTTGGGTTCACCCCAGAAAATATTGTCAGCCAGGCAAAACAGATGTTAGGCTTTTCAGACGGGTAAAGTAAAAGAGGTGATATGCGAATAGCAATCAGCAGCGACCATGGCGGTTTACCGCTAAAAGATGCAGTGATATCTGCGGTAAAGAAACTCGGCCATGAAGCCTTGGACTTGGGCACTTTCACCGATGCCAGCGTAGACTATCCCGATTTCTCTGAAAAAGTCGGCCAAGCCCTATTGGAGAAGCGTGCTGACCGTGGTATTGTCATTTGCGGATCAGGTGTAGGGGCATGTATCGCTGCAAATAAGATGAAAGGAATTTATGCAGCCATCTGCCATGACACTTACTCCGCCCGTCAGGGCGTGGAACACGACAACATGAACGTTCTCTGCCTTGGAGGCAGGGTTATCGGCCCTGAACTGGCAGGTGAGTTAGTCGGAGCTTTCCTTTCCGCAATATTCTTGAACAAAGGCAACTACTTACGGCGGGTAGAAAAAGTTCAAAAAATGGAAGATCACTTTTAGGGAGATATAAATATGAGCGCTATTGAAAAACTTCACCAGCTCGGACAGTCGCTTTGGTATGACAATATCGAGAGAAGGATATTGGAAAATGGCGAACTTGCCAAATTAATTGATGATGGGGAAATTCGAGGAGTAACCTCAAACCCCTCTATCTTTAACAATGCTATCTCCCGCTCAAACGATTATGATGCAGCCCTAAAACCTATGGCCTGGTCGGGCTGGGATGCTGAACAAATCTTTTACCAATTGGCAATCGAAGACATCCGTGTGGCAGCAGACCTCTTTTTCCCTCTGTATCAGTCTTCCGAGAAAAAGGATGGGTATGTGAGCCTTGAAGTCAACCCGTTGCTGGCAAACAATACCGAGGCTACGCTCAAAGAAGTCAGGGAGCTTTGGAAACGAGTTGAACGTCCCAACCTCATGATCAAAATCCCTGCCACCCCGGAAGGCATTCCGGCGATCAAAACAGCCATCGCGGAAGGCTTCAATATCAATGTAACCCTTATATTCTCTTTACAAAGATACCAACAAGTCATCGAAGCCTATTTAAGTGGACTTGAGGAAAGGGTGGCTTCAGGTCTTCCAATTGATTCGATTGCGTCTGTAGCCTCTTTCTTTGTTTCCAGATTGGACACAAAAATTGATGCCCAGCTTCAGGAGATAATTCGCGAGGGCGATAAAACATCCAAATTCGCGTTGGATTTGTTGGGCAAGGCGGCCATCGCCAATGCTCGTTTGGCCTATCAACTCTTTCTGGAAAGTGTCCAGTCTCCACGTTTTGCTGCCTTAAAACAAAAGGGAGCACAGGTGCAGCGGCCACTTTGGGCTTCTACCAGTACAAAAAACCCAAACTATCTGGATGTACTTTACGTTAATGAACTCATCGGTCCAGATACCGTTAATACCACACCTCCCCAGACGCTTGATGCCTTTCGCGATCACGGCCTTGTCAAGGCTACTTTAGACAAACCCAGGAACCTTTCTGAGGCAACCCTTCAAGATATTGGCAAGCTGGGAATCTCTCTCGACCAGGCGACAAAAGAACTGGAAGAGGAAGGGGTAAAATCTTTCAAGGACGCCTTTGCAAATCTTCTATCCAGCATCGAAACCAGGCGGATACAAGCAGCTAAAGAGCTAAACCCGCTCGGGAATATCCCGGACCGCGTTCAAAAACTAAAAAAGGCCTCCGCAGTTAAACGGATGTTCGATCACGATCCCACATTATGGACACAGGATCAGGCCGGACAGCAAGAGATCAAGATCAGGCTGGGATGGCTGCAAGCCCCCCTATCCAGTCAAACACTACTTCCAAGTCTGGATGCTTTGTTTATAGAATGCCAGCAGGAAGGCATAACCCACGGGCTGCTATTGGGCATGGGCGGCTCCTCCCTCGCTCCGGAAGTATTATCCAGAACATTTGGAGTCCGAGAAGCGGAAGGTAAACCCGGCATCCAATTGAAAATTGTAGACAGTACAGACCCAAATCAAATTCGCGCCGCGGCTCGCATCTCTCCGATTGAAAAAACAATCTATATCGTTTCGAGTAAATCAGGAACCACAAGCGAAGTGGATGCGCTGTTTAAATATTTTTACCACCGCGCAAAAAGAAAATTAGTAGACCGCGCAAGCAGTCATTTTATCGCTATTACAGACCCGAACACTCCGCTCGAAAAGATGGCGCTTGATCTCGGTTTTCGGAGAGTCATTCAGGCGGATCCCAATGTTGGTGGCCGTTACTCCGCGTTAACCGCCTTTGGTCTTGGCCCCGCAGCCTTGCTGGGACTGGATACCAAAAGTCTATTAGCCTGCGCCGGCAGCATGATGCACCAATGTATGCCCGAAACCCCAGATGAACGAAATCCTGGCCTCGTTTTAGGGGCGATCCTGGGCGAAGCAACCCTTCAAGGCAAAAACAAGTTAACTATCCTGGCTGACCCGGAATTCTCTGCTTTTGGCTCCTGGCTGGAACAGCTTGTTGCCGAGAGCAGCGGCAAGCAAGAAAAAGGGATTGTTCCGGTGGACAATGAACCGGTCGCCAGTAAAAACATATATGAGAATGACCGCTTGTTTATCTATCTTCAGGGCTCAGGGAAACTATCCAAAACAACCACCGCACTGAGAAAAGCCGGCCACCCTGTTCTGACTTTTACAATCCCAAATGCATATCACATTGCAGCAGAATTTTATCGTTGGGAAGTCGCAATTGCCATTGCCTGTGCAATTTTAAATATCAATGCCTTTGATCAACCGGATGTTCAGGACAGCAAAAACCGTACACGCCAAAAAATCGCTTACTTTGAAGAACATGGCAAATTGGAACACGAACAGCCCGATTGGGAGAATGAAAATTTAGCGCTTTTTATTTACCCAAAACCAAAAGACACAAAAGTTCACAGTTCACAAGAAGCCATAGCACATTTTCTCGCTGGAACCAAAACGGGCAATTACATCGCTCTGAATGCTTACCTGCCGCGCAACACTGCCGTTGCCGCCCAGCTTCAAAAAATAAGAGGATACATTCAGAGACAAACACATGCGGCTACTACATTGGGCTTTGGACCCAGATTCCTTCATTCCACCGGACAGCTCCACAAAGGCGGTCCCAATATCGGCCGGTTTATTCAAATTACCGCCGCGCACGATCAGGATATTGATATTCCAGACAGCTCGTTGACATTTGCGACACTGCAGCTTGCCCAAGCGCAAGGAGATTTGGAAGCGCTGACCGCCCGCAACCGGCAGGTGCTTCGCATTCATCTCAAGAAAACTGGCTGGGAGAATCTAATCGCTTATTTTTCTGATGAAATCAAGTGAATCTGATTTACCAGTGCTTCCGGCCTGAATGCCGTTTTCGTTTCCCTACCACAAACCGCGCCGATGAGCAGATCCGCTGCCCGCGCTGCGGTGGCCCCACCCGTTTGGTGGTTTTGCCATACGAAGGGGTAAACACTAGTGCTCTTCGAGAAATTTCATCGCCGCGCATTGAGGTTTTGCTCGACAACATTCGTTCTGCACTCAATGTGGGTTCAATTTTTAGAACTGCCGATGGTGTGGGAATTGATCACCTCCACCTTTGCGGGATCACCCCAACCCCCGACCACCCTAAAGTCTCCAAAACAGCTCTCGGGGCTGAATGCACAGTCAATTGGTCACAACATTGGGAGGGGGTTGAGGCAGCAAAAACAATGAGGGACAGGGGAGATTACTTGATCGCACTAGAGGGAGCGATAGATTCGCGTTCCCTTTTTGATTTCTTCTCCGCCCCACAAGATTCATCTATTGCTCTGGTTGTGGGCAACGAAGTTTCCGGCGTAGACCCCGGTATCCTGGAACTATGCCACACAAAATTACATATCCCTATGCAAGGCTCAAAACGTTCCCTCAATGTGGCTGTTGCTTTCGGTATTACCGCTTATCACCTGCGTTTCGGCCGCGCAGGTTGCCGGGAGAACTAGATACCCTCCCGCAGAATGTCCAACAAATATTGACCATAGCGGTTGCTCTCCATTTTTCGGGCGAGCACCTCCAGCTCTGCGGGTGTCAGATACCCCATACGATAAGCGATCTCCTCCGGACAGGCAATCATCAAGCCCTGCCGCTCTTCAACCGCCTGAACAAAACTGGACGCTTGCAGCAGCGATTCGTGTGTACCTGCATCCAGCCAGGCAATGCCTCTACCCAACACCTCAACACGCAGCAGTCCATTATCAAGATAAACCTTGTTCAAATCGGTAATTTCAATTTCGCCACGCGGAGAAGGTGTAAGTTCTCTGGCAATTCTCACCACTTCATAATCGTAAAAATACATTCCCGGAACAGCGTAATTGGATTTCGGGTGAGCAGGCTTTTCTTCCAGGCTGACCACCCGATAGTCATCGTCAAACTCAACGACACCGTACCGTTCGGGGTCCTTCACAGGGTATGCAAAAATCGTCGCGCCCCGGTCAAGGTTCGCCGCTTTGCGTAGTATATCCGGCAGTCCGGTCCCAAAAAAGATGTTATCGCCTAGCAAAAGGCAAACTGAATCACTTCCTATAAAATCAGCGCCTACCAAAAAGGCATCCGCCAAACCGCGCGGTTGTTGCTGTTGAGCATAGTGGATTTCCAAGCCCCACTGTTTCCCATCCCGCAAGAGGCGCTGAAAAGCGGGCAAATCTTCCGGTGTGCTGATCACCAAAATCTCACGAATCTTGCTCAGCATCAGCATCGAAAGAGGATAATAAATCATCGGCTTATCGTAAACCGGTAAAAGCTGTTTGCTCACCCCCAGTGTAAGCGGATAGAGGCGCTTCCCGTAACCCCCCGCAAGGATAATCCCTTTCATCTGTTTTTACCTCGTTGATTATAATTTTTAGCCAGCCATCCTTGATAATCTGGCCTGGTAGCGATATTGTCAACCCAGTCAAGGTGTTCAAGGTACCATTTTACAGTTTGGAGCAATCCTGCATCAAGGGATATGGCCGGCTGCCATCCCAACTCCCGCTGAATTTTTGTAATATCCATCGCATACCTGCGGTCATGCCCCGGCCTGTCTTCTACATATTGGATTAGAGAAGTGCGAGGGGTAAAAGAAGAATCTGGCCTCAGGCAATCGAGTATCCGGCAGATAGATTGGACAATATTGATATTTGGAGGCTGGTTGTTGCCTCCAACAATATAGGTTTCCCCTGCAGTCCCTTCTTGCAGAACTAATTCAATAGCCCTGCAATGATCTTCCACATACAGCCAGTCACGAACTTGCTTCCCATCCCCATACACCGGCAATGCCTTTCCTTTTAGAGCATTCAAAATAGTTAGTGGGATCAACTTTTCCGGAAATTGGAAGGGGCCATAATTGTTTGAGCAATTTGTGATCGTAACCGGCAATCCGTATGTCTGGAAATAGGCCCTTACCAGGTGATCGCTGGCTGCTTTTGAAGCAGAGTAAGGCGAACTTGGAGCGTACGGAGTATTTTCACTAAAGGCCTTGTCATCCGGCCCCAAAGACCCAAACACCTCATCCGTAGAAATATGATGAAAACAGGTTTTTATATTCCTGTCAAAACCCTCCTCAATCCACCAGCGACGCGCTTCCTCCAGCAGATGATATGTCCCCAGAATATTCGTCTGGATAAAGCTCTCGGGGCCCAAAATGGAGCGGTCAACATGCGTTTCGGCAGCGAAATGAACGATAGTATCAACCCCAAATTCTTTTAATAGTTTTCGAACAAGAGCAGTATTGTTGATATCTCCCTGAAAAAAAGTGTATCGTTTTTCACCCTGAATATCGCTTAAATTCTCCCGGTTTCCGGCATAAGTAAGCGCATCAAGATTAATAATTCTGATGCCTGCATTTTTCTGAAGGATAAACCGGATAAAATTGGATCCAATAAATCCACAGCCTCCAGTAACCAGAATATTCTTCACCTTCACACTCCTGCCAAAAATTTCCCTACCCTAATTTTATCGTATCCCCTTCCAATATGTTCTCCGGGTTTATAAACAAAAATTTCCGCCCCTCAATAACAAGCCAGCCGGTTTATAGGATTTTATCTAATTGTGATAACATAATTGCAAAACAATAATTCCACATTTTGTTGTATCATTATTATTGTATTTAAATAATCTGACAGATGGCACAGCGGCAGGAGGGTAAGGTGAAAAACTATGCGTATGTAATCATTGGGGGATTGGTTATTTTGGGTTTAATAGCAGCATGCGTCGTTTTAGGGATTCAACTTTACAAAAGCCCATTAGCACCCGAGCTTGTAATCAATACCAATCCAACAGCCACCCCACCCGCTATTACAACCAAGGCCGCAGCTCCAACTTTACGGCCAACCATGACACAACTGCCTCAAGAATCCGCGCAACCCCCAAAGCAAACACCTCTATCGGAAGACGATAAATGCGGAGAGGGGACAATGGTCATTCTTGTAACCGGCGGTGATGACAGTATCGGCTTACCCCCATACGGTGCAGATTTTATCCGCTATGTAAAAGTGGATTTTGACCAAAACATCATTTCGATTATTTCAGTACCGCGCGACCTCTGGGTAGGCGGTGCGCTGCTTGCCTCCAAAGGATTACAAGGTTACAGGTTGGGAGAAACATACCAGTTTTTCAAACAATCTGCGTCCGGCAATAGCAGCCAGAAGATGACGGTGGCAACTACTTCGCTCGCCCAAATCCTCTACGAGAATTTTGGACTCATACCCGATCAATATATGACCATGGACTTCAGCACATACACAACTATGATTGACACAATCGGCGGGATTGATGTCAATGTGCACCAGCCCTTTGATGCAAAAGCTGTCGGTTTCACGCACTATTTTCCCGCGGGACTATCCCATTTCAACGGCGCCCTCACAGTAGAATATGTACGCGGCTTTGACAATGAATGGAACCGCCAACAGCGACAAAATGAGGTCATCGAGGCAATCCGCAAAAAACTGCTCGAACCTGCCAATGTACTTCGCATCCCCAGCCTTATTAATCAATTCAGCAGTTCCATTACAACCTCCCTCAGCCCGGAGCAACTTGTCAGTCTAACCTGTACACTAAAAGCCTTACCATCAGATCGCATCTTGTTCTACGCGGTTGCGCCTGATATGGTCAATGCAGGTCAGAATAACATTCTTTATCCGGATTCCAAGAAAATCAGACAGCTATTTTTTGAAACGATGGGAAGACCCCAATAATCATCGGGGCGCTTTTGCATCTTGAACTATAAAATTGCCGCGCTTACATCTCACCCGGTCCAGTACCAGGCGCCCTTGTTTCAAGCTTTGGCCTCCCGGCCTGAAATCAATCTTGTTGTCTTTTACCGCTCCGATTCTAGTATTCGCGGCAACATAGACCAGGGGTTCGGCATACCTGTTCGCTGGGATCGCCCCTTATTGGAAGGGTACGAGTACCAATTCCTTAGAAGTCCTCTTGAGATTATTTCAGTTCTTGCTCGCCGCAAGTTTGATGCCCTTCTTGTCCACAGCTACGCAACCCCGCTTTCGCTCGCCGGATACCTGGGCAGCATCTTTTTTCAAACACCTCTTCTCCTTCATACGGAATCGGAAATGCTACACCCTCGCAAAGTACTGTTGCAGAGAACAAAAAGCCTGATATTAAAAACGCTCTTTTCCCGAACTGCCGCTCTTCTAAGCATCGGAAAGCAGAATTATAGCTTTTATAAATCTTTCAATATTCCGGATGCCCGCATCTTTCACACCCCCTATTGCGTAGACAATGATTACTTTCTGGAACAAGCAGGCTATTGGAAAGCCGGAAAAGTGGAAACACTGGCAGAGCTCTCCCTCCCCGCCCAGCAACCCACCATCATTTTTTCGGGAAAACTAATCTCACGAAAAAGACCGCTTGACCTTCTGAATGCCTTCCAATCACTTACGCAGGATGGCTGGCCGGCAAACCTGGTTTTTATCGGCGAAGGCACTCTCAGGCGCGAAATTGAGAGGCATATTCAGGAAAATCAACTTCAAAATGTCAGGCTGGTTGGCTTTAAGAACCAGTCTGAAATCTCAAAATACTATGCGATTGGTGATATATTCGTACTGCCATCTGGTTTTGATACGTGGGGCTTGGTCATCAACGAGGGAATGCTCTTTTCCATGCCTGTCATTACAACTGAAATGGTTGGCGCCGGTTACGACCTGGTGGAAGAGGGTGGCACGGGTTACACATACCCTGCAGGTGATGTCAACTCGTTAAAACAACATCTAATCACATTACTGGCAGACACTAAATTGCGTGAAACCATGGGCCATGCTGCCCGGCAGAAAGTCCGGGATTATAACTACACACAGTGCGTCGAGGGAATCCTGGACGCACTCCGTTCGATAATAGGCTGATAAAATGCGTGTTTTATTGGTCGGCATTGGAGAATTTTTTCATGTAGGGGCTTTTTTCAAACGCTCACTTGAAGCGCTGGGACACGAGTGTATTTTTATTGATGAGCAGGATTACTTTCGGTTAAATTCGTGGAAAGAGAAAATTTTTTACCGTTTATCTGGTAAACGCCCCTTGAAATATCGTCAGTTTAATCATGCGGTCCTTGCAGCATGCCAGTCAAAACCGGACATTGTCATGGCAATCAAGGGCGCCTGGCTGTCTCCCCACACACTTCAGGAAATTAAAACGCGATCCAACCCAATCCTTATAAATTATGCTACGGACGATCCATTCAATTCCTCGGTGTCCACCCCGGCCACAGTGAAATCTATCCCGCTTTACGATATCTACGTCACCACTAAACAAAATACAATCTCGGATATCATCCAGGCCGGAGGAAAGAATGTAACCTTTATCCCCTTCGGTTACGAACCTTCCCTCCACTTTGTGGAAAAACCCTCCACTCCCGCTGAACAGTTCAAATTTTCAAGCGATCTTTCTTTCATCGGAGCAGCCGATCAAGATCGTGTCCATCTATTTTCAAATTTACTTTCCAAAGGGCTGGGGGGCCTCTCCTTGTATGGGGGTTTTTGGGACCGTTATCCCCGGTTCCGCCTGCTCTATCGAGGCATGGTGCTTGGCCGCGATTACCGCCTGGCCACAATAGGGGCAAAAATTTCGTTAGGACTGGTTCGCCATGCCAACCGAGATGGTCACAGTATGCGCACCTTTGAAATTCCCGCCTGTGGCGGTTTTATGCTGGCTGAGCGGACAGAAGAACACCTCGCTTTTTTTGAAGAGGATAAAGAAGCGGTATTCTTTTCATCAGAAGAAGAACTGCTCGACAAAATATCCTTCTATTTACCCCATGACAAATCAAGAGACAAAATAAGAGCAGCCGGACTCAACAGGCTTCATTCAAGTGGGTACACTTACACCAATCGGGTTCGCGAAATATTGGATCTCGTAAAGAACAGCTTTTCAATATGATTAAAGACCACCTCGGAAGCTTTTGGTCAAAAATCACCGATCTCAAGTCCTTCGCGGGCCAGGTCTCTCTCGTCATGGTTACCAATATTGTAATCGCCATAATTGGGATGGGAACAGGAATTTTATCCGCTCGAATTCTGGGACCTGCCGGCCGTGGTGAACTGGCCGCGATCCAAACTTTCCCCTCTTTTATAGCTGCCATGGCAATGCTTGGAATGCCAGAGGCTGTTGTATTATTTACAAGCCATAAATCCCACAAATCTGGAGAATACCTTGTCCCTGCACTGATGGTCGTTTCAATTCTCCTTATTCCCATTTATGGCTTAGGGTGGTTTCTTCTGCCAGTTTTTTTAAAAGCCCAGTCTCCTCAAGTTTTAATGGCTGCAAGGATCTATATGGCAGGCGCCATGATTGCGTATACATTAGCCGGGCTCCCACACCAGCTTTTGAGAGCGGTCGGCAGTTGGAAATCTTGGAACATAATCAGAATTCTCCCCAACATGATCTGGTTGATGACTTTGGCGGCTGCCCTATTCCTCCCAACGTTAGCAGCTCCCTTCATGCTAAGCCAGTTATTTATCGTCGGGCAAGGGCTTACCCTGATTCCGGCATGGCTGCTGGCTAAAAAACACCTCACCCAACCCTTCAGTGTTAATACGCAGAACTTTAGGCCCATGCTCGCCTATGGTCTGCCCGCAGCCCTGAGCCTGCTTCCACAAACATTAAACTTGAGAATGGATCAAATTCTGATGGCTGCTTTCTTAAACCCAGCTTATCTTGGGCAATATGTCGTAGCGGTTGCCTGGTCTACGGCTGCTTCTCCTATCCTTAATGCAGTTGGCCCCGTATTATTTCCGTCGCTAAGCGCGCTCGCTGACACAACC
Organism: Anaerolineaceae bacterium; assembly: GCA_020845515.1. Taxonomy (GTDB): domain Bacteria; phylum Chloroflexota; class Anaerolineae; order Anaerolineales; family Anaerolineaceae; genus Ch132. Next base: position 2,210 of record JADLFQ010000038.1, on the reverse strand, counting down.
AAAAAAGCGAAAATGCTTAAAACTGTAATATCACAATACATCATATTAGTCATTATCGTGACATTTATTATTTTGCTTGCTACCCCTGCTATGATCCCATTGTTGTTTGGCGAACAATTTCAACAGGCGGTTACCCCAGCCATCATCCTCGTCTTTGCGAATGCAATCTTAAGCTTGAATACATTGTTCGGTGATGCCCTAAAAGGAATGGGGTTGACAGGTAAAGTCCTCACAGCAGACCTGATTGGCCTGGTTACAACAACAATTTTGCTTCTGACTCTCGTCCCCCGTTACGGGATCATCGGCGCTGCGATCACTTCCCTGATGGTTTATTTTTTTGTCTGCACAATCCTAATATACTTCATCTGGTTTCAATTCAAAAACCCCGATAGGAATATTTAAAAACCATGCAAGTTAACATATCTGGAATTACCACTTTTCATGTTTATAACCTGGCAATGCAAATGCAACAATTAGGATTATTAAAGACATACTACACCGCTCTGCCAGCAAGCAGGACACCCGGAATAAGCAATGAAAAAGTAAAGCGCATTCCCATATTACTTGGGCCAATCTATTTAGCGCGCAAACTTGGACTAGGCTCCATGGAAATGGCTTTAGAAAAACCGGCTCGCGACCTATTTAAACGCTGGCTGGCTGCCAACATAACATCTTGCGATGTCTTTCACAGTTTATCTGGATTTGGGCTCTCAGCTTTCCCGCTGGTAAAAAATAAGTACAATGCTGCCACAATTTGCGATCGGGGTTCTACCCACATCCTCTTTCAGGACGAAATCCTTCAGGAAGAACACAAACTTTGGGGAATCCCCTATAAAAGAATCGACCCCGAGATAATTGATGCAGAAATCTCGGAATACGAGACCTGTGATTTGATCACAGTGCCTTCAAAATTTGTACATGACACCTTCCTGGCAAAAGGTGTCCCTCCGAACAAACTGGCTGTTATTCCATATGGCGTCGACCTGGATACATTCCACCCATTGGATAAAACCGACAAAGTGTTTCGGGCTATTTATGTTGGCCAGATTTCTTTAAGAAAAGGCATTCCCTACTTATTGCAGGCTTTTGCCAATATCAACCTCCCAGGTTTCGAACTTCAGATGATCGGAAAACTTGCTGTAGAGCTAAAGGACTTTTTTCGAAACAACAAAGGGAATTGCATCTATCTTGGTCCCAAGCCAAGGGCAGAGCTGTATCAGTGGTATTCTGGAGCTTCCGTCTTTGTCATTGCTTCGATTGAAGAAGGTCTCGCTACAGTCATTGCCCAGGCAATGGCTTGCGGTTTACCAGTTGTCGCGACAAGAAATACCGGCGCAGAAGAATTAATAACAGACGGTGTGGAAGGGTTTATTGTTTCTCCCCGCGACCCAGCCGCACTCCAGGAAAAAGTTCTCTATCTCTATAAGAACCCGGATATCCGTTTACAGATGGCGCACGCCGCACTCGAAAAAGTTAAGCGCTTGGGTGGTTGGGATGATTATGGCAATCGAATTGCAACCACATATCAAAATATCTGTGACAAGAACAAAATGAACCCTGAAGACAGAAGACACCCGAATTCGGAACGATGACATGTCAATTTTCTGCACGGAATGCGGCGCTGTCTTAAATAAAAGTGCCAACTGCCAGGCGATATTTGAATCTCTTCTCGCCCTTGAATTTACCGATCCCACTTATGGCGAGGTTCACTTTCTAACAGCAGCTTGTTTTATGATCCAGCATTGGCGCTATAGCAATGAGGCGCTCGCCTGGATACAAACAAAACTGAAAGAATATTTGGAAAACGAGATGACAAATGAACAATTGCGTAAACTCGCCATAGAAGATGTAAGGAACATTGCGAGAACCTGGAAAGTTCTCCGCCCCACTGAGTCGCCGCCCTTGCCGAAGATAAAGTGGCAGATGACCATTACAGATGTGGCTTCAAAGTATGGAGATGCTGAAAGCTATCGGGCATTGATAAGGCAATGGGCTCTCCTTACAATGCGACAGATGACAACCTCCGGTGCGCCTTGAAGAACCGCCATGAAAAATCAGATCAACGTTAAAATAAGCTTGTGAACCTCAGGCAAAGATATACCCAGGCAAATCACCATAAAGCCTCCGGCATCCTTTTGTCGCTGTTGGCGTTTTTTGCCACAGTGATACTGCTGCTGATCCTGTTCCTGTTCAACAACCACAGTCTCTTG
>JADLFQ010000037.1 GCA_020845515.1 Anaerolineaceae bacterium | reverse complement strand
TGGATATCCAGATTGGTGAACCAGCCAACATTTCGAAACTTTACCAACCCTGTTTCCGGGTTTAATACGCCGTTTGCCCATTCACGCGAAGATTTCTCCGGGATCCGAAAAAAAGCGTTGCCGTTTGGAAAACCATTGCCGAGCCAAATTCTGCCTTCCTGGATCAGCTTAAAAATCTCTTGATAAGTAATCGCGTTCTTGCTGCCGATGATGACAAACTGTTTCTCGTACGCGATCAACTGCGCCACGTATTCGCGGAACAGCGAAAAGGGCGGGTTGGTGACGACGACATCCGCTTCCTGCAGCAGCGCGATGCACTCCTCCGAGCGGAAGTCGCCGTTGCCCTCGAGCAGCGTCAGGGCGTTCTTGCGGTTCTTGAGCAGGTACTCCACATCGGTCAGGTCAACCGCGCCGTCGGCGTTTTCGTCCCTCACTTCGGTAATTTCGATTTTGTAGGCGCGTTCAGCGCCGCCGTTCTGGAGGTCCAGCGTCTTGACGTCGAAGAGCGGCAGCTGCTCGCCGGCGACCGGCGATCCGGTGTAGCAGGTTGCAATCAGCTTCTTGAGTCCTAAAAAGTTGAAGTTCAGCGCAAAATACTTGAAAAAGTTGCTCTCATACGGATCGTCGCAGTTGCAAAAGATCACCCTGCCGCGCAGGTGTTCTTTGTAATGCTTCATCTCCGCCTCGATATCCGGCAGCTGCGTATAAAATTCGTCCGCTTTTGCTTTGCTGGCGTTGATTAAACTTGTGTTTTTTGCCATGATGCACACACCCCTATGTAGTCGCTTGTCCGTTTATTATAACCCAGCCGGTTTATCCTGCGTTTCCGTTTCAGCGTTTGGCCGGGAGGAATGCCATCAGAAATAGCGCTGGTTTGGCGGGTTTTTCCTTTCCATTGTGGAAACGGAGCGGTGTGTTTTTATCCCAATTGCGGCGCGCTGACGAAAGGCGGGGGAAATCCCCGGCCGGGTGTTTTTGATCGCGGGGAAGGGGTAAAGGCTGGATATAAAAACGCCGCATTTTTTTGCGGGTATAATGATTATACAGATCAGGTACGGGAAACAGCAAGGAGAGTGCATGGCACGTCTTATTCCGGCTTCAAAACGGGTTGTCCAGGCGCGGGCGCTGATCCAGCAAGCCCGCGATCTGCCCCTGCCCAGCGATGCGGGCTGGCAGGATTTTTCCTACGTCGCGCAGGTGAAGGACTTGCTGCGCCAGGCGCGCGAGTTAATCAAGTTTATCCCAAATTCGCCCAGCGCTTCAGAGGCGTTGAAAGACGAGGTTGCCAAACTTTTCAGGGAAACCGAGACAGCCGAAAAGGAAATTCTGCGCCGGTAGGGCGGCTGGCTTTGTGAGGGGACAACCGTCCAGTTCAGCATCGCGGAGCACACGATGAAATACAAACTGGTGATTTTTGACTTCGATGGTACGCTTGCGGATACTTTTCCGTGGTTCCTCAGCATTGCAGATCAGGTTGCGGATGCCTTTCGCCTCAAACGGCTTGATCCGGAACAGGTTGACCAACTGCGCAGGCTGGGCGTGCAGAAAATCCTCAAGCAGTACGAGCTGCCGCTGTGGAAGCTGACGGTCATCGGGCGGTATGTGCAAAAAATGATGACGGAAGACATTCACCGCATCGGGCTGTTTCAGGGGGTGAAAGACCTGTTGGACACGCTCGCCGGCACAGGGGTGCAATTGGCGCTCGTCAGTTCCAATTCCTATACCAACGTCCGAAAAGTGTTGGAGCACCACAACATAGACCAGATCGGATATTATGAGTGCGGGGTTTCACTCTTCGGAAAGCAAGCCAGGTTCAAGCGCGTGCTGGAGAAGAGCGGGGTTCCCCCCGGCGAGGCGCTGTGCGTGGGGGATGAGCCGCGCGACATTCAGGCGGCACACGCTGCACGAATCCCTTTTGGCGCGGTTGCGTGGGGATATACACCCATCGAGACTTTGATGGCTCTGTCGCCACGCGAGGTGTTTCACACAGTGGGCGAAATTTACGAGAAGATTACCCTTTAGCGATTGTACATTATACAAAAGGGGGTTTTTCTACGCGGGCTTTGCGGAACTGCGTGCGGTAAAGCTGGGCGTACAGGCCGCCCTCTTTTAATAAGCTGGAATGCGAACCGCGCTCGACCACCTGTCCACGGTCTATCACCAGAATTAAATCAGCCGCCATAATTGTGCTCAAACGGTGGGCAATGACAATGCTGGTGCGCTGTGCCATAACGCGCCCGAGGGCTTCTTGAATGAGCGCCTCCGATTCGCTGTCGAGGCTGCTGGTGGCTTCATCCAGCACAAGGATGCGCGGGTTCTTGAGGATGACGCGCGCCAGCGCGATGCGTTGTTTTTCGCCGCCGCTCAGACGGTAGCCGCGCTCGCCCACCACCGTATTGTAACGCTCCGGCAGTTCCTGGATAAAATTGTGGATGTTGGCGCTCCGGCAGGCGTCTTCAAGCTCCTTTTGACTGGCATCCAGCCGGGCATAGAGCAGATTGGTGCGGATGGTATCGTGAAACAGGTAGGTTTCCTGGGTGACCATGCCGATCTGGCCGGAAAGCGAAGCCAGCGAAACAGCACGCAGGTCGTGGCCGTCAAGCGTGATGCGCCCCTGGCTGGGGTCGTACAAGCGCGGGATGAGGTAGGTCAGGGTGGTTTTTCCGGCGCCGCTGGGGCCGACAAGCGCGACCAACTGCCCCGGCTCCACCCGAAAGCTGACACCCTCCAGCGCGCTGCCGCGCGCCTGGCTGAGCGGGGTGCTTTCCTGCTTCCCCTCGTCCGCCGGGAGGGTTTCTGAAAGAACCGTGCGGACGTTGTCAATGCTGCCGTAGCGGCGCACGTCGCTGAGCAGGGCTTCATCGCCCTGTTCGTATTGGAAGGTCACATCCTCAAAAACGATCTCACCGTGCACGTTCTGCAGTTCGATTGGGCCGGCAACTTCGGGGATCTCCACCGGCAGGTCAATAATCTCAAAAACGCGCTCAAAGCTGACCATCGAGGTGGCAAACTCAACCGGCATGTTCGCCAGGGATTGCAGCGCGCTGTACAGGTTCCCCAGGTAGGAGCCAAAGGCGACGATCGCGCCAACCGTGAAAGCGCCACGGATGGCGTAATATCCTCCCAGCCCATAAACCAGCGCGGTGCCCACCGCGCTCAGCAGTCCGACGATTGCAATAAATACCGAGCCGATCACCGACCGCTGGATTCCGGAAAGGCGCACCTGGCCGGCGCGCTCGCCAAAGCGTTCTTCCTCAAGCTCTTTGCGGCCAAACAATTTGACCAGCAGTGCACCGCCAATATTAAGCGTCTCGCTCATCATGGCGTTCATGCGTGCGTTGGCTTCCATCTGTTGGCGCGCGAGGTCCCGCAGGCGCGCGCCCAAGCGGCGGGCGGCGAATATGAACAACGGAAGGACGACGATGCTGATAAAGGTCAGACGCCATTCCAGCATAAGCATGATGGTGAACATTGCGGCAGCCTGGATGATGTTGGCGACGATGCCCACCAGCGTGTTGCTGATCGCGTTTTGTGCGCCGACGACATCGTTGTTCAACCGGGACATCAGTTCGCCGGTCTTGGTGTTGGTAAAGAAGCGCAGCGACATGCGCAGCAGGTTGGAATAGAGCGCCAGGCGCAAGTCAAAGATGACGCCTTCACCCACCTGCGAGCTCACCTGCCGCTGAGCGACGTTGAGCGCACCCCGCACAGCCGGGACAGCCAGCAGCGCACCCGCCAGCAGCGCCAGGCGGCGGTAGTCGCCGGCGGGGATTGTGCGGTCAATCAGGTCACGTAAAATCAAGGGTGGCAGCAACATTAATGCGGTCAGGCTGAGGATGAGAATCAACAGCAAGAGAATCTGGCGGCGGTAGGGCCGGGCGTAGCCCAGCACCCGGCGGAGCAAAGCCCGGGTTACTTTGGGGTTTTCGTCCGGCGAATTGGTCATACTTTGCATAGCGAGGTAAAAGTGCATGGGGGCATCCTGTTAGGCTGGGTTGGATTTAATGCAAGAATACCACAAAGTTGGGCAGACGAAATTATGCACCGGGCAGCCCCGCGCAATAAAGCTGTGGACGGCAGTGACCCATGCGGCATGGTAAAATCAAACAAGAAAACCGCACCGGGGAGGACATGCCTGTGAAAGAAATTTACGAATTAATGGTCGAGCTGTTGGAGCAGGGAGAGAGTTTTGTCCTTGCGACCATCTTCAGCAGCGCCGGTTCGGCGCCGCGCACTGCTGGTGCGTACATGCTGCTGCGCGCGGATGGCTCCAGCGCAGGGACGGTCGGCGGTGGTTTGCTGGAAGCGCAAGTTCAGCGCATGGCACCGCACCTGTTTGAACAAAAGAAATCGTTGGTCATGCACTTCAGCCTGACAGGGCAAGACGCCTCCGTGCTGGAGATGATCTGCGGCGGAGAAGTGGATGTACTGGCAGATTACATTGACGCCGCCAACGAGAGCTATCTGCAAATTTTCAAGGAACTGCTGGCGGCGATGAAGAACCACCGCAAAGCCTGGCAGGTCTTGACGCTGCCCGATGAGGCGGGGGAATTTGGGGGGACGCAGCGCTGCCTGGTCAAGGCGCAGGACCCCACTGTACAGGGCTGGGGAATTGCCGCGGTTGGCGGGGCGGGCTGTGCGGAATTTCCCGAGGCGCTCGTTCAGGAGGTAATGGCACAGCCGGAGGTCTCCGGAACTCAATACCCGGTGGTGGTTACGCTGAAGGGAAAGCGCCTGTTGGTGGAACCGGCTGTTCATTTTGGCGCGGTCTATCTGATGGGCGGGGGACACATCTCACAAAAACTGGCGCCTCTCGTGCGCATGATTGGCTTTGAGACCATCGTGGTGGATGACCGCCCCGATTACGTCAGCGCCGAACGTTTCCCGACCGCCGACCAGCGCGTGCTGGTCGAATCGTTCGACCAGGCGTTGACAAAATTCAAGCTGGATGACGCCTCGTTCATCGTCATCGTTACGCGCGGCCACCTGCACGACAAGACGGTTCTGGCGCAGGCATTGCGCAGCCCGGCCGCTTATATCGGTATGATCGGCAGCCTGCGCAAACGTGACCTGATTTACGAGGAACTGGAAGGAGAAGGTTTCGCCCGCGAGCATTTTCAGCGCGTGCACGCGCCGATCGGTTTGCGTGTGGGTGCGGAATCGCCGGAGGAAATCGCGATTGCCATCGCCGGGGAGCTTATCCAGGTGCGCTCAAAGCGGAAATAAGCATTTGCCCGGCTGCGGTACTCATGACACAAGCCCACCCTGAAATAGAAAAAGCCCTGCGCAAGCGGGGCTTTTTAAATCTCCGTCCTTCACTCAACTTAACGGATGATGGGGATGCTTTCCCTCACCGGCGCAAGCGTCAATTCTGCTAACGCAGGGGCTGCATGCAGCCCGGCTGAGACTTGCAAGGCGCCGCCGCAGTGCGGGCAAACCGGGCGGGGCGGAAAGATTTTTTTCTGACACGTTGTGCACGTTTCGCCGAGGAGGGCGTAACGCTGTTTTTGCAGCCGCCAGTGACGTGGTATTTCCATTTCATGCTCTCCTGTTTCTTTTATCAACCCCAGTTTAGTGGCATGATCCTATCAAAAGCTATCAGATTTTTATTCAGACTCTATTGATCGCCTGTTGTGAGACTCTCTATCCTGTTACCGGGCGAATCGGAGAAGCGAAAGACGCACAACCTGATGGGGGTTGAAGGTTGAGGGAATGGGGACGGTGTGCAGCACCCGGCAGGAAAGTCTGAAAAGCTTTCAGCCCGGAAAAAGAAGGGGAGCGCCGTAGGCGCGGTGGTACATTACCAGCGCACCGGCTACAGCCAGGTTATACGAAGCGCTGCGCAGGGATTCGATACCGAGGACGGCATTGCAATGCTCGAGGACTTTCTTCCCCAAGCCGCTGTCCTCTGATCCCAGCAGGTAGATGGCGCGCTGCGGGTGACGGAAGCGCGCGAGCGGCACCCCGCCGATTTCGACGCCGACCAACGCCGCGCCGACCGGACGATTTTTTAAGAAATCTTCAACAGTTTCGTAGTGCCGCAGAGGGATTTCATACGGAGCGCTGGCTGTGTCGGCGCTCTGGCGGCGGTAAGGACGGCCGATGGTGAAAATGCCTGCCGCGCCCAACTGGTACGCCGAACGCCACAAGCTGCCGATGTTCTCGGCGCGGCGCGGGAAGAAAACGCCAATCTCAAAATAGCTCATATTCGCTTTTATACCATATCTTTGCACCCGTGCAGTGATTCCGCTTCCTCCGGCTGCTCTGCAATTTTAAAAAGCGCTGCGCCGCCTGGCGGGGAAAGGAATCATGACATTTGCCGGAGCGGAAAGTGACGATTGTTATTTCCTACAATATTGACAAGAACGGTCTGATTGTGCTATTCTTCACAAAGGAAAAGCGCATCAACTTTTTAGAAATATACAAGGAGTAGAAATGGCATACACAATTGATCAAGAAAAATGTATTCAGTGCGGTGTGTGTGAGTGTGAGTGCCCGGAAGGCGCAATCGTAGAAATAGACGGCTTGTACACGATCGACGCGGCGCTTTGCAACGAGTGCGGTTCATGTGCCGACGCTTGTCCGAGCGAAGCCCCCTACAAAGTCTAGTTCATTCTCTTTACCCTTTATTGCTTGCCCTTCCTGATGCTGTGCAGATTCGGGGAAGGGCAAGCTTTTTTAATATCGCGGCGGGGGCAAAATTTATTTACGCTTCCCCGCCGGGCTGCTCTGCCGCAGGGTAGGTAATTTCAATTCCATCCACTTTTGCCCAGGGGGTGAGGGTATGCGGCTTGCTGGTTTTTTCGCTCATAATGTCTTCCACGTGGAGATTGCGAACCAGGAGCGCATCGCCGATGAGCGAACGATGGCAGCGCCAGGGAACCGCCTCCGCGCACATTATGGCAGTGCGAAATTTTTGGGCAAGCAGGATAAGCTGTTCGATGCCTGCTTTAAATTCCGGGGTTTGCTTGTAATCGGCAAAGCCGCGAAAGGATAAATTTCTCCAGGCGGTGTTGACGGATGCCTTTGTTGTGTGGCGCAAGCCTCCAAGCTCTTTCAGATGGGTATAGACGATCTGGCAGAGAGAAAGCGCCTGTTCCAATTCAGCTTGATTGAATTGCGGGTTATGGCGGGATTTGGGAACGGTGCGCACATCGGCGATGGTTTCAATCTCAAACGCACGCAGGATGTTTAAAAATTCTTCAATCGTATGGGTTGAATGTCCAATTGTGTATACCGTCGTATTCATCGGACTCCTTTGGCGGGTCATTCCCTGCTTCGGCAGGCTTTTTTATTATAGACCAGAAATACAAGCACTTTCTCACTGCATTGGCGGTCTCGGAGCGGCAGAAGGAAAAAGCCCTTTGTAATGGCGGAAAAAATGATAAAAACCGCTATAATTTGAGCAGATGAAGAAATTTATTGTCGTGGCGGGGAATATCGGAGCAGGGAAATCAACGCTGGTGGGCATGCTCAGCGAGCAGTTACAATGGCAGCCCTTTTATGAACCGGTTGCCGAAAACCCTTACCTGGCCGATTTTTATCAGAACATGCCGGCATGGAGTTTCCACTCGCAAGTCTTTTTCCTCACCCACCGCCTGCGCATCCAGTATGACCTGCTGCTCTTTCCGGGGTCTGTGGTGCAGGACCGCTGCATTTATGAAGATGCTGAGGTTTTCGCTTACAACCTTTTTCTGCAGGGACATATCAATGCGCGCGACTACGACACCTATCACGCCCTCTACCGCTCGCTGATCGAGTTCCTGCCGGCACCGAACCTGATTATTTATCTGCGTGCTTCTGTCCCCACGCTGATTGAGCGGATCGCACGGCGCGGGCGCGACTTCGAGAGCGCAATCAGCCCGGCGTACCTGTCACAGCTTAACAATATTTACGAACAATGGATCCACAAGTTTACGGATTGTCCGGTCTTGACTGTGCCGGCGGATGATCTTGACTATGTCAAAAACCCCCAGCATCTTGCTCTGATCGTCAAGAAAGTACAAGAAAAACTCACCGGCAAGGACGAGGTCATCTTCCAGCCCGGTGAGTTTTTCTTACAAAGTGAACAGGGGCCGCCGGAGAACTAGACAGCCCCTGCGTTTTTTACAGTATTTCCAGCGCTCAACGCGGTTCCACCGCCAGTTTGATCGCGGTGCGCACTTTTCCGTCAATATCTACATCTACAAATTCAGGCAGGCAAACGACGAAGATGCCGTCCTCTGCCAGGTACCCTTTGGCTAATACCAACGCCTTGATCGCTTGGTTGACCGCGCCCGCGCCGATTGCCTGCACCTCGGCACGGTGATGCTCTCGTATCACCCCGGCAATAGCTCCGGCAACAGCAGCGGTGCGGGAGTTTGCTTTTACTTTGATCACGTCCATATCGACTCTCCCTCTATGGGTATCTGGTGAAAAGGGGGCTAAATAGATCATGTACTTCTATATTATGTGAATTGTACAGTATTTAGATGGCAGAATCAAGCGGTTCCATGGAGTTAAACATGGCCTTTCACAAACTCGGGAATAGAAAAACCACCACCCCCTTTGTCCCCCGCCTGAGGCGGGGGAGATGTTTTAATGGGTGTTTTTTCGCTGCTTTCGCAGCGAAAAAACACCCGAAAAAAGTAAAACCGGGTGATTATGCGTTTATTCCTGTTTTGTCAAGTGCGCTTGTGAAAGCCGTATGGAGTTAAAGTGCAGAAGAAAAACAAGAGATGCACACGCCTGGGTTAAAAACCTTGATATTCAAATTATTAATAAATTGATATCGTAGTCGTAGTAGGCTCTGTGGATACTGTGGAGAAAACTTTTTTGGTGCAATTTTCCGGTACATATCGCAGAGTCCACCCTCTTTACCCCCACAATTAGGGAGCGGCCAGGAGAAGGTTATCCTTTCGGGTATGTGGATAAATGAGGAGGGAAGCGGGGATTCCGGGGGGAATCTGTGAGAGAAAATCTGTTCTCGCAATTTGTGGGGCGAAGTAAAAACACCCCCTATATACAGGGGGTGTGCCATATATTCTTTCAGGAGGGTTTTGAGCAAAAAAGGGGGAGTTGTCCACACTTTTACCGGTTTATCCACAGTTTTTAGTCTTTTATCCACAGATTTGAACAAAGTTGGTGACTAAAGACCATTTTCCTGTGCCCATATATCGAGGGTCTCTTCGATGGAATCAAGGTACGCATCCAGCACGTCGAGCCGGTTTTCTATTTGTTCGGGCGCCAGCCCCAGGGTTTGCATGGCTGTCTGCCAGGCTTGACCGGAGGGGGAGTCACTCCCCAGACAGCACACCGCAGCCGTCCAGGTGCGCACGATAATCCATAGCGCCGCTGTTGGCTCCTGAGGCCAAAGCGTTTCGGCTGCGCGCGTGTAGTAGAGAAAGCGCGGTGCGCTCAAGGCGATGGGGCAGCCGGGTGCGGTCTGTACTGCCTGCAGAGCCTGTGCCCAACCCGGCATAAAGGCGGGCAGGCTGCCGGCTGACAGTTCTTCCGTGCCGGTCAGCAGGTCTACAAGTCCGGCAGCCAGACCCGGCCGCCGGACTTGTCGGGCGCGCTCCGGAAAGTGTAAAAGGAAGCGCCGCTCTGTCAGCGGCGGCCCGCTCAGACAGGCGATTGCGTTAGCGGCACGCTCCAGTGTTTTCAGGTAAACCATGCTTTGCTGCGGCCCCGCGGTGGTCAAGCTGGATTGGAGGGTCATCCACCCTTGCCGCGCGGCTTCCGCCAGTGGGCGGGCGCGTTCGATGGTGTACCCGGGCAGATCGAACTGCGCACACAGACTGGACTGCGTGAATTCGAACCAGTGCTGTGTATCGTGCAGCGGGCGGGGGTTGTAGCACATAAACCCTCCCAACCACGGATCGGTGCGCAGGGTGCGCGGGTACCGGAAGGCTTCTTGCGAGACATGTGCGATATCCAAATGGACTTCGTCGGCAATCCGGATGACCTCGCGCTTTACAGGCGGCTCACCATCATGTACGTGGATCAGGTCAATGTCGGCAGTGCCAGCGATGAGCGGATCCTCAAACAGCACCGAGCCGGTCAAGTAAATGCAGACCGGGCGAGCTTTTGCAAATAACTGCTGGGAGACGTACGTTTGGGCGAACTTGAGCAATTTCTCACGAGTGATGCGCATATGCTTTCCTGATGGTTAATAATAGCAGATCATGCGGTTAAATTTCGCCGGTCAGCGGCAGTTCCGGCTGGAAGGGGGGCATGCCCAGCGCCTGGCGGATGCGGTTTTCGATCCAGTTCAGGTCGGCGGGGTGGCGTACAAAATCCAGCGTGCCGGTTTCAATCGTCAGCACAGGAGACGCGGGGGAGGGCTGCGGAGACATAAAAAAGTCATCGTAGGCGAGGTTCAGCGTATCAATATAGCTGCGCTCCATGCCGCGTTCGTATGGGCGATCGCGTAATGCAATCCTCTGCATCAGCACATCAGTGCTGGCTCGCAGGTAAATCACCAGGTCAGGGGACGGAATTTTTTCCGCCAAGGCTTCGTGCACCCGGCGGTACATCTCCAGTTCATCGTTTTGCAAGTTGATCTGTGCGAACAGACTATCTTTGGCGAAGGTGTAGTCGCTGATTAACATCTTGCTGCCGGCCAGCATCGCCGGCACGGCTTGGTGCTGTTGATGGTAGCGGCTGAGCAGAAAGAAAATTTGCGTTTGGAAGGCGTAGCGAGCCCGGTCGCTGTAAAAGTCGCTCAAAAAGGGGTTTTCTTCAAACACTTCCAGCAGGATATTGGATTCCAGCGGATTTTGCAGCAGCCGCACAAGCGTTGTCTTTCCAACCCCGATGACACCTTCTATCGCTATGTACATTCCGTCTCCGTCACAATGATTTGATGAAGGGAGGGCAATCCCTGATGGATATTTGTTTTTTATTCCTTAAGAATATACCACACATCGCGACATGAGTTTTACCCTTTGCACCTTAAACACGGAAGGACAAGGGTTGCCTTCTTTATGACAGTCAACTGGCTGCTCTGCCCCCAGCCAACCTGATTGGGTACGGGGCGCAGAGGGCTTGCAGCTCGCGCGCGATTTTATACATGCTGCCGCTTTGGATGTCTAAATTTTAGTGTGGCTGAGGGAGAAAGACAAACCGGAGCTACCCTGCCGGCGGTGGAAGGATACCGCGCCCGGACGCCTCGCCGGGGGAGTGAATTTTTTGACGGGCACGGCTGTTTACTGTTCCATCGCCGCGCCCGGAGAATTTTATAAAGTGCGCCTGCCCTCCAGCGGCAGTGCTTCGAGCTGCCCCACCAGATTGGCAACCACATCGTACCCCCCCTGCCAGAAGGTTTCCTGGTGGATGTCAACACCGGCATCCTGAAGGATCTGTGCCGGAGATTCTGCGCCGCCCGTTGCCAGCAGCTTGAGATAGCGCGGGATGAAGCCCTTGCCCTCTTGTTGGTATTGCTGGTAAAGCGCCAGCACCAGCAGCTGTCCAAAAGCATAAGCGTAAACGTAGAACGGCACGTTGTAGATATGGGGAATCGAAATCCATTCCCAACGGAACTCATCGCTCAGCGAGACCGCATTGCCAAACTGCTCGCGCAGGTTTGACATGTAAGCCTCAGCCAGTTCGTCCGGCGAAGCGCCGCGCGCGATCATTGCGTGCGCCTCGTGCTCGAACAGCGCAAAGTATGCCTGACGCTGGATGGTTGCGTAAGCGTCATCCACCTGTCCGAAGAGCAGATCGCGGCGCACGGCGGAGTTTGCTTCTTCCTTAAGCAAACGGTCTACCAGCAGCATTTCGCCGAACGTCGAGGCGGTCTCTGCCAGAGGCAGGCTGGCATGGAAGGTGAACAGGCTGTGGTGCGCGGCCAGCATCGAGTGCACGGCATGGCCGAACTCGTGCGCCATTGTGGATACATCGTCGGCTCTGCCCTGAAAGTTCAACAGTACCCAGGGGGTGATCTCGGGAACGGCCGTCAGGCAGAATGCGCCGCCGCGCTTGCCCTTGCGCACCTCGCTGTCCACGTGGTTCTGGTCAAACACGCGCTGTGCCAGAGCGGAGATGGTGGGATCAAACTCTTTGAAGGCATCCAGCGTCATCTCCACTGCCTGTTTGTAGCTGTAGCGCTGGTCGGATTCCGCAAGCGGGGCATAGATATCGTAGCGCCGCAGGCGTTCCATCCCCAGCCAGCGCGCCTTGAGGCGGAAAAATCGCTGGAAGATACCGGTGTTCTTGCGGCTGACCGCCAACAAGGTTTCCACCACCTCATCTGGAATGTCGTTTGCCAGGTTGCGCGCCGCGATTGGCGCGGCAAAACCGCGCAAGCCGATCTGTTCATTGCGCCAGTCGCGCACCAGCATTTGGTAGATTTGTCCTAAAATCGGGCTGTCTTCCCCGTAGACGCGGTAAAGCTCCTGATAGGCGCGGGCGCGCAGTTCGGGGTCGGCGTGGCGGGCATAGACCATCAGCTCGCCGCGCGTCAGATCCCTCTTCTCCCCATCCACCTCCACCTTAAAGACATAGCGGTTGGTGAGGGTATCGTAGAGCATTCCCAGCGCGCTCGCGCCGGTGACATTTTTGATGTTGATGATCTTTTCTTCCGCCTCGCTCAGTGTGTAGGGTTTAAAGTGTCGGATCTCCTCCAGCCAATAACGGTAGTCGCCCGCCTGCGCCATTAGACCGGCGGCGCTTTCTTCGGGCAGGTCTTTCCACCACAGCGAGAAGAACAGCGTGCGGTTACCCATCTCGGCGGCAAGTTGTTCCACCCGCGCCAGCAGCCCCTGGGCGGCCTGATTTTGCGTGTTTTCGGCAAAGAGCAGTTCGGCGCAGGCGTACAGGCGGTGCAGCAGGTGCTGTGTTTCTTCCAGTGACCTTACGATTTTCAGAAAGGTTTCGACGGATATGTCCGCAGTCAACAGCGGGCGGGACTTTTCAAACGCGGCAACCTTTTCCTCAACTTGGGTAAAAACGGCATCCAGAGCGGGCGTGCCTTGCCCCCCCTCCACCGGAATGTTGGAGGCAGCGGGGAACAGGTCTTTCAGGCTCCAGCGGGTTTGTTCGGTTGGTTGTGTTGAGTTCATGTCGACTCTCAATGGAAATGGGACTGGTTTTGCCTGAATTATACTCGAAATTAACACGCCCCTTTTTAAAAGGCTGTCTCCCTTTTTTATAACTCACTGCCAGCGGGCGGGCTGTAAACAATCGCCATGTTGCCCAAAACACCCCACGAGTCCACGAAGTGGTGCCATGCCCGGCCGTACAGCCAGCCGCCATCGAGGACGAAAACGACCTCCGGGATGTACCCGATGACCATGACGGTATGTTCCCGTGCGGCCACGCGCACTTGCTGTCCGGCACGGCTGGTATAATCCTGCGCCGTTCCCGGCTGTACATGCCCGATTACCCAGGCAATCACGGGCCGTCCGGCGGCAATTTCGGCTTTCAATTCGTCGAGGGTCATGCCCTTGCGAGCCTCTGCCGGCAGTCCGTATTCGGTCAACAGCGCAGCCACCGGCGCGGCGTGTACACCGTAGGCGCGTGGCGGGATGTTGCCCCACACACCGCCAACATCCCCAACAAAACCCAGTTCGGGGTCATCTGAACGCGGCAGCCGGTGCTGGAAATCCAGCTCTTCGATCGCGACGCCAAAAAAGCTTGCCCAATCCACCGCCGAGCGGGATTCGCATGAGAGCGGCAGGCTTTGATCTTGCCCGCGGATCCCGGCAATGTGCGCTTCGAGCGGGAGTTCGGCAGGGGAGATGGAGCCGGGCGTGATCGTAAGGACGGAGGGGGCTTCCGGCGTTTGGCTGGCGGCGGGCAGGCGGGTGGGGGAGGGGCTGGGGCTGTGCAG
>JADLFQ010000036.1 GCA_020845515.1 Anaerolineaceae bacterium | reverse complement strand
GTGTGGTCATTTTGGCGGCCGGGATGCTTGTCCTGGGGGCGGAGTGGGTTGTCCCCCCGCGGTATGATGACGTTTCCCCTGCAGAGGCGGCAAGCAGGCTGCAAGCGCGCCAGCTCCAGGAGATGGGGGAAGAGCGCCTGGAAAATTTACAGAATTTTGCCGCGCTGCCGGGGGCACGGGTGAAATGGGGCCGGGGGTTGTATCCGCGCTATTTTGAGGCGGGCGAGACTTTGCGCTCTTATGAAGCTTTTTCCGACCTGCGGCGTTTGCGTTTTGAGGTTATTGGCCCGCAGCCTGGCGAGGTGATTCTGCCGGGTGCAGCACAACCGGATTTTTTCCCTGACGCATCGGACGTGGTTGCCTTTGGTTGTCAGACGCCGGAGTATCTGGACGCCCTGTTGGTGGTGGTGCTGGCCTCTAACGGAGATCATTATTACTGGCGGGAACCATTGCCCCAGGAATGGAAATGCCCCTTGCCGTGATGTTCGTCATAACTCCCGATATTGGGGCACAGTGATGAGTTGAGAACCTCCCCGTCTGATTGGATGGCTGGGGCGCTGCCTTTACAGAGTGCCTGGAGCACGATCTTATCCATGCAGTGTACAAAAACCGCGAAACTGTCTTTTTGGAGAATCCTGTTCAGACCTGTTGGAAACTTAAGTTGCACGCCAAGGTAAATTAGGTATAGAATCACAGCTACAGAATGAACAGGTTGAGATTAAGAAGAAAAATTGCGGGGGACGAGAATTCCAACCATGACCGCCATTGATGAGATCAAAAGCCGGCTGGATATTGTGGAGTTGGTGGGCGAGAACGTCAAACTGCGCCGCGCCGGGAAAAACTACACCGGATTTTGCCCGTTTCATGCCAATACGCGCACGCCGGCATTTGTGGTCTTTCCAGATTCGGGCACCTGGCGGTGCTTTGGTCAGTGCAACGAGGGTGGTGATATCTTCGGCTACGTGATGAAAAAAGAAGGCTGGGACTTCTCTCAAACCTTGCAGTACCTGGCACAGCGCGCCGGCGTGGAATTGGAGCCGCTCACCCCGGAGAAAAAAGCTGAAGATGAGCAGTACGAACGGTTGTATGCCTTGTTGGAAGAGGCGGTAAATTTTTACCGCCACCACCTGCTGCAAACCCCGGCTGGAAAACCCGCACTCGTTTATCTTCAGCAGCGCGGGCTGCTGCCGCAAACCATCGAAACTTTTGGCTTGGGATATGCCCCCGGCTCTTGGGATTCGGCACTCACTTATTTTACCGGCAAGGGATACACACAACAGGAGATGCTGGACGCCGGGCTGACAACAGAGCGCCAGGGGAGCGAAGGGGCGTATGACCGCTTCCGCAATCGCATCCTCTTCCCGATTCGCGATACGAATGGCCGGATGGCTGGATTCGGCGCTCGTATTTTAAATCCTGAGGATGTTCCCAAATTTCTCAATTCTCCCCAGACAGCAGTGTTTGACAAGGGCCGGTTGCTGTATGGCTTGGATCTGGCGCGCAAAACTATTCGCAGCCAGGATCAGGCTGTGATCGTTGAAGGCTATTTGGATGTTATCTTGCTTCACCAGAGCGGTTTTTCTAACGCTGTCTCACCGATGGGTACGGCGTTGACCGAGCATCAACTACGCATGCTTAAACGCTATACCCGCCGGATTATTATGGCACTGGATGCCGATGCGGCAGGCGAAAAAGCCACCCTGCGCGGGCTTGAGGTTGCGCGCCAGGCGCTTGATCATTCAACGGAGCTAGTCTTTGATGCGCGCGGCCTGCTGCGATACGAAGCGCGTTTGCAGGCAGACTTGCGGGTCACTACGATGCCAGAAGGGATGGACCCCGATGAGGTTGTGCTGCGCGATCCTCAGGAGTGGGCTGAAATCATCGCCGGAGCACAACCGGTGGTCATCCATGTGATGGATACGCTCATGGCGGGGCGTAATCTGGACGATCCGAAAATCAAAAGCGAAATTGCCGCCCAAGTAACACCGCTGATCGAAGATGTGCCTGATGCCGTGGAACGGGATACCTACCGCCAACGCCTGGCGCGCCTGCTGCGCGTGGATGAGAGTGCGCTGTTGGGTGCACGAAGCAGCGGCGGCCGTCCGGCGCGGCGGCGAAGCAGGCAGGAGGAACAGGCTCAGGGAATCACAGCCCCTCCGGCTGCATCTACAAAGGCAGAGTTATCCACTTCGCTGGAGCGCCATATTTTACGGCTGTTACTGCACCAGCCCGAAGCGCTCTACACCCTTGACCGCGCTTTGCAGCACGCCGGTTTGTCGCGTTTCTCGCCGGAGGATTTTGAGCAAGGTGATTACCAGCTTTTCACCCGTCTGCTCAAGCGTTCGTTGGAACAGGATGAGGATGAACCCGCAGCCTACCTGATGACTTCACTGCCGGAATTACTCCAAGAGACAGCCAAAGAGATGCTGCTGCCGCTGGAAAAGGGCGAACCCACCCCCGAGCGCCTGGTGGAGGAGCTGGTACGCGCGGTCATGCGTTTGCGTCAGGTACGCATCAACAGCAGCCTGGGCCAACTGCGATATATGCAGGAGGACCTGCAGGCACAAGGCGAAACGATGATGGAATCATTTCAAGAGATGGTGTTGGGTTATACCCAAACACTTGCACGGCTGAATCGTGCTCTTGGCAAACCCCTTCAACTGGACTAATTTTCTACTTATGGTATATTTAACCCATGGTTTATAAAAAACCATCCCCTACTCCCAAGAATAAACTTGTTGCTAAACCGGTGCGCAAATCCACGCCGAAGGCAGCGGGCAGCAAGGCGAGAAAACTGCGCCCTAAAAAGACGCCGCTCCTGCCGACTGTGAAACCGAAGAACCTCTCGGTGTTGAATGATGAAGTTATGCTCGAAAGAGATGAACCGGATGAGCAGCTTTTAGCGCAAGCCGGCGAAGAATTTTCCGATGTTACGGAAGACCCCCTTGCGCTGCTCGAAAATCCTTCTCTGGCGGTTGAACTTTCTGAAGACCCCGTCCGGTTGTACCTGAAAGAAATTGGGCAGATCAACCTTCTGGATGCCGACAGCGAATTTCGTTTGGCGGCACGTATCGAAGCAGCCCGTTGCCTGGATGAGTTTGAAAAGCAGGCAGGTTTTGCAGAAGGACAACTGGGTTCCTACCCGGATGTGTATTACGCTATAGCAGATCACCTGATTGCGAGTTGGAAGCAACTCTTGAAAGCCAGCAGCAATGACGCCGGGGGGCGGCTGCCCGATCTCAGCCTGATGCTGACCGAGTCGCAGATTTTGCGTTTTCAATGGCATATAGATGAGCCTTCTTACCTGCGTTCTTTTTTAGATAACGGTTTGTGGGGCAAGGATAAGGATTGGGACAACCTGGCGCGCGATGCCTTTCATGTTTTTCTGGGTGTGTACCTTATACCGGCACCGGTTGGCTCGGCGCTGCTTAAATACCTTCTCCGCAGGAACAACCGCATGCCGTCCCGAAAATTTTTTGTGAATTATTTGCCGGCGGAAGGCTTGCTGGCGGAGGAAATTGAAGACATCCACTGGCGGGGAGAAGAAGCCAACCAGACCCTTATTCGCGCTAATTTGCGCCTGGTGGTTAGCATTGCCAAACGCTATCTGGGGCGCGGCATCTCCTTTCTAGACCTTATTCAAGAGGGCAATCTGGGCCTTTTGCGGGCTGTCAACAAGTTCGACCCCACACGCGGCTTTAAGTTCAGCACCTACGCCACATGGTGGATTCGCCAATCAATCAGCCGCTATATTGCAGAGCAAGCACGCACCATCCGCATTCCCGTCCACCTCTTTGAAGCGATCTCCCGGCTGCTGCGGGTTCAACGCTCACTGGTTCAGACCAATGGGCGGGAGCCGACCTTTGAAGAACTGGCGTTTGAATCGGGCAAACTGACTGATGATGAGAAAGACCGTATCCTGCGGGCAAGGGAAACCGAAGCCCCATTGGATGCGGAAACACACCGAAAATTGTTGATTGCGATTGCATATGTTCAGCGGGTTTTACAATCCGCCGAGGAGCCGGTCTCCCTTGAGAGACCTGTCGGGGACGAAGAATCCAGCCAGTTGGGCGATTTTATTGAGGATGATGACGCTCTCGAGCCGATGGATGCGGCTGCACGTGAGATGCTGCGCGAACAGGTACAAAATGCGCTGGCTGCACTCTCTGAACGGGAACGGCAGGTGCTGGAATTGCGCTTTGGGCTGATTGATGGAAAAGACCATACGCTGGAAGAAGTCAGCCGTTATTTCAACGTTACCCGCGAGCGTATCCGCCAGATTGAAGCCAAAGCGCTCCGGAAACTGCGCCACCCCACCCGCAGCCGACATTTGCGAGAATATTTGTGATTCTGACGAACGGGGGAAAGAGGTTGTTTTGAAAATGGGCCGGCATGTTCTTCTAATCCAAAGCGAGCATGAAGCGGCTCAGACACTGGCGCGCTTTTTCACCGAGCATGGCGACGAAGTCTGGATCGCGTGGGATTTGGGGCAGGCTTCTGCGCTCCTGCAGCAAGTTGCACCAGATTTGCTGCTGTTGGATTTGCATTTCCCTGGCGATGACTGGCTAAGTTTTCTCCGGTTTGCGCGGTCAACTTTTCCCAGTATCCAAATCATTCTCACCAATAAATATCCCGATTTGCCGCGTGAGATTATTGCCCGTCAAAACGGGTTGAACACCTTTCTGCGCCAGCCGTTTACCAAGCGCTGGTTGGCGCGCGCACTTGCTTCACTTGAAACCGGGGCGAACTCCTCCCAATGGACACTCTCTCCCTGGCGTGTGCGTATACCGGCGGGAGTGAAAGTTTCTCTGCCGGTTTTTATTCTGGCGTTGATTGCGGCATTGTGGCTGGCTGCTTTGGTCACCAATATTTACAGTAATTCCCCGCGGCCGCTTTGGCTTGATGGAATCACCCCGGTAACAGTATTTGCGGTCAGCGCCGGCCTGATTCTGCTGCTTATGGCGCTTGGTGTTTATACAGCAAGACGGATTGCCAACCCCTTCCAGCCTCTGGTACATGCTTTTATGCAGGTGGGTATGGGTAACTTGGATGTAAAGGCGGAGACTAAAGGGGACGCGGAAGCGGTATTTTTGGCGCACGCGTTCAATCGCATGGTGGTAGGTTTGCAAGAGGATTCCCTCTATAGCGATTTGCTCGGCCGGGTGGTTTCAGCCGAGGTGCATGAGCAGCTCCAACGTACGTTCGACAAAAATAATTTCCGGCTGGAGGGACAAGAGGCAGCCGCGACAATTTTGGTGAGCGATATCCGCAATTTTACGGTGCTCTCGGAGGGTGCGGATCCGGTACGGGTTTTTGAAGGATTGAACGAATACTTTTCGTTGCTGCTTCCCATTGTTGCCAGCTTTGGCGGCGCAGTCCACAAGATAGATAGCGATACGCTGCTTGCCTCTTTTGGTGTCTTACCGGCGCCGCTGCCGCCGCAGGAGAGCGCGCAAATGGCCTGCCAGGCTGCTTTGGAGATGAACGCGGTTATCGAGGATTTGAATCTCCAGCGTTCTCGCCGGGGTGATATGCCCTTGCATACAGGAATTGGTCTCAATACCGGGCTGGTGATTGCCGGTGGTCTTGGACCACAAGGCCGGTTGCATTACACACTGATTGGCGAGACAGTTAACATAGCCCAGCGCCTGGAAAGTACAACACGTGATCTTTCCAGTGGCAGCGGGGTTTTTATTACACAAGCGGTCTTCAATGCCTTGGGGGAGCATACCACTGGTTTCCGTTTAGATCCTCAAGGCTTGCGGGCGCTCAAGGGCAAAGCTGAGCGCGTGATGGTCTATCGCTTGCTGCCGGCAAAGGCTCTGCCTTTCATTCAAGCCATGCTGTAGCATCTAATGTATTAGCCTTGTTTTGATATGCCAAGATTGGCGCAAAGAGAGATAAGCCCTCTTTTTATGTGAAAATTAGCACATAATATTCCTGTGAGAAAAAACGTGTGTTATACTTGAAATAAGACTAGTTCTGTAAGGATTTATTCCTATGCTAGAAACATACCTCCCTCTCGCGATTATCCTGGCTCTTGCAGTGTTCATGGGCTTTTTTGTGGTGCTCCTCGGTACAATCTTTGGCCCGCGCCGCCCTACGCAGCGCAAGGGTGCGCCATATGAATCGGGCATGATCCCCTACGGCCCTGGCACGCGCCGGATGAATGTTTCTTATTATCTGGTGGCGGTGCTTTTTATTCTTTTTGATATTGAAATCGTTTTTGTGCTTCCCTGGGCAGTGATCTTCCGCGAACTGGGCACTCCTGGATTAGTGGTGATGGGATTTTTTCTGGTTGTTCTAGAGATCGTGTTTGTGTACGCGTGGAAGAAAGGAGCTTTGGAATGGGAATAGAGCAGAAAACTGGAAACATGGGTGTGGTAACCACCACACTTGAACAGGTGGTTAACTGGTCTCGAACCAACTCAATGTGGCCGATGCTATTCGGTCTGGCTTGCTGCGCGATTGAAATGATGGCGGCGCAGGCTGCCAACTATGATATGAGCCGTTTTGGTATGGAACTGATGCGTGCCAGCCCGCGCCAGTCGGATTTGATGATTGTGGCGGGGCGGGTGAGCCGGAAGATGGCGCCGGTGCTGCGCCAGCTCTATGACCAAATGCCGGACCCTAAATGGGTAATTGCGATGGGTGATTGCGCCTCTTGCGGAGGTGTTTTTAATAACTATGCCATTGTACAGGGTGTGGATGAAATTGTGCCGGTGGATGTGTATGTTTCCGGCTGTCCGCCGCGCCCGGAAGCCTTGATTCATGGAATCATGACTTTGCACGAAAAGGTCAAGCAAGAAAAACTGAATCAGTGGAAATAACACCGGCTATTTGCTGGTGCTTAGTGAGGATTGGTTTATGATGGATCTTCAACCTGCTTTAAATGCCATGCAAGAGCGTTTTGGTGTCCGCAGTCAAACGTATCGCGGCGAAATATCGTTGCATGTAGCTCCCAACCGCATTATCCCTGTTGCCCAAGCGCTGCGGGATGATTTTGGGTTTGACAGACTTGCCGACCTGACCGCAGTGGACTACTGGCCACAGGAAAAACCGCGCTTTCATGTTGTCGTCCAGCTTTATCACACAGAAGCCCGGCAATACCTGCGCTTGCGCACTGCGCTGGAAGGCAATGCACCTGGTCTGCCGACGCTGACTGGCGTGTTCCTGAATGCCAACTGGTACGAGCGCGAGGTGTGGGACATGTTTGGCATTCGCTTCGAAGGTCATCTTGACTTGCGCCGTATCATCATGCCCGCCGATTGGGAGGGTCATCCGCTGCGCAAGGATTACCCGTTAGGGTATGAAGAAGTACAGTTCACCTTCAATTATGATGAAATTCTCACGCGCAAACCCCAGCCCATGGAATAAGGCCCATGACTGAGACTCGTAATATTGAAATATCTGAATTACGCCACCTGGTCTCGGAGCGGGCGCTCGAGGGCGAGACGATGCTGCTGAACATGGGACCCCAGCACCCGGCCACGCACGGCGTGTTGCGTTTGATGCTGGAACTGGATGGCGAAGAGGTGGTCAACTGTATCCCGGATATTGGCTTTTTGCATACCGGGGTGGAAAAGGACATGGAGTCCAAGATTTACCAGAAAGCCGAGGTGATGACCGATCGTCTGGATTATTTGAATCCGATTGGTAACAACCTGGTCTTCTGTCTGGCGGTAGAAAAACTGGCGGACCTTGATGTCCCGGCGCGCGCTCAGGGGATACGGGTTATCCTGGCAGAGTTGACCCGCTTAAGTTCACATCTATTGTGGCTGGGCACTTCCGGGCTGGATGTCGGTGCGATGTCACTATTCCTGTACACAATGCGCGAGCGCGAGATTATCCAAGATATTTTTGAGCTGTGTTCAGGGCAGCGCATGATGACCACCTACGTCCGGCCGGGCGGGCTGTGGCGAGATATACCGGTGGAATTTGAGGGCGCCGTGCGCAGCTTTATTGAAATCATGCCGCGCCGTATTGAAGAATATGAAAGCCTGCTCAATGAGAACCCCATCTTTCTGGAGCGCACTGCTGGAATTGGCGTGTTAACGTATGAAAACGCCCTGCGTTGGGGTGCAACCGGCCCGATTGCGCGTGCCAGCGGGGTGGCTTTGGATATCCGAAAAGCGATGCCGTATATGGGCTATGAGCAATATGACTTTGACATTCCCACCCGCGCCGAGGGAGATGTGCTTGCCCGCTATCTTGTGCGTGTAGCCGAGATGCGTGAGTCGCTTAAGATCATCCGCCAAGCGTTGGACAAACTGCCGTATGGCCCTGTTAACAGCAACAATCGAAAGTATGTTCCCCCGCCCCGTTCGGAGATCGGCGTTAGCATGGAAGCGCTTATTCACCACTTTAAACTGTGGACAGAAGGTTTTACAATCCCTAAGGGCGCCATCTATGCTGCGGCGGAGTCTCCGCGCGGCGAGTTAGGCGTTTACCTGGAAAGCGACGGTGGTTCCAAGCCTTACCGGATACATTATCGCACGCCGTCTTTCGCGGCTTTACAGCTTATGCCGTTGCTGGCAAAAGGTCATTTTGTCGCTGACCTGGTAGCGATTATAGCCAGTATTGATATTGTTTTGGGAGATACAGACCGGTGAACGAATTTCAAGAAAAAAACTCCGACGAGATCCGCCAAATATTGGCGAAATATCCTCCCGAATATAAGCGTTCGGCGGTGATGCCGCTGCTGCATATTGCGCAGCGCCGGAAGGGGTATGTCTCGCCTGATGACATTCGCAATATTGCCGAAATATTGGATATTTCTTCCACCGACGTTGCGTCGGTGAGCGGTTTTTACACCCTCTTTCATGAAGAAGAGGGCGGCCGCTATCGCATTCAAATTTGCACCGATTTGCCTTGCGCCTTGCGCGGCGCGGAGACCTTTCTACAATCCGTCTGCGCGGAGTTGGGTGTTGCTCCAGGCGAGACCACCTCTGACGGCTTTTTTACGGTGGAAGAAGTCAAGTGTTTGGCGGCGTGCCACCGCGCTCCCGTGCTTCAGGTACAGGGTGAGGACGAGATCATTTACCACGAGAACCAAACTCTTGAGACATTTCGCACCTTGATTGAGGATTTGCGCCGGCATGGTCAAGCACAAAAGGAGGGAGCATGAGCCAGTACATTCTTTTGCGGCACCGCGACACTCCGAACTTGCACACACTAGACGGGTACCAAGCCAGCGGCGGTTTTGCTGCTTTTCAAAAAGCTGTCACCACGATGAAGCCCGAGGAAGTCTTGCAGGAAGTGAAAGATTCCGGACTGCGCGAGCGGGGCGGGGCGGGCTTCCCTACTGGTATAAAATGGAGTTTTCTGCCGGATAAAATCTGGCCGCATTATGTCGTCGCGAATGCAGACGAATCTGAACCGGGCACATTCAAAGACCGCGAACTGCTTGAAGAGAATCCTTTCCAGTTTTTGGAAGGGTTGATGTTGGCATGTTACGCCGTTCAGGCCAACCTGGGTTATGTGTATTTGCGGGGAGAATTCTGGCAGATTAGCGAACAGATTGATGGTTGTATCGCCGCGCTCGAATCCGCGGGTTTGCTGGGCGAGAACTTGTTCGGCGGCAATTACAAACTGAGCCTCCATACACACCTGGGCGCTGGCGCTTATATCTGCGGAGAGGAGACCGCTCTGCTGGAATCGATTGAGGGCCATCTGGGGCAGCCCCGTCTGCGGCCGCCTTTTCCGGCGACGTCCGGGTTGTTCAACAAACCTACGGTCATCAATAACGTGGAGACACTCGCAAATGTCCCGCCGATTGTTGAGCATGGCGCGGCATGGTATCACACCTTTGGAACGGAAAAAAGTCCTGGGACGAAGATCTTCAGCCTTTCCGGGAATATCAACAAACCGGGTAACTATGAATTGCCCCTGGGTACACCCTTCCGCGAATTGATCTACGGTCATGGCGGCGGTATTCCAGGCGGGCGCGGTGTCAAAGCGATTATGGCGGCTGGAGCATCCTCCACGTTGATTCTGGCTGATGATAAAGCTCTGGATACGCCGATGGATTACGAATCTACCCTTCAAGAGTTGGGAGCGCCACTGGGCTCGGCTTCGGTGATTGTTGTGGATGATGCGGTTAACATCGGCTGGCTGGTGAAAAAGACGGCTAATTTTTTCAAACACGAATCTTGTGGAAAATGCACACCCTGCCGCGAGGGAACGTACTGGATGGACCACATCACCCAGCGGTTAATTGAAGGTGAAGCCAGCCTGCAAGATGTAGATTTGCTCTACAACGTTGCCACCCAAATGCAAGGCAGAAATTTGTGTGCGTTGGGTGAGTTTTCGACGATGGCGGTTACTTCGGGAATCGAGAAGTTCCGTGATGACTTTGAAGCATTGGTAAAGAAATAACCCTGCTGCCTCAGGAACCAGCAGAGAGCCGGGAATATGGTAGTTTTCCTCCCGCTTTCAGCAGTTTCTGTGAACGTCAGGCGGAATCAGGATAGGAGTTTCACTACATGGCTGTGAAAATGGTAAATCTTACAATTGACAACCATTCGGTCAGCGTCCCGGCCGGCACCCTGCTGGTAGACGCTGCAAAAAAGGTGGGGATTGACATCCCGGTCTTTTGTTACCACCCCAAACTGGAACCGGTGGGCATGTGCCGCTTATGTATGGTGGAAATTGGGCGCCCTGTTGTGGACCGTGCAACGAACCAGCCGGTACTGGAGGCCGATGGCAGCCCTAAACTGGCCTTTGGCCCCAAGCTTGAGACGGCCTGTACCACGCCTGTAACAGACGGCATGGTGGTCATGACGGATAATGATAAAGCGGCGGCTGAGCACAAGGATATGCTGGAGTTTTTGCTCACTTCCCACCCGCTCGACTGTCCGGTCTGTGATAAAGGCGGCGAATGTCCCTTGCAGGACCTGACCATGCGTTTTGGGCCGGGAAAGAGCCGCTTTTTGTTTGACGAAAAAAAGCGGCTTGCAAAACAGATGCCGCTGGGTGAATTGATCATCCTCGACCGCGAGCGCTGTATCCAGTGCGCCCGGTGTGTGCGCTTTCAAGACGAAATTGTGGATGATCCTGTGATCGGTTTTTCCGAGCGCGGTCGTTCGCTGGAAATTATCACTTATTCAGAGCCTGGCTTTGATTCAATTTTTTCCGGCAACACGACGGATATCTGCCCGGTGGGTGCGCTGACCACGATTGATTTTCGTTTCAAGGCGCGCCCGTGGGAGTTGAATGCAGCAGCCTCGATCTGCACCCATTGTCCGGTGGGCTGTAACCTGACCATTAATGTCCGCCGCGAGGCACGTTCCGGAGGGCGCGATGTTGTCAAGAGGATTATGCCGCGTCAGAATGAAAAGGTGAACGAGATTTGGATTTGCGACAAGGGGCGCTTTGCCCATCACTTTACTGAAAGCGACCAGCGGCTTACGGAACCGATGATGCGCAAAGGGCATGAGTTTGTCCCTGTTAGCTGGGAAGAAGCGCTTCAGGCGGCGGCCTCCCAGCTTAAGAAAGCCGGCGATCGAACGCTGGCGCTGGCTGGTGGACGGTTGGCGAACGAAGATTTGTTCAATCTGCGCCAACTGGCTTTGGGGCTGGGGGGTGAAGCCGGACTGTATTCGATCATGGGTGGTGGGGAACTGCTGACCCAGGTGGGCGTTGGGCAGGGCACAAACTTGGGAGATTTGGGTCCCGGCTCGGCTATTCTGGTGATTGCCAGCGATTTGCACCAAGAAGCACCGCTTTGGTGGCTGCGCGTCAAACAGGCTGCTGAGCGCGGCGCCACGCTGATCGTTGCCAACGCACGACCCACACGCCTGGACAAGTTTGCCAAAAGTGTAATTCGCTACAATTATGGCGAAGAGGTGGAAGCAGTTGCTTCTCTGGTACCGGAATATAAATCCGAGGTTTCCGAGGCGGTTCGCGACGGTATTCAGGGCATTCTGGGCGCGGAGAATGTGGTGGTGTTCTTCGGGAGCGACGGCCTGAGTTTGCAAGGGACAACTGCTCTGGCGACAGCCTGTGCCAATTTGCTGGTTAAGACCAATCACTTTGGCCGCACCAATAACGGCTTGATCGGTGTTTGGCCGAATGCCAATACACAGGGTGCATTTGAAATTGGATACCGGTCCATGCCAGACCTGGCTGGGCGGCTTGCTGAAGCACAAGCAGTTTATATCGCCGGTGCAGACCCCGCAGGCGATGACCCCGCCCTGGCTGAAGCGCTGCGCAAGACTGGTTTTATCATTGTGCAAGAGCTATTTATGACCCAAACGGCGCGCATGGCAGATCTTATCCTGCCGGTACAGGCGTTTACCGAACGGGAAGGCTCCTTCGTTTCGGGTGAACGGCGTGTCCAGCGTTATTATCCCGCCGTTAAGGGGCTGCCAGACCTTCGCCCGGATTATCAGATTGTGGCTCAGATCGGCGAGCTGTTGAATATCCCTCTGGAAGGGCGTGTGGCTTCGCTCGTCTTCTTGCGGCTTGCAGAAGCGCTGCCCGATTTCAATGGTCTGACCTACCAACATTTGGCTGAGGTGGAAGAGCAGTGGCCTATTTATGGTCGTGAAGACCTCTATTATGGAGGAACGGGGTATCACAATCATCAGGGGATGGGCGTACAGCTTAAGCCCGCCGCGCAGCGTGTGGAACCGTTGTACTTGCCGGATGCGCCGGAACACCCCGCCTTAACTGTCCCGGAGGGCAGTTTACTGGTTGTTCCAATTACCCGGCTGTACGATCGCGGCACTACAATGTTACCGACTTCGCTGCTGCATGAACGGATGGAAAAACCGGTGATTTATATTCACCCGAATCTGGCGACAGCAGCGGGCATGCAAGATGGGCAGAGTTTTCAGCTTGTGTTGAACGGCATATCCACGCTTGTACAGGTGATCTTCGATGAAAATGCTCCGGTAAACGCGGCTTTGCTGCCGCGCAGTGTGGGCGTACCGATACAAGGGCCGGCGCTGGCCCAAAAAGAGATTGTCAGTGCCTAGGCTGGAGGTGTAGATGGATGGCACCATGATTTTGGAGTGGTTGATCAAGTCGCTGATCCTCATTCTGACGATGACGGTCGGGTTCGCGTATGTTACCTTATATGAGCGCAAGCTGCTGGCGCGCATTCAAGTGCGGATCGGACCAAATCGGGCCGGGCCTTTTGGCGTCTTGCAGCCTGTGGCGGATGGGATTAAATTAATCTTTAAAGAAGAACTGACCCCCACCAACGCAGACAAATTAATCTTCATTCTGGCACCCGTACTGACTGTCATCCCTGCGTTAATTATCGGCGCAGTTGTTCCCTGGGGTACGGAAGTTTCGATCTTTGGGCGGGTGGTGAAACTCTACCTGGCGGATATTAATATTGGGGTGCTTTATTTGATGGCAGTCACTTCAATTTCGGTATATGGTCTTGCGCTGGCGGGATGGTCTTCCAACAACAAATACGCCACACTTGGAGGCCTACGCGCTATGGCGCAGATGATCAGTTATGAGCTGGCGCTTGGCTTTGCCATGATCGTTCCGGTGATGATGGCTGGCTCGATGAGCCTGGTGGATATTGTGGAATCACAGAAGTCAATCTGGTTTGCGGTCGTTCAGCCGCTGGCGTTTGTGATCTATTTCATTGCTGCCTTGGCGGAAATCAACCGCTCGCCGTTTGACATGCCGGAGGCCGAACAGGAACTAACCGCCGGTTATCACACCGAATATTCCGGTATGAAATTCGCGCTTTTCTTCATGGCTGAATACATTAAGATGATTGCGATTTCGATGATCGGTGCATCGCTTTTCCTGGGAGGGTATCGAGGTCCTTTTATAGACCTTTATCCTGCGCTGGGACCGCTTTATCTATTTATCAAAGTGGTGGTCATTCTCTTTGTGATTATCTGGATTCGCGCGACACTGCCGCGCATTCGCTATGACCGCCTGATGCAGTTTGGATGGAAAATTCTCTTCCCACTGGCGCTGCTGAACGTTTTTATCACGGCTGTGGTGTTAGTTTGGGCAGGAGGTTAAGCTTATGTTACGCGGTATTCTTGAAGGTATGGCACAGACCTTCCGGTCTTTGCTTGAAAAACCGGTCACGATCCAGTATCCGGAAGTAAAAAGGCCGGTACGGGCGCGCTATAAAGGCCGCCATATATTGAAACGATATGAGAACGGACTTGAAAAGTGTATCGGCTGCGCCTTGTGCGCCGCGGCATGTCCGTCCGATGCAATTTTTGTGGAAGCAGCCGAAAACACGGATGAAAAACGCTACTCCCCCGGCGAACGCTACGCCAGCACGTATGAGATCAATATGCTGCGCTGTATCTTTTGCGGATTTTGTGAGGACGCCTGCCCCACAGAGGCGATTATCCTGGGGGACAATTACGAGCTTTCATTCACAGGGCGGGCTGCTTCCATTTACACTAAAGATATGCTGCTCGAATCTGTGGCTTCAGAAGATCAATTGACTCCACAATCCACGCCGCCCGGCGCTTTTACCCGTTCGGTGCCGGAAATGAAAGATACAACGGAGTAGGGAGGTAGCCGCGCATGTTGATAACCTATCTTATTTTTGGGGTGTTTGGACTGGTGGTAGCGGCTTCTGCATTGGGAATGCTGCTGAGTCGCAATGCAGTATATTCTGCCCTTTTCCTTGTGCTGAATTTTGCCACCGTTGCCGTGCTCTATCTCATTCTCGGCGCGCCCTTCATCGCGCTGGTGCAAATCACCGTATATGCCGGCTCGATCATGGTGCTGTTTCTTTTTGTAATTATGCTGTTGGGTGCAGAAAAGATGCCACCGGGCGAACCGCTGCGTGGACACCGCTGGCTCGCGATTGTGTTCGGTTTGGTTTTTCTGGCCGAACTGGTTTTATTTTTGATTTATCGCGGCGGTATGCAGGCGGTGGTAAATGCACCTTCGCTGGAGTTTGGCAGCCCGGCTGCAGTGGGGATGATGCTCTTTCAGAAATACACGCTGCCTTTTGAAGTAACCGGATTTATTCTGGTTGTAGCTACGGTTGGCGCCATCTTGTTTACGCGCGGCGAGGGATTTAAAAGCCGGAAGCGCACCTTGGGCATTACGAGCGGAGATAAGGCAGAGTAAGCAGGGAGGGAATGATGATTCCGATTGATTATTTTGTTGGGCTTTCGGTGCTGATGTTTGTGGTCGGAATTGCCGGTGTACTCCTGCGGCGCAACGCCTTGGTGGTGTTTATGTCGTTGGAACTCATCCTTAATGCTGCCAACCTTCTTTTTGTGGCTTTTGCAGCTTATTATGAACTGCTGGCGGGGCAATTGTTCGTCTTTTTTGTGATGACGGTCGCTGCGGCTGAAGTGGCCGTAGGGCTGGCTTTGATCGTCGAAATTTTCCGGGCGAAGAAGAGCATTGATGTTGACCAGATGAGCAGTATGAAAGGCTAGCAGAGGGAGCGGTTTATGGAGAATAATCTGTTGTTTTCACTAGCTCCTTGGGCGGTTTTGCTGCCGGTCTTTGGCCTGCTGTTGAATTTGGTGTTTGGAAAACGCCTTGGAGAA
This sequence comes from Anaerolineaceae bacterium, assembly GCA_020845515.1. Classification (GTDB taxonomy): domain Bacteria; phylum Chloroflexota; class Anaerolineae; order Anaerolineales; family Anaerolineaceae; genus Ch132. Next base: position 26,344 of record JADLFQ010000036.1, on the reverse strand, counting down.
AAAGGGATTGGGTTGATCGCCTCACTGGCTACGGGGCTGGCGTTTCTCGTCTCGGTTCTGCTGGCGATCGCGCTCAGCCGCCATCCCGAAGCGACTGTCGTCCCACTGGCTGATTGGATCACAGTTGGGCAACTTAACCTCGCGTGGGCTTTCCGGGTGGATACACTCTCGGTTACGATGATGCTGGCGGTAACAGGTGTAGGGACATTGATCCATGTATACGCGACCGGCTACATGCACAAAGATGTGCGGCACCAGGGCGACCCCGGAAGTTACCGCCGCTTTTTTGTGTACTTCAACCTCTTTATTGTGGCGATGCTGCTGCTCGTCTCTGCAAATAACTATCTGATGTTGTTTGTGGGTTGGGAAGGCGTGGGCTTGTGTTCCTATCTCTTGATCGGCTTTTGGTTTAATAAAGGGGCGGAAGGCATTGGCAACGCCCGGGCGGCTAAAAAGGCTTTTGTCGTCAACCGGATTGGTGACTTCGGGCTTTTAATTGCAATCTTCTTATTGTTTTGGAATTTTGGCACGCTGGAATTTGATGGCATTTTTGCGGCAGCGGCGAAAGCCGCGCCTGCATTGGTATTGGTCATCACCTTGTTTATGCTGTTGGGCGTTACTGGAAAATCGGCACAGCTTCCGCTGTATGTCTGGCTGCCGGATGCAATGGCGGGGCCTACACCGGTTTCGGCTCTCATCCATGCGGCCACGATGGTCACCGCGGGCGTTTATTTGATCGCGCGCTCCAGTCCGTTGTACATTCAAGTTCCGGCTGCGCAAATGACGGTGGCGTGGGTGGGCGCCTTGACTGCGTTGTTTGCGGCGACGATAGCCGTTGGTCAGTATGATATTAAAAAGGTGCTTGCTTATTCCACAATCAGCCAGTTGGGGTTCATGGTTGCGGCTGTTGGGATGGGCGCTTATGTGGCGGGGATGTTTCACCTGGTTACACATGCCTTCTTTAAGGCGCTGCTCTTTCTGGCGGCTGGATCGGTGATTATGGGCATGGAACACGGCGAGGAACAAAGTGCACATGGCCGCGCTCCAGGCGATGCACACAGTTTGGATCCACAGGACATGCGTAATATGGGTGGTTTGCAAGGCCGCATGCGCACCACCTTCTGGGTGTATCTGGCGGGCGCGCTGGCGCTTTCAGGGATTGCCCCACTGTCCGGGTTCTTTTCGAAAGATGAGATCCTCGCGGCAGCTTTCCGCAATATGCCAGTGCTCTTCATCCTCTTGCTCGCGGCGGCATTTCTGACGGCTTTTTACATGGGGCGGCAGATCTTCATGGTCTTTTTCGGAAAGGCCCGGTCTGCTGCGGCGGAACAGGCTCACGAGAGTCCGCCGGTGATTACCGTCCCGCTCATCATCCTGGCAGTGCTCTCGGTGGTCGGCGGCGCGCTCAACCTGCCAGGAGTGCATTCACTGGGGCACTGGCTGGAAGGATCGCTGGCACATACCCCGACGGTTGAATTTATCGCGGGGGTCGCCTTGCTTTCGCTTGCGGTTGCTCTGGCCGGATTGTTCCTGGCCTGGATGGTGTATGGCCAACGCCGCATGCCCTTCAAAGACACTGATCCATTGGCGCGCTCCCTGGGCGGCCTTTTTACGGCTGTGTATAACAAATGGTGGGTGGATGAACTTTATCAAGCTGTGATTCTGCGGCCATACCAGCAGCTCTCTGACCTGCTTGCGAGAACGGTAGATATGGGTTGGATTGATGGCACCGTCAACGGGCTGGGTTCGGCCGCACGGTCATTTGCCGGGCAACTACGCCGCCTTGAGAACGGATATGTGCGCTCGTATGCCCTGACGATTTTTCTGGGTGTGGTCGCTATTATGGCTTACTTGTTTTTCCGATAGGGGTGGGCGCTATGTTTTTAACTCGCAATTTTACAGATCAGAATAGACGCGGAAGTTTTTGCTCCATGCAAAGGAAGGCTACATGACCATTAACCCTCTTGTTCTGTTGACCTTCTTTCCCCTTGCGGGGGCGCTGTTGGTGGTTTTTCTGCCAGCCGAAAACAGAAAAACCCTTCGTTGGACCGCGCTGGGGACCTCACTGGTGACGTTTGCCCTCTCGCTATGGGCACTTTCTCTTTACCGGGTGGGAGAAGCCAGTATGCAACTTGTTATAAACCAACCCTGGTTTAAAATTGGCAGTTCCCAGGTCAGTTTTATTATGGGTGTGGATGGCATTAGTATTTTACTGGTGCTTTTGACCACCTTTCTGACTCCGATCTCGATTCTCTCCACCTGGTCGGCTGTGCAGGAGCATGTCAAGGGCTTTATGCTGCTCTTCCTGCTGCTGGAGTCCGGTATGTTGGGGGTTTTTCTGGCGCTTGATCTGGCGCTCTTTTATATCTTTTGGGAGTTTACCCTCATCCCAATGATCTTCTTGATTGGCATTTGGGGCGGGGAAAACAAGGTGTATGCTGCCGTAAAGTTCTTCCTTTTTACGATGGTTGGCTCCGTATTAATGCTGCTTGCCATTCTTTTTCTGGGTTTGCAAGCGGGCACCTTTTCCTGGATGGAGCTGGCTGCCAATCGGGGGTTGTTTGCCGCTGCACAGATTGTGCTGTTCCTGGCGTTTGGTGTGGCGTTTGCCATCAAGGTTCCCATGTGGCCTTTGCACACCTGGTTACCTGATGCACATGTGGAAGCGCCAACCGCCGGGTCGGTTATTTTAGCAGGCGTCCTTTTGAAGATGGGCGCGTATGGCTTTCTTCGTTTTAATCTCAGCCTGTTCCCACAGGCAACTGTACAATTGGCGCCGTGGATGGCGGTGCTGGCCATCATCGGTATTTTGTATGGGGCGGCGGTTTCGTATGCGCAAAAAGACATGAAGAAGCTGGTGGCTTATTCGTCTGTCAGTCACTTGGGATTCGTCATGTTAGGGATTTTTGCGCTCAATTTCCAGGGGATGTCCGGCGCGGTGCTGCAAATGGTCAACCATGGGATAAGCACGGGCGCGCTGTTTTTGATTGTCGGTATGCTTTACGAGCGCCGCCATACCCGCGCTCTGGCAGAATTTGGCGGAGTTTGGAAGTCCATGCCTGTCCTGGGCGGCATTGCGATGGTTGTGATGCTTTCATCGGCCGGCCTGCCGGGGTTGAACGGGTTTGTGGGTGAGTTCACTATCCTGTTGGGCGCTTTTGGCGCCAAGGCTCTTGGCAGCCCGTGGTTTGCCGGTTTTGCGACGCTCGGCGTTATTTTGGCGGCGGTGTATCTATTGTACTGGTTTGAGAAGGTTTTCTTTGGTGCGATTCACAAGGAGGAAAACCGTGTCCTTCGCGACCTTAACTTCCGGGAAATCATTACCCTGACTCCGCTGCTGATTGTCATCTTCTGGATTGGGCTTTATCCCAAGCCATTCTTTAATCTCATCAACCCCGGCGTGGAACAACTGGCGGCGCTGATCCAGTCCGCAGCCGTTGCGCTGCATTAGCAGGTAGGTGGAAATGAATCTTACAGACTTGGTTACAATCCTTCCGCTGGCTGTGCTGGCTGTCTGGGCTACCTTGCTTCTTTTGGTGGATTTATGGATACCCAAAGATCGTAAAGGCATTACGGCTGTGCTGGCTGCCCTTGGGTTAGCGCTGGCGATGGGACTCTCTCTGACGCGCGGCCAACAACCTCAACAAGCTTTTGGTGGTATGGTCATCGTTGACGGTTTTGCCATCTTTCTCGATATGATTTTCCTTGTTTCAGGGTTGCTCTCAATTGCCCTGGCGCACGATTATCTCAAACGCATGAACCTGGCGCGCGGCGAATACTACGCTCTTTTGCTGTATGCCATCAGCGGGATGATTCTGATGACCTACGCCTACGATTTAATTATTGTCTTTCTGGCGCTGGAACTGCTCTCTATTCCGCTCTATATCCTTTCCGGATTCATACGACTTAATTCACGCTCGGAAGAAGCTGCACTCAAATATTTTTTGCTGGGGGCGTTTTCCTCAGGCCTGGTACTCTATGGGGTTGCATTAATCTTTGGCGCCACCGCCCGAACAGATCTGCCGGGGATTTTGGCAGCCGTCCAACAAGCTTCTGCCAACCCGGCGATGCTTCTGGTAGGGGGGGCATTGCTGTTGGTTGGGTTTAGTTTTAAGAGTGCAATCGTTCCCTTTCATGAATGGGTGCCGGATGTCTATCAGGGCGCGCCGTCCTCAGTGACCGCTTTTATGTCGGTGGGCGCCAAGGCAGCAGGTTTTGCCGCGCTTATGCGTGTTTTTGTAACAGCTTTCCCCACCCTCTCCGCCGATTTTACACCGGTATTATGGGGGCTTTCTGCTCTGACGATGATCGTGGGAAATGTCATCGCGCTGGCACAGACCAACCTCAAACGCTTGCTGGCTTATTCCAGCATTGCCCAAGCCGGTTATTTGATGATGGCATTTGTGCCTTATGCTCAAGGGATGGTGCTCAGTGATACGATTGCTGCCATGCTTTTCTTCCTTGTGGGGTACATGTTTACTACGCTGGGCGCCTGGGCGGTGGTGATCGCTGTCGAGAAGGCGGAGGGCAAAGGGCTGGAAATGACAGATTACGCCGGGTTGGGACGAAGGCATCCCTGGCTGGCTGCTGCCATGACACTCTTTATGCTTTCTTTTATTGGCGTTCCGCCTACCTTAGGGTTTTGGGGGAAGTTCTACCTCTTCCGCACGGCGGTTGAAGGGGGATTTACCACGCTGGCGCTGCTCGGTCTGCTTGCTTCGATATTTTCCGCTTTTTACTATTTCCGGGTTGTCGTGATGATGTTTATGCAGACTGGCAAAGCAGAAGCGCGCCGTGACCCCTGGTTGGCGCTGACGCTTGGCATTACCTCTCTGGGGGTGATTGGCTTTGGGTTGCTGCCCGGCTCGCTCTTGAACCTGGCTTTGCAAGCCGTGCTAAAATTGTTGTAAAGCCTCGAAGATTTGTTTGAGATGGACGCGGGGCGGACACGCTCCGTTTGTTTTTGAGTTGTGGAATGCTTGTTCAGATGGCTTCCACCATGACGGCTTCCCCCAATGCCTGTCCAAGGACAACTTGTTTATCATAATCCACCAGTTCCACCTGCAAGGTGTAGTCAACGGGTTGTGAAGAAATGACGCGCACGCGTAAACCGGGCCGCAAGCCTAATTCATCCAAATAGCGCAAGAGCGCTGGGTTGTCATTGCGCACCCGGCATACTCTGACAACCTGACCGGGCGCTGCCCGGTAAAGCGGCAGGGCGCAGCTGTCAGGCAGGGTCAGGTTCGCGTCCGGGATGGGGTCACCATGCGGGTCGAAGCGCGGCTCGCCGAGCAGAATCGCCAGCCGCTCCTCAAAGAGCGGCGAGATTGCGTGCTCCAGCCTTTCCGCTTCCTGATGGACTTCATCCCAACTGTAGCCCAGTACGTGCGTTAGGAATTGCTCGATCAGACGGTGACGCCGGACGGTGCGCAGCGCGGCCAGGCGGCCCTCGTTGGTAAGTTCAACGCCGTAATGTTTGCGGTATGTTACCAGGGGGGGCTGTCTTTCCGCCAATTTCTGCACCATGTTGGTGACCGAAGCGGGAGAGACCGAGAGCCGGTCAGCAATGCTGCTTGTGGCAGCGCCGCCGCCGGCTTGCGTCAGTTCATAGATCGCTTTCAGGTAATCCTGAGTGGATTCCGTTAACAGTTGTGGTTCAATTGTTGCAGCCATCTTTTTCCATACGCTCCTCTTTCCTTAGGCCCAGCCAATCAGACGGGCGAACGAAGCCGTGAGGAAGGTTACCAGAAAAGCCAGCCCCAGGGTGATGATAACGCTCACAGTCGCCCATTTTGCACTCTTGGTTTCCTTGTAGATGGTCGCAATGGTTGTGGCGCATGGATTATGCAGCAGTGAGAACAACATTAAATTGATGGCAGTCAATAATGTCCAGCCGTGCTGACCGATCAGCAGGGTGCGCAATCCATCCAGTCCTGGCAAGTCTATCATCATTCCTGTTCCAGTATAGACCATAAGCATGGTCGGCACCACGATTTCGTTGGCCGGGATGGCAATGATGTAAGCCAGCAAGATAACCCCATCCAGTCCCAGGAGTACGCCAAAAGGATTGAGGAAGTTGGCGATGTAAATTGCCAGACTGTTGCCGTTCACATAGATATTCCCCAAGACCCAAATTACCGCGCCTGCTGGTGCTGCCATTAAGACGGCTCGCCACAGGACGAAGATCGTCCGGTCGATGAGGGAGGTATAGACGATGCGCCCGATGTTCGGGCGGCGGTAAGGGGGGAGTTCCAGCGTGAAAGCAGAAGCTTCGCCTTTGAGGAGGGTGCGCGAGAGTACCCAGGAAACAAGCAAGGTAAAGAAAACGCCGATTAACACCACCGCCAGAACAGAACCCGCTGCAACGAAGGACGCGGCCACAGGCGAGAAAGAAGCAGCCACAAAGACCGTTGCGAGCATGATCAGGGTTGGAAAGCGGCCGTTACAAGGCACGAAATTGTTGGTGAGGATGGCAATTAAGCGCTCGCGGGGAGAGTCTATTACACGCGTGGCTACGACACCGGCGGCATTGCAGCCAAACCCCATAGCCATTGTTAGCGCTTGTTTGCCATGTGCGCCGGCTTTTTTGAAGAGAAAATCGAGGTTGAAGGCAACGCGCGGCAGGTACCCCAGATCTTCCAGGATGGTGAAGAGCGGGAAGAAAATTGCCATTGGCGGCAGCATGACGCTCACCACCCAGGCGAGGCCGCGGTAAATACCGTGCCACAGGAATCCTGTAATCCACCAGGGGATACCCCAGGCGGTGAACAAGCCGGATGCCTTGTCTTCCAGCCAGAACAGAGCGGTTGCCAGCATCTGGCTGGGAATATTTGCGCCGACGATAGTGATCCAGAAAACAGCGGCGAGCAGCAGCAGCATGATCGGCAGGCCCCACACCGGCGAAGTGACAATGCGGTCAATGCGCTGGTCGAAATCCCATCTTTTGTCCTTCGTCGTATGGACGGCGCGCTGTGCGATGCGCTCAGCCTCGCCGTACAGGGAGGTTACGATTTCATCACGAAAGGCGTCGCCCAGTTGTGGCCGCAGTTTTTGAGCTTTTGCCAGAATGTCTTGCGGAGTGAGGTTTTCATTGGTCAGGACGGACATATTAAGACTCCGGGTTATTGATTGCCTGCCAGGGCCGTTTTGCTGCTCAGGCGTAAATCGGATTGGCGCTGGTTCATTACCAGATCAGCCAGCTCGCCGTTGACCAGCGCCTCTTCCACGCGGGCGTCGCCATCCAGCAGGCGGATCGCCAGCCAGCGGGCGTTTGGGATGTTGGGAATTAGAGCGGTGATCATGCCGGAAAGCTCTTCAACCGACCGGCGGAACTGGTCTGTACCGCTTACCCGCAAGGGTTTTGTTTGGATGTTGCCGTTAATGACTTCTTCAATGGTGCTCAAAAGTGTTTGGACGCCTTCACCGTTGCGCGCGGTGATCGGGATGGCAGGGGCGCCCAAATCGCGCGACAGACTGCGTACGTCCACTTCCAGACCTTTGCGCCGGGCTTCATCCATCAGATTGACGGCGACGATCACTTTGTCGGTGATTTCCATGACTTGCAGTACCAAGTTTAAGTTTCGTTCAAGTGCAGTGGCATCGGTAACCACCACCACACAATCGGGCTGGCCGAAGAGGATAAAATTTCGTGCGACTTCTTCATCTTGCGATGCGGAAAGCAGCGAATAGGTGCCGGGCAGGTCAACCAGCTTATAGCGGATCTTGTTGAATTCGTAGCCGCCTTCTGCGCGCGTTACGGTTTTGCCGGGCCAGTTGCCCGTGTGTTGGTTCAGACCCGTCAGGGTGTTGAAAAGGGTGGACTTGCCGGTGTTCGGGTTGCCTGCCAGTGCAACGATGCGGTCAAATTTCTCAATTTTCAATCCCATTTGAGCGAGTTGTGCATTCGCGGGGCAGGTTTCACAGGGATTGGATGACATCTTGATCTCCTTACTCGGGTTCGAGGCGTCTTACCTGGATCATACCGGCCTGATCGCGCCGCAGCGCGATCAAAGTGCCGCGTACGCGATAAGCGCGCGGGTCGCCAAAGAAATTGTTTAATTCCGGATAAATAATTGTGCCGGGTGTCAATCCCAAGTCGAGAAAGCGGCGGCGGGTAAAGCCCTGGCAGGATTCGTCAATGTTTACCACCTCAGCAGGCTGGTCGTCGTCCAGGGAAGCCAGAGGGAAAACATCTCCACCGTGTATGGCGGCTTTCGGGGAAGGAACGAGAAAAACATTGGCTGCCACAGCTGGTGCAAGGCGATATTCATTTTCGCCATCTGTCAGCACATAGCGCTCCGGCGTTGCCTCTATCACCCGCAGGGTTTGCCCGAGTTTTAAGCCTTCTGCCAGGATTTGTTCGTACGCCAGCGGAGGCTCATCTTCGAACTGGATGATCCGGCCGGGTGTTCCTGCCTCCCACTCCGTCAGCGGTTTTCCCAGTTCTTTGGCGGGTAACTCGCCGGCACGGTTCGGAATGGGGTCGCCATGCGGGTCAAAGAGAGGGTATCCCAGCGCAGCATCCAGCGCATTCACTTCGCTTTGTGAAATACGGTGCTCCATGCGATGTGCTTCACGGTGGATTTTTTGCAGTGGAAGACGCGCTTCAGTTGCCAGGTAGCGTTCCCACAAGCGGTGTGCCCGGGCGATTTGCAAAGCCAGTTGTTGCCCCGTGGCGGTTAAGGCGAGCGTGCCGCCTTCGACGCGCACCAAGCCTTGTGCTTCCATGGTCTTTCTCACCCGGAGCAATTCATTTGGATGGATAGAAAGCACATCTATCAGTGCTTCGTTGCTGGTAAAACGGCCTTCCTGCTGCCGGTCGAGTATAAATTTAAGGATATCTTCCATCTTTTCGCGCTGGGCAGCCGCCCGACCTGCCCGCAAGCGTATGAAGATACCTTTGCGTGGATGAAAGATCAGCAATGCCAGGGCAAACAACAGGGCGGCGGCGAGTAGGAGAACAATTGGATCAGGCATGAAGGTATTTTTCCGTTTTATTTTTCTATACAAAACTTATAATTTAGTCTAGACTAAATTATAGCATCAGTATATATGTATGTCAAGGAGCAAACTTTTTAAAGGGGAAGGTGTGAGAAAATCGGGCTTGAGATGCACAAGCTTTTTACCCTGAGTTTCTAAATCTTGAGGAGGCGCAGGGGTTGAAGCGCCGAGCGGGAAAAATGCTTGACACTATTACGTTATACTGTTATCATGACAGTGATAATGTGAATATCTGGAGAACAGAAGATGCACAAAACTTTTACTATTGGCGAGTTGGCAAAAAAGGCAGGGGTATCCATCCGTACGATTCGCTTTTATATTGATGAGGGGTTAATTCCCCCTCCGCGTGTACGCGGGCGGAACACCTTGTACGGTGAGGAATATCTTGATCGGATTTCGTTAATTTTGCGCCTGAAAGAAGCCTACCTGCCGCTGCGGGAAATTCAGCAAAAAATGGCTGGACTTGGCATTGAGGCAGTGCGCGAATTACTAGGCCAGCAGGATGTAAAAAGTGCGGTGCGGAACGCCAGCCAGAAGTCTGATCAATTTTTAAAAGAGCCAGCCCTTCAGCATATAGACGGGGAGAGCACCTCCGCTATGGACTACATCGCGCGTATCTTGGAAGCCCATATTCCAGCGCCAAACCGATCAAAGCCGGGAATCCGGCAATTAGAACAAAGGCCTGCTCCGGCATCCCCGCCGTGGCAGGGCGGCGTTCCAAACCCTGCATTACAACCTCAAACCTCGTGGCAGCACATTCTTTTGGCGCCGGGTGTTGAACTGCATGTCAGCCAGCAAGCAATGATGGAAAAGCAAATGGTGATCCAGCGCTTGCTTGAACTGGCACGCCAGCTTTTTGAATCCAAACTCGTTTGACTTTTAAACCGCATCTCCAAGGAGGAGCCATGAGCAGCTTTTCACTTTCCGCACAGGTTGATCTTGATCTGATCCAAAAAGATATGCCTGCCCAACGTATTCTCGAGGTGGTGGTTGATGCCCCGCAGGTACAGAAGAAAACTGACCGCCCGGGTCTCAACCTGGCGCTTGCGCTGGACCGCTCCGGTTCGATGAGCGGCGAGAAACTTGAATTTGTTAAAAAGGCCGCCGGACACGTGGTGAACCTGTTGACCGAAAAAGACAGGCTGGCGCTGGTCACTTATGACAATGAAGTGCAATCGCTCTCCCCAAGCGTCGCGGTGACTGAGGCAGCCCGTGCGGAGTTGCACCAATTGCTGCGGCGAGTTGAGCCCGGCGGAATGACCAACCTTTCCGGCGGCTGGCTGCAAAGCTGCCAGTTTGCGGCGAGCGCGGCTGCGCCGGGGCTGGTGAATCGTTCCCTGCTATTGACCGATGGCCTGGCAAATGTGGGTATCACTGATATGGAGGAGTTGGGCATGCACGCGCGCCAGCTTCACAACCGCGGCATCGCGACTTCGACCTTTGGGGTAGGGCAGGGTTACAACGAGCACCTGCTTGAACTGATGGCGAACCAAGGCGGCGGCAATTTCTATTACATCGCAGACCCCCAGGAGATTCCGCGGATTTTTGCACGTGAATTGGGTGAGCTGACCGCGATTACAGCGCGAGCGGTGGAATTGGAAATTGAATTACCACCCCATACGGATGCCAAACTGCTGGGCGGCTGGAAACAGGAATTGGATAAAGGCCGGCTGACAGTTTGGCTGGGAGATATGGCTTCAGGTCAGCGCCGCGAAATCTATATACAGCTTCTGACGCCTCCTGAAATTGACCAGCCTTCTTTGGAGATCCGGCTGGCTGTACACGCCCGGGGGGAAAATGAAGAGGTGCTGGAAGAGAAAACTCACTTGACGCTGCGATATGCCAGCCCTGATGAAATTCAGGCAGCCAAACAGGATGAATTGATCCTGCACCGTTTTAGCGAAGTACAGATCGCCGAGGCAGCCAATGAGGCGCTCAAGCTGGAACGCAAAGGAGAGCGGGAACGCGCCCGACAGGTTCTTTATCAGGGTCTGGCAGCCGCGGCGCCGCACATCACTGCTGAGCAAATGGTGGATTATCAGCAACTGGCTGAGCGCATGCAGAGAGGGCTGGAAGAAAACGAGCGTAAAAAACAACATTACTGGAATTATCAAAACCGGCAGCGGCGCTCGTAAAGAGAAAAAGCTGTGTCACGGATGCGGTGCGGCAGGGGAACCTCTATCCTTTTGGGCGGATAAGGCTTGCCTCTTGATGTTTCAGTTGTACGGCAGAGTACAACTGGGCACGATTTTTTAGTCCATACAAGAGGTAGAACAAACCCAAAGCCACCAGAAACGCGCCCAGGTACAAAAGCAGGTTGAAGATAACGACAAAGAAATAGATTAGCAGGACGAGGACGCCGGTCAACAAGAACTGACCACCGTGCGAGAACAAGCGGTTGTTGGCTTGCATGGCCTGCTCTAAACGCGCGATTTCTTCGCCAAGTCGCTGCAACGCGAGCTCATCTGCTGCCCGGTCAACCCCTTGCTGGACGCCATGGAGTTTTTCCAACACCGGCTCCAGCCCGGCACGCACCCGCAGCAAGTGTTCCTGACCGCAGTGGGGGCAGGTGTAACGCTCTTTTTCCTCCGTAACGCGCAGTGTCCCGCCGCAGTTTGGGCAGGAGAGTGATATAAAGTCAGTTCCCTTGGGGTCAGCCAGGTTCCCAACGGCGGCCAGCAGATCGGGGAGAGCGATGGACGCCTTCAACTCCAGCGTTTGCAAGAGCTGCTGTGCGGCGGTATTGTCGGGCGCCAATGCCAGTGAACGCTCCAGGCAGAAACGCTGCCTTTCCGGATCGGGAGCATAACCGGCGAGCAACATCCAGGCGGCTGCGTTTTTTGGGTCTTTGCGCACTGCGCCTGCCAATAGAGAGCCAGCCTCTTCCGGAGCGCCGGAGCGGATTAGCGCCATTGCCTGATCGAGTGCGGAGTTTGTCTCATTTTTCATGGATAGCCTCATCACTTTCCGAAAGAAAGCTGGCAAGTCTGGTCAGGCAGGGTACACAACCGGTTCAGGCAGAACGACCTCAAAGGTATCGCCCAGTTCGATCACACCAGGGCGTTCCACCCAGGCGACAATGCCGCGCCGCGTGGCTGCGGCGTCAATAAAAGCCTGTGCCAGGCCATCCTTTTCAGGATAGTGATCCTGAAGGACTTTTGCGGAGCTGCTGCAAGGTTTATTCAGCCCTTCCACCGTCAGTGCAGCGCGGTTGGAAAAGTACAGGCGTGTCCCCGGCGGCAGGTGCGTAAGCGCCGGGATTCCGGAAACGAGTAAGTTTGCTCCCAGCCATTCCGGCTGAATTTCGGGAATTCTTAAGTCGCTGGTGATGGCGGCAAGTTCCTCGATGGATACGATGGAGACCTGGCGGCTGTTGCGGATCATCGTATTGCGAGGATAGCGGGCAGTGCGGCTGTTGGAGCGCATGGTTATGCCGGCATGTCTGTCACCCTCAAAACCTGCGAAGGTGACCACGGCTTGCTGGCAGGGGGTGGAGAGAATATGGCCGGCGGACAGCCCAAGAAAAACGCCCTCCACCCTTCCGTTTAGAAGTTTTGTGTCCATACAGTTAAACTCCGTTGGCTTGAGTAATGGTTCTCTGGCGAAGTGAACAGCGGGGCCACCCCACCCGCCGAGCCTTCATTTCTAAAATTATAACGAAAGCTGCTGTAAATGCCAAATAAAAGCGAGAAATTTCTGCTTGCACCACCCCGCAAAACGGGCAATTGTCTGTTTTGGCAGCCGCACACTATAGACACTGCCACACCCGCGCGCCTCAACCAGTAATGCCGCGCGTTCAGCAAAATATTCCCCCACGGAACAGCGGAAGGTTTCCAGCGCTCCCTGAAACTTCGCAAGTACGCCAGGATAGCTGGCTCTTTTATGTTACAAATTACAATCTTAAAAAATGATTCAATTTTTAAAAAACCTATTGACGAGCGTTTATACTTATGTTATAGTCATAAACGTTAATTGCAGCTAAACAGGCCAAAAATGATAAACAATCTCTTCATCTCCCTAATTAGCCTCCTCTCCCTTATTATTGTTGTCCTTATTATTAAAGGCCCTCTTGAGGTTCGGGTGGAAGAAGATTGTAGGTAAAGAAAGTCAAAAAAACAAAAAAACCACCGCCCGAACCAATCGGGCGGTGGTTTTTTTTTGGAGGTTTCATGCGATCAGATCAAATAAAAAAAGGCTTTGCGCGTTCTCCTCATAGAGCACTGCTGAAGGCGACCGGTGTTACCGACGCCGATATGGGGAAACCGTTTATCGCAGTGGTTAATTCCTATGTGGATATTGTTCCCGGTCATGTCCACCTGCAATCCTTTGGCCGTTTTGTGAAAGAGGCTGTACGGGCTGCCGGAGGGGTGCCGTTTGAGTTCAATACCATTGGCGTGGACGACGGGATCGCGATGGGACATGGAGGCATGAAATTCTCTCTCCCTTCCCGGGAGTTGATTGCCGACAGTATCGAGACAATGATCGAAGCGCATTGTTTTGATGGCATGGTTTGCATCCCCAATTGTGACAAGATTACGCCTGGTATGCTGTTGGCGGCAATGCGACTTAACATTCCAACGGTTTTTGTCTCCGGCGGGCCGATGCCGGCCGGCCGCACGCCGGATGGCGAAGTGATTGATCTGGTTTCAGTTTTTGAGGGTGTTGGTCCATACCAGCAAGGCCGGATAGATCAGAAGCGGCTGAAAGTCCTGGAAGACTTTGCATGCCCGGCCTGCGGTTCGTGCTCCGGCATGTTTACAGCAAACAGCATGAACTGTTTGATGGAAGTGCTGGGTGTGGCGCTGCCTTACAATGGTTCTGCTTTGGCGCTGACCCCGGAGCGCGAGGCGCTTGCAACGCGAGCTGGCGGTCTGATCCTGGACTTGGTGGCGCGGGACCTCAAACCGCGCGATATTGTCACGTTGGATGCGATGGATGATGCCTTCGCCCTTGATATGGCGATGGGCGGCTCGACCAACACCGTTCTGCATGGCCTGGCAATTGCTCAGGAGGCCGGTTTTGATTATCCCCTCGAACGCCTCAACACCATCTCTGACCGGGTGCCGTACCTTTCGAAAGTTAGTCCATCGGGTCACTGGCATATGGAAGATATTCATCGCGCCGGTGGGATCCCTGCCATTCTGAAGGAGGTACAAGCTGCAACGGGCCGTTTACATCTCAACCGTCCCACCGTCTCGGGCCTCACTTTGGGAGAAATTATACAAGCTGCCGAGGTGTTGGATACTGAGGTGATCCGTCCTCATACCAACCCGCATTCCAACACAGGCGGCCTGGCTTGCTTGTTCGGCAATCTTGCCCCGAATGGGTCGGTGGTTAAAACCGGGGGTGTCAGCCCGGCGATGTGGAAGTTTGGAGGCCCTGCCCGCATTTATGAATCACAGGAAGAAGCCATGGCGGGCATTATGTCCAAAGAGGTGGTGGCCGGCGATGTGGTTGTGATCCGCTATGAAGGACCGCGCGGCGGTCCCGGCATGCAGGAAATGCTCAGCCCAACCAGCGCGATCATGGGGATGGGCTTGGGCGAGAAAGTAGCGCTGATTACGGATGGCCGCTTTTCCGGCGGTACGCGCGGTGCTTGCATTGGGCATATTTCGCCTGAGGCAGCTGCTGGCGGCCCGATTGCCGCAGTGCAGCCCGGTGATTGGATCGAAATTGACCTGGAAGCCCGCCGGCTGGATGTTCGTCTGCCGCAAGAGGAGATTGACCGCCGCTTACAGGCTTTGCCAGCTTTTTATCCGCGTACAAAGAGCAAGTGGCTGGGACGCTATGCTCGTTTTGTCACCAGTGCAGATCGTGGGGCTGTTCTGGATAATGATTTATCTTTCTAAAGGAGTAAAAGGATGAAGAAGAAACAGACTGGTGCACAAATTGTGTGGGAATGCCTGATACGGGAGGGGGTGGAGGTTGTATTTGGTTACCCAGGGGGCGCGAACCTGCCTTTGTATGATGCGCTGCCGGACTACCCGATTCACCATGTGCTCGTCCGGCATGAGCAGGGCGCATCCCATGCCGCTGACGGATATGCCCGTTCCACCGGGAAGGTGGGTGTGGCAATGACCACTTCCGGACCTGGCGCGACCAATATGGTGACTGGAATTGCAACCGCGATGATGGATTCCTCGCCTACCGTATTCATTACCGGACAGGTGGCCAGCAAGTTGATCGGGTACGACGCTTTCCAGGAGATTGATGTAACTGGCATTACACTGCCAATCACAAAACATAATTATCTGGTAACGGATGTAAACGAGATTTCCTCTGCCATACGCGAAGCGTTTTACATTGCTCGTACAGGCCGCCCGGGACCTGTTCTGGTTGATATTTCCAAAGATGCCCAACAAAATGCGATTGAGTGGGAGTATGACGATTCCCCCATCAAGCTCCCGGGTTATCGCCCCGATCCCACCCTTTCGCGCGGGCATGTTCAGCAGGTGGTAGATATGATCCAATCGGCCCGCCGGCCGGTTATCCTGGCGGGAAATGGCATCATCGCCAGTGGCGCCATGGATGAGGTGTTGGATTTCGCGGAGCATACGAATACGCCGGTTGCCATGACTCTTCTTGGGTTGGGTGCGTTTCCTGCCAGCCACCCGCTGGCGTTAGGCATGATGGGCATGCATGGAGAATCTTGGGTCAACACCGCGATTCAGGAAGCCGATCTGTTGATTGCTTTTGGGATGCGTTTTGATGACCGCGTTACTGGCAACGTAAAAACTTATGCTCCCAAAGCTCGTAAAATCCAGTTTGATATTGATCTTTCTGAAATCAATAAAAACGTGCCTGTGGATGCCGCTTTGATTGGAGATTTACGGCACACACTACGCCAGGTGATTGATTTTATTCAACCTTGTGAACACCGTGAATGGGTTGAGACAATTCAGCAGATGAAGGACGAAGCCAGCGCCCATAGCATTCTGACCGACTCCGGAGATAAACACCTGTACGCGGCTCATGTCATTGATGAGTTATGGAAATGCACTGATGGAGATGCGATCATTGTTACAGATGTCGGTCAAAACCAGATGTGGGCTGCCCAGTATTACAAGCTGGATAAACCTGCCCGCTTCATTAGTTCGGGAGGGCTGGGGACGATGGGTTTTGGTCTGCCTGCCGCGGTGGGCGTTAAGATGGGCAATCCGGATGCAGAGGTCTGGCTGATTGTGGGCGATGGCGGTTTTCAGATGACGCAGGCTGAGCTTTCCACCGCCGCACAGGAGGGCATCAAGATCACTATCGCGCTTATTAATAACGGCTACATGGGTATGGTGCGGCAATGGCAGGAATTCTTCTACGACCGCCGCTACTCTGCAACCCCCATGCGCAACCCTGATTTTGTCAAAATTGCTGAAGCGCACGGACTGACCGGTTTGCTGGTCACCCAGCGCGCTGATATTGAAAAGACCATCCAGCAAGCCAGGCAGACTGAAGGCACCGTGCTGATCGAATTTAAGGTGGAAAAGGAAGACAGCGTTTACCCGATGGTGCCGGCGGGTGCAAGCCTGCACCAAATGATCCGCCGGCCAGTGCCGAACACAGCGTTTGAGAAAGAAGAAGCACAAAGCAAAGCGAAATAGGAGAACCAGATGAAAAGCACACTTGTAGTACTTGTTGAGAATAAACCGGGCGTTTTGAACCGCGTTGCTTCCCTTTTCCGAAGACGCGCGTTTAACATCGACTCATTGGCTGTCGGACGCACCGAAAACCCGGATGTTTCCCGCATGACGATTGTGGTGGATAGTGACCAGTTAAATATTGAGAGACTTACCGCTTACCTTTATAAACTTGTGAATGTAATTCAGGTATACAACCTGACGGCAACGCCATCAGTTGACCGTGACCTGGCGCTGATCAAAGTACAGGCTAATGACGAAAGCCGTTCTCATATCATGCAGATTGTGGACGTTTTCCGTGCGCGTATTGTGGATGTAAATAGTAACTCGTTGATGGTCGAGATTACAGGCGATGAAGAAAAGATCGAGGGGTTTATCGAAGTCCTTAAGCCCTGGGGAATTATTGAAATGGTGCGAACCGGACTGGTCAGTATGGCGCGCGGTGCATCTTCCCTGCTGGTGGACCCCATCCCGGTGAGCGATTTTAACCGTATTACCGTCTGAGCAAGAAATTATCTATAACACCAATTACGGACAGGATACGAAAGGAGAAATATAAAATGGCAAAAATGAATTTTAGCGGCGTAGAAGAAGAAGTGGTTATTCGAGATGAATTTCCTCTTGAGAAGGCACGCCAGGTTCTCAAAAATGAGGTCGTCGCCGTATTGGGCTATGGCACACAGGGAGTGGCGCAATCTTTGAACATGCGCGACAACGGGATCAATGTGATTGTCGGTTTGAAACAGGGGCGATCGTGGGACAAAGCTCTTAAAGATGGCTGGCAGCCCGGCAAAAATTTATTTTCCATTGAAGAAGCTGCCCGGCGCGGTACGGTAATCCAGTATCTGCTTTCTGATGCTGCTCAGAAAATGGTCTGGCCGGTTGTTAAAGCATGCCTTAATGAGGGAGATGCTCTCTACTTCTCGCACGGTTTCTCGGTCGTTTACCACGATCAAACTGGCGTTGTCCCTCCGAAAAATGTGGATGTAATCCTTGTTGCCCCCAAAGGTTCCGGTGCAAGTGTGCGCACCAACTTTTTGGATGGCAGTGGCATCAACAGCAGTTTTGCGGTTTATCAGGATTACACCGGACGTGCCACCGAGAGAACCCTTGCCCTGGGCATTGCCATCGGTTCGGGTTACCTTTTCCGAACAAATTTCGAGCATGAGGTTTACAGCGACCTGGTAGGGGAACGCGGCATTTTGATGGGCGCTCTGGCAGGTGTAATGGAAGCCCAGTACAACACGCTGCGCAAACATGGCCACAGCCCCAGCGAAGCATTTAATGAGACGGTGGAAGAGCTGACCCAAAGCTTAATTCGCTTGGTTGCACAAAATGGCATGGACTGGATGTATGGCAATTGCAGCACCACCGCCCAGCGCGGTGCTTTGGATTGGCGGCATCGCTTCCGCGATGCAGTTCTTCCGGTCTATGAAAAACTGTATGAAAGTGTGGAATCCGGAGAAGAGACCCGAATTGTGCTTGAGTCAAACAGCGCTGCCGATTACCGCGACAAGCTGGAAGTGGAGTTAAAGCAGATTCGGGATTCTGAAATGTGGCAGGCAGGCGTGCAGGTGCGCTCCTTGCGGCCAGAGAACTGGAAAAAGACAGAATTGTCAGAGCATTCTTCCACTGCTGAAACGGATGCGACCCCTACGGCCAGAGAACTGGTGAAAAACGCCTAACAGCTTGAAATGCGGGCGCAGCATGGCGCTCAAATGCGGAGGAAAGATGGAAGAAAACTACGTTCGAATTTTTGACACGACTTTAAGAGACGGCGAGCAGTCTCCTGGGGCAACCATGACGAGCGCCGAGAAACTGGAAGTAGCGCGCGGGCTGGCACGATTGGGTGTGGATGTCATGGAGGCCGGGTTTCCGGCTGCTTCACCCGATGATCTGGAGGCGGTGCGTAAAATTGCCATGGAGGTTGGAAATATGAGTGGCGAGGGCCTTCCTCCGATCATTTGCGGCCTGGCGCGTGCCACCAAAGGGGATATCGAAAAGGCATGGGAGGCAGTTCAACCCGCCGCGCGCCCGCGCATCCACACCTTCCTTGCCACTTCAGAAATTCATATGCAGTACAAGTTGAAGATGACGCGCCAACAGGTTTTGGAACGAGTACGTGAGATGGTGGCGTTTGCAAGCAGCTTGTGTGCGGATGTTGAGTTCAGCCCTGAAGATGCCGGCCGCAGCGACCCCGAATTTTTGTATCAGGTGCTGGCTGAGGCCATCCGCTCCGGCGCCCGCACACTCAACATTCCAGACACGGTTGGCTATACCATGCCGGATGAGTTCGGCAAGCTGATTGCCGGGATCATCGCCAACACAGAGGGTATAGAAAATTGTGTGGTCTCGGTGCATTGTCATAACGACCTCGGCCTGGCCACTGCCAATACCCTGGCAGGCTTAAGGGCTGGCGCGCGGCAGGCTGAGGTTACCATCAATGGAATTGGTGAGCGGGCTGGCAATACGGCGCTGGAAGAAGTGGTCATGGCGCTGCACACCCGCCATGCTTCCATGGGGCTCACCACTGGTATTAAAACCGGCCAGATCACCCGCATGAGCAAGCTCGTTAGCAACTATACAGGCATGAACGTTCAGCCCAATAAAGCAATTGTTGGCGCCAATGCCTTCGCGCATGAGGCTGGCATTCATCAGGACGGCATGCTTAAGAACAACCAGACCTATGAAATTATGCGCCCGGAGGATGTAGGCGCTTCTCAAAGCAAACTGGTACTGGGGAAGCATTCCGGCCGCCATGCTTTGAAAGTCCGTCTGACCTCGCTCGGCTACTCACTTGACGAGGAGGAAATGGATCAGGTCTTTGAACGCTTTAAGCTTCTGGCAGATAAGAAGAAAACGATCACTGATGCCGACCTGGAAGCCCTGGTTTCCGATGAACTTTACCAACCGTATGAATTGTTTGCCCTGGATGGATTGCAAGTATCTTGTGGAACAATGGGCATGCCGACTGCTTCAGTGCGACTGCGCGACCCATCCGGAGATTTACGCACCCATGCCAGTATTGGAACCGGGCCAGTGGATGCCACGTACAATGCCATCAATGCCATTGTTCAATGCCCCAACTCTTTGCAAGAATTTGTTATTCACGCCGTTACGGAGGGGATTGATGCCCTGGGAGAGGTTACTGTGCGTATCCAGGGAGAAAATGGCAAATCCATCTGGGATGCCCAAAAAGAAATTGGCCAACCGTTGACGTTTGGTGGTTATGGGGCAGATACCGATATTATTGTTGCCAGCGCAAAAGCATATCTTTCGGCATTGAACAAGATGATTGTCGCCGCCGGCAGGTATGGAAGCCCGGAAAAGGTGGCCGCTGAAGCACTCTAACCCGAATAATTGAATTGGTCTCCAAAGGAGGAAATGAAATGAACCCTGTGAATTGTAATCATCCTGAGTTCTATGATAATTATGCTTACCCATTTGACGAACCTCATACCATACCGGCTGGCTGGGATGCAGAAGCGATTATGTGTGCTGGCGCGCGTAAATCACAAGACTCAATGGACGAGACGAATGAACCGAAATCTCTTTCGAATAGCATGTGGCACGCGTAATGACAGCTAAAACCCTGTTTCATAAGATCTGGGAGCGACACGTTGTAACCCAACAGCCTAATTCTCCAGCGGTTTTATATGTTGATCTGCATTTGGTGCATGAGGTTACCTCCCCCCAAGCTTTTTCCGGCTTGCGAAACCGAAACCTCAAAGTGCGGCAACCCAGCAAAACAGTGGCGACCATTGATCATGGCGTTCCAACCCGCAGTGAAGATGGCAGTAAAATAGGCCGCCTGGCATTTGCGGATGAAATGAGTGTGCGCCAGATCCGCCAGTTGGAAGCCAACTGTGATGAATTTGGCATCCCACTGTATGGGATGCAGAGTGAGAATCAGGGTATCGTACACGTCATTGGCCCGGAGTTGGGCCTTACCCAGCCGGGGATGACCATTGTCTGCGGCGACAGCCATACCGCTACTCACGGCGCTTTTGGTGCACTGGCTTTTGGTATTGGTTCGAGTGAGGTCGAGCATGTCCTGGCAACTCAATGCCTGCTGCAATGGCAGCCGAAGACATGCGCGGTCAATATTGAGGGTGAGCTGTCACCTGGTGTCACCGCGAAAGATGTAATTTTGGCGCTCATTCGAAAGATTGGAGTGGGTGGTGGCGTTGGGTATGTTTTTGAATATCGCGGCCCTGCTGTTCAAGCCATGACAATGGAAGAACGGATGACGTTGTGCAATATGACCATCGAAGCAGGAGCGCGCGCTGGGTTGGTTGCGCCGGATCAAAAGACATTTGATTACCTCGCCGGACGTGTGTTTGCGCCAAAAGGTGAAGAATGGGAGCGCAGCCTTGCCCGCTGGAAAGAATTGGTTACAGACGAGGGAGCAGTTTTCGACCATGAGGTTACGTTGGAGGTCTCCGATCTGGAGCCGGTTGTCACTTTTGGCATCAACCCGGGCATGAGCATTCCGGTGAACGGAAAGCTGCCCGACCCAAATACCGTTGGCGATGAGGCTCAAAAAGGCGGACTGCAAAAAGCCCTGGATTATATGGGACTGACAGCAGGCCAGCAGTTGCTCGGCCATCCTGTGGATGTGGTCTTTATCGGGAGTTGCACCAATGGCCGCATTTCGGATCTGCGTCTGGCAGCCACACTGCTCAAAGGGCGTAAGATTGCCCCCCAAATGCGTGTGTTGGTGGTCCCTGGCTCCTATAGCGTTAAACGACAGGCCGAAGCCGAAGGGTTGGATCAGATCTTCAAGGAAGCCGGAGCAGAATGGCGTGAGCCGGGTTGCAGTATGTGTATTGCGATGAACGGCGACCAACTTGAACCGGGGCAATATGCCGTCAGCACCAGCAACCGAAATTTTGAAGGCCGGCAGGGGAAAGGGGGCAGGACTTTTCTTGCCAGCCCGCTAACAGCCGCTGCAACTGCACTGACTGGTAAAATCACCGACCCGCGCACCCTGATGCAACCTTAGCTAAAAAGGCGGTCATAATGAATAAATTTACTCTCTTAAAATCTCGTGCAGTCCTTTTGCCGCTAGATCATGTTGATACTGATCAGATTATTCCAGCGCGTTTCCTAAAGGTGACTGACAAGACAGGCCTGGGTGAAAAACTGTTTTCCGACTGGCGCTATCTGCCGGATGGCTCTCCCAAGCCGGATTTTGTTTTGAATAAGCCGGAAAGCCGGGGCGCCGCAATTTTGGTCGCGGGGGATAACTTTGGCTGTGGTTCCTCGCGTGAACATGCCCCATGGGCGCTGACTGGTTTTGGCTTTCGCGCGATCATTTCTACCAGTTTCGCGGATATCTTTCGCAACAATGCTTTGAAAAACGGGTTGCTGCCTGTTGTTGTCAGCCCAGATTATTATCACAGCCTGCTCAGGAGGCTGGAAAATGAGCCGCAGAGCGAATTGGAGATTGACCTGGGCACACAAACGCTCAAGGTGGCTGGTGAACCTGTGGCGTATTTTCCTATTGATGATTTTTCCAAAACCTGCCTGCTGAATGGCGTGGATGAGTTGGGCTACCTGCTTGGTTTGGAAGAGCAAATTTCGGCTTATGAAAAGAGCCAAATGGCCGTTTGAGCCGCGAAAAGGAAGCTATGCAAAAAATACAAATTTACGATACGACCCTCCGAGACGGCACACAGCGTAAGGATATTTCCCTATCTTGCGAGGATAAAGTTAATATCGCCAAACGCCTCGATGAGATGGGTGTGGATTTCATTGAAGGGGGCTGGCCTGGCTCGAACCCAAAGGATGTGGAGTTTTTTAAGCGCGCTGCCCGTATGGATTGGAAGCATGCGAAGATCGCGTCTTTTGGTTCCACTTGCAGTGCTCGTAAGTCTCCGGCAGAGGATGAGAATATTCAGGCGCTGCTCGAAGCTGAAACCCCGTATTGCACGGTGGTGGGCAAAACCTCTATTTTGCATGTTAAAGAGGTCTTGCGCACCACACTAGAGAACAACCTGCGCATGATCGAAGAAAGCGTGGCTTATTTACGAGCACAGGGACGCGGTGTGATCTATGATGCGGAACATTTCTTTGACGGTTACAAAGAAGACGCAGATTATGCAATAAAAACTTTGCAGGCAGCTGCCCGTGCAGGGGCGGAAACGCTTGTCCTGTGTGATACCAATGGCGGCACTATGCCTTGGGAGATCACAGAGAAGGTGCGTGCCGTGCGGGCGCATGTACAGACGCCGCTTGGCATCCATACCCACAATGACAGCGAATGTGCGGTTTCTAATGCGATTGCTGCGGTTAAAGAAGGCTGTATCCAGGTGCAGGGTACGATCAACGGTTATGGTGAGCGCTGCGGAAATGCCAATCTGTGTTCGATCATTCCCAATTTAGAGCTGAAGCTGGGTTTTCAGGCGCTACCGCCCGGGAAACTGCATTGCTTATCTGAACTTTCTCACTATGTCGCGGAACTGGCAAACCTCTCTTTTGATGATCATCTGCCTTATGTAGGCCGTGCGGCTTTCGCCCACAAGGGCGGCATCCATGTAGCGGCGATCCGCCGTAATGTCAACTCGTATCAGCATATTGATCCTTCGCTGGTGGGGAACAAGATGGTCGTTCTGGTCTCTGAACTTTCGGGACGCGGGAACCTGCTTAGCAAGGCGGAGGAGTACGGCATTAAAATACAAGGAGAGGAGCAGGTCAACCGGGTGCTTGCCACCGTGAAGACATTGGAATCTCAGGGTTTTTCTTTTGAGGCTGCCGAAGCTTCGGTTGTCATGCTCTTCAAACGGCAGGAAGAGGGTTATGCCAGTCCCTTTGAACTGATTGATTTCTCGGCGCTGGTGGAACATCGCCAGGGACGCGGCTTGTTATCGGAAGCTACGGTCAAAGTGCGCGTGGACGGAGAAGTTATCCACACGGCCGCCGAAGGCAATGGCCCGGTGAATGCGCTGGATTTGGCACTTCGCAAAGCTCTTTCAGGACGTTATAATGCCATCAGCCATTTCCATCTGGCGGATTACAAAGTGCGCATTCTGGATGGGCACAATGGAACTGAAGCTGTCACACGAGTTTTGATCGAAACGCGTAATGGGAAAAAGGGTTGGAGCACGGTTGGCGCGAGCTCCAATATCATCGAAGCAAGCTGGCAAGCTCTGGTGGATTCGGTGGAATACGGATTGATGGTTTGCCAATAAAATCGGGAGGGAGTTATTTGTGAATGCAAAGATTGTTTTGTTGCCGGGCGATGGCATCGGCCCGGAAATTACGGCTGCGGCGCATCAGGTGCTGGAGTTTATTGCGAAGCGCGGGAGTCACCGTTTTGAATTTTCCGAATATCTAATTGGCGGCTGCTCGATTGACCGATATGGCGTTGCGCTGACAGAAGAGACGCTGGAAGCGTGCAAGCAGTCGGATGCCATCCTGCTCGGCGCGGTTGGGGGGCCGAAATGGGACAATCCGGCAGCGCCGGTTCGCCCCGAACAAGGTTTGCTTGGATTGCGTAAGAGCCTGGGCTTATTTGCTAATTTGCGTCCGGTTAAGATCTATCCCAAGCTTGCTGGCGCTTCTCCACTCAGGCCGGAAAGACTGGCTGGCGTGGATATGATCATTGTGCGGGAACTTACGGGCGGTTTGTATTTTGGCCAGCCGCGCGGGCGGTTTGTGACAGATGGGCGTGAGAAAGCCATTGATACCCTCGAATATCATGATTATGAAATTGACCGCATTGTGCGCATGGCTTTTGACCTGGCGCGCGGCCGGCGAAAAAAGGTGACATCGGTGGATAAAGCCAACGTCCTTGA
Source organism: Anaerolineaceae bacterium (assembly GCA_020845515.1). Taxonomy (GTDB): domain Bacteria; phylum Chloroflexota; class Anaerolineae; order Anaerolineales; family Anaerolineaceae; genus Ch132. The sequence goes on along the minus strand of JADLFQ010000036.1, from coordinate 1,914 downwards.
ATCTTCCCGTTTGTGGAGGGCAATTACCGTTGAAATAGGCAAGGAATACCCCGATGTTACGCTGGAACACGCGCTGGTTGATTCGGTTGCCATGCGATTGGTTGCCAACCCCTCAAGCTTTGATGTTGTTGTTTCTGAGAATTTGTTTGCCGATATTCTCTCGGACGAGGCGGCTATTCTGACAGGGTCGCTGGGTGTGCTGCCTTCAGCCTCTTTGGGCAGTTCCGGACCTGGGATGTACGAACCAATTCACGGTTCAGCGCCCGATATTGCCGGGAAAGGCATCGCCGATCCGATTGGTACGATTGTGAGTGCGGCTTTTTTACTGCGCTATTCGCTTAAGCTGGGAACAGAAGCCGCGCAGATTGAGGCGGCAGTTGAGAAGACGATCGAGGATGGCTGTACCACCCCGGATCTGGGCGGTAGTTGCTCTACTGCACAAGTGACTGAAGCAATTCTTCGAAACCTGCAATAAGGAGTATGGGAGCATGGGAACTGAATCGAAAGTGATTTGGATGGATGGAAAACTGGTGGCATATCAGGATGCTACGGTACATTTTCTCAATGCTGCTTTGCACTATGGCCTGGGAGTCTTCGAGGGAATTCGTTTCTATAGCACTGACCGGGGGGCGGCGGTCTTCCGACTACGGGAACACATGGAACGCCTGGTGAATTCAGCCAAGGTTCTGGGTTTTCGTAACTTGGCTTTTACGGTGGATGATTTTTGTGCGGCCACCAAGGAAACTATCCGAGCTAACGACATCCAGAGCGGTTATATCCGTCCGCTGATCTTTCAGGAAAGTGACAATCTGGGGTTGAACCTTGACGGCGGCAGGGCGCGCGCCGGTATTGCTGTGTGGGGATGGGGTGCATATCTGGGGGAAGAAGCCATGGAAAAAGGTGTACGAGCAAATGTATCCTCCTACACCCGCCATCACATTAATATCGCCATGACCAAGGCCAAAGTCACGGGCAATTATTCCAACAGTGTTTTGGCAAAAACGGACTCCGTGCGCCTGGGTTTTGACGAGGCGATTATGCTTGATCCACAGGGTTATGTGGCTGAGTGTACCGGGGAGAATCTTCTTTTGGTGCGGAACGGTATTGTCTATACCCCGCATACCGCCACGATCCTTGAGGGAATTACGCGCGATGCGATCATTCTTCTGGCGCAAGACCTGGGTTACACTGTGAAAGAAGAATTGATTTCTCGAGATCAGTTGTATATTGCTGATGAGGTATTTGTGACCGGCACAGCCGCCGAAGTGGTGGCAGTGACCGAGATTGATTTTCGTCCAATCGGTAGTGGAAAAATGGGGCCGGTCACCCGCCGGATCCAGCGTCTATTTCATGATACGGTTCAAGGAAAGGGGGCGCGGTCAGCTGAGTGGCTGGATTATGTGAACGAGTAGCTGCTCTTTTTTACCTAAAACCAATGTGGAACTCCCGCCCGTAAATGGCGGGTTTTTTTATTGCCGTAAGTGTTTTAGTGGATCGGCACTCCAGGATCTTTTTTGCACCCCCGGAGAGGGAAACTCTGTTAAGTTAAGCTTATCCCCTTCACCGGAAGAATTTATCACGTTTCCTGCACGGCTGGGGCTGCCCAACAAAAATACAAAAGAATGGATTTCTTCCATTACAACAAAATGCAATTTGCTATTGTAGTGAAATGGTGTTCTTTGATAACTCCATGCTTATAAAGTCGTTGTTATAAACCGGGTTTATCCGGCTTTGAGGCGCCTTTTCGTATAATGTCTGAACTTATGCCCGAAGATCAAACGCGTGATCCCTGTCAAGCCAAATGATAATGTTACCGAAAAGACATCGTTGGTTCAAATGATAATGTTACCGACGGGTCCGCCTCCTTGATCAAGGTTTCAAAGATGTTCACAGTATTATCCTTATCCAAAACAG
>JADLFQ010000035.1 GCA_020845515.1 Anaerolineaceae bacterium | reverse complement strand
TAAGGATAATACTGTGAACATCTTTGAAACCTTGATCAAGGAGGCGGACCCGTCGGTAACATTATCATTTGAACCAACGATGTCTTTTCGGTAACATTATCATTTGGCTTGACAGGTCCCCTTTATGTACGTATTCGCGCTTTTCTTAAAGTCGAGAAAGGGTTGAAAAAAGAGACCTTCTCCGGTAAATTGTAGGCTCCTACACCAAACAACACCGAGGAAGGTCATGATGGAGTCTATCACAGGAAACGATCAGGGAAAGCGGGCGGAGCAGACAACCGGCAGTAGCATTCATTTTGGCATTTGTTGGATTACTTACGGCGGGTAAAGGATGGGCGAAAACGGCGCGGGATCCGTTACCGCCTGGAAATTGTTTTGGTGCTATTTATATTGGCCAAGTTGTGTGGTGAGAATAAGGTGTTTAGCATCGCCGACTAGGTGCAATTGCGTAGTGAATACTTGATCCCTGCGCTAGATTTGAAGCTCAAGCGCAAACGCTTGCCGCATCACAGCACCTACCGGCGGATTCTCACGGAAGAAACCAGTGTTGAGGATTTGGCAATCGTTTTCAGCGAGTATTTAGCTCAACTGCCCAGCCAGGGTCAGGAAATGGTCCTTGTGGTCGACGGAAAGACAGTGCGAGGAACGATCACGGTTGACGATCCCTTCGGAGTGCATTTACTAGCCGCCTGTCTGCCCGGGCAGGGGATTGTCTTGATGCAAATGGCGGTAGAAAAGGACAAGGAGAACGAAATTGTGGTGGCGCCGAGGTTGTTGCAGTGCCTGGATTTGCGCAACAAGGTGGTGACAGGGGATGCCATGCATACCCAACGCCAGATATCGATCCAGATTGTGAAAGCTGGCGGGGATTTTGTTTGGATCGTTAGAGATAACCAGACCAATACCCGCTGAGCGATTGAACAGCTCTTTGCACCAGAAAAGTCAGTTCCCGGATTGGGATGCCCAGCCATGGACTTCGAAAGTGCTCAAACGACTGAAAAACAAGCGGGACGGATCGAAACTCGCCAAATCACGGTCAGCAGTCTGATGAACGATTATTTGGACTGGCCTTACCTGGGGCAAGTCTTCAAAGTAGAGCGGCGTTTTACGACGCTGGCGACGGGAAAAGTGGAAAGCGAAGTTCAGTATGGGCTAACCAGTTTGACCCGCCAGAAAGCTGATCCGAAAAAACTCCTGGCATTGTGCGCAGCGAGTGGGGGATTGAAAATGGCTTGCATTATCGCCGAGATGTGACGTATCAAGAAGATCAGACCCGAATGACCGACAAACGAATGGGAAGGGCGATGGCAATCATCAACAATTTGGTGGTTAGCCTGATCAATTGCCAGGGCTTCACGAACCATGCTCAGGCTCGCAGGGAATTTAGCGCTTCTCCTGACAAGTCGCCAGTCCTGATTTGTGGACTTTAAGAAAGGCGGGTTAGGTTGGGTTAGGGTGCGCGGAAAAAAGAATGACTAAAGCTTAGGCTGGATAAATTGGAACACATGAGCTGGGTAGTTTGGAAAACGCTGCTTGTGCAACTGGCGACAATTGAAATAAAACATAAGCTTGCGGATAACGCGAGAAACAGCGCGAGCGGCTGGCCAGGCGAGCCAGATAATGGCGCAACTCGGCATGATTACCTTCGACCGAGTAGGTGTTGGTTTTGCTCTGGGAGACTTCATAAGCTCCCCAGTAGCGCCACAAGCGATCATGGGCATTACAAAGGCGTCTTCATCATTTCCTGGATCGCCTCTTGCGTTCGCTGCCAGACCACTTTGCAGCCCAAATAGCAGCGAGTGACCCGATTGACGATGGTAATCATGCGGATTTGGTTTTTTGTCCCCGATGGAGGTGAAGAGCGCGTCCATTTCCGCTTCTTTGACTTCGCTCGGCACAAGTAGGTCGGGCAGTTGGCCTGTTTGCGTTTGGATACACAAAGAAACGGTGCGATGGTGAAGTCCCAGGTGGCGCGCTATCCGGCGCAAGTTCATCCCATCCACTGAAATGGCGAAAGGGAAAGCAAGTCGCCTGGTGATGCTAACAAGGTTTATCGGGCGACCGCAAGGCTAGGCGATGGGCAACTCCCACGGTGGTGTACCGCTACCCCCCGCGCCATGCAGGCTGGCGAGGATGGTTTCTTTTAAATTGGGCATTAAATCGGCTGTAGCTGCCAGCATACCAAAACAACCGGAGATCATCATATCCCCAAAGGGGACAGCAAAATAGGGTTTGAGAGGAGAGCTTTCCAACACGCGCCGCCTGGGACCGGTTACAACGATATTGAAATCCGGGTTATCCAGAGACATGGAGTGGTTTTGATAGACCAGGGCTCCATGACCGTGATCGTTGAAGACATCTTGGTGTTTCAGGCTGCCATTTGCCAGTAATCGAATTAGATTCTCTAATTTCTCAGCATTCAGTATGCCAGTATGGTGCTCGAAGACGCCTTCGATTCCCTCTGGCCCTAGGCGGAATGCGAGTGTGTGAAAATTGCCGATGTTGAGAATGATTTTCTGTGGGTGGATTGCAACATGAGAATCGAAAGTCGCACCTAAAATTGCTGCCGGGGCGGTATCCATAACAATAAGGGGAACCTCGAGACTGAGTGTGGATTGTGCTACTGCTTTGAGGCGGGTTAGGTGTTCTGGTATCTCTTTTGCGTGATAGGCAAAAGCGCTGAGGCGATTTTCAGCGCGTATTCGCTTATCCAAGTAATCGAAGCGAAACTGACGGTCAGAAACATCCGGGGGGGCGGCGCCATGATCGAAAACGGCTGCGGTAACCGCCGCAAGGTCATGGAGAGAGACGCCAAAGTTATGAAAGACTTGGAGGATGGCTTCAAGGTTAAGATCTTTCATTTCAATGCGGAGGACGTCTGTTGGAATTCTGAGGGCTTCCTCCTCTGATACGATTGTTACTCCCATATTTTCCACGGCGGATAAATCATCGTTGAAAGAGCGGGCGGCATCGGGTGTGGAGAAAAGATCAAGACCGGCTTTGATGTGGTTTTCTGCCGCCCACGCACTCGGGCCACCGCCCATGGTCACGCCGGTCAATACAACGCGGCGCTTTTCCTGTGTAGCACGGCGAAGTTGGTGGTTAATAATCATGGTGGGAGAAGGCAAAACAAGTTTAAAGCCATTCTCAATGTCGAGGCGCGAGTCATAAAGAAAAACATCCTGCGTTCCAGTACCTATATCAACGGTAAGAATTTTCATTTTCTAAACTCCTGGTTCGCGGTTTAAACCATATACCTTCACGATTGGGAGTACCGCTAGAATACCTGTATTGGGTTTGCGGAGATCTCCGACGATATTTTCTGTAGCTTGGACGACCTTGTCCACCATTTCCTCGCCTCTGACTATAGTAAAAATAGTTCGATTGAGCTGTTCTTCATAGTGGAAGAAATCTTCGATCCTAGGGATGAGAGGAAAATCGTCTTGTAAGGCTTTGCTTTCGCGAAGGCGACCGAGACCCGTGCTGGGAAGGATTGTAACTCCTGAAACGCCGGCTTCATCCCAGGCGTTTAGGACAGCCTTTAAATTATTGGTGTCATGCAGGACAAACAGAATGAGATACACTATTAATTTGCCTCCAGTGAATTGGAAGAGTTGGGGAGACGTGTGAGTTTAAAAGAGCTTCGTAATAACGGCGGTGTGACCAGTGTGGTCAAAATTACCATGGCAACAATTGCCGAAAAAGTATTGTCGTCTAAGAGTCCCACGCTGGCGCCAAGCTGTGCAACGATTAACCCAACTTCACCTCTTGAGACCATACCGACCGAGACTTGAAGAGATTCTGGCCAAGAGAGCCTGCCCAGGCGTGCACCAAGCCCGGAACCAAGGACTTTGCCAACGATGGCAACGATAGAAATCAGAAGAGCGCCCCAGAGTACTTCAACACCCAAACTGGAAATGTTGACGCCCAGGCCAATACTCACAAAAAAAATGGGGACGAAAAATCCATAGGCGATGGCACGCAGTCCGGTTTCGATTACAGCTTTTTCGGGCACTCGCGAAAACATTAAACCGGCAATAAACGTCCCAGTTATGGCCGCCATACCTCCGATGAGCTCTGCAGCTAAGCCATAGATCAATATAATAACAATTGCAAAGGATAGGGGGCCCTGGCTGATAGAAAGCTTTTTGATAAAACGAGTGAAACGAGGCAGTCCCCATAAACCGAAGCCCACAGAGAGGGACAGGAACAAAATCATCTTGCCGATGATGAGAAGAATAGAGAGAATGCCGCTGCCACCACTGACGATTGCAAGAAATAAGGATAAAAGCAAAATAACTAAAATATCATCAAATACAGCTGCGCCCAATAATGTAAAGCCTACCCGGCTGCGCAGCACACCTAGTTCAATTAAAGTTTGTGCTGAAATACTAACGCTGGTAGCCCCAAGGCTGAGGCCTAAAAAAAAAGCGACGTTAGAAGGCTGACCGAGCAGGAGCCCGGTAGCGTAGCCCAGACCAACGGGTGCTGCTACACCCAAAATGCCTGAATAAGCAGCTACGCGCGTATTGCGAGTAAGATCTGAAACATGCAATTCCAAGCCTGCGATAAACATCAGGAGCAAGACGCCTAATTCGCCTAACTCATAAATAATTTCGTGTAAATGAGGGTCGGTGATAAACCATGAATGGGTGAGATCCAGAAGGGAAGGTCCCAAAATAAGACCTACGATCAATTCTCCTAAGACCGAAGGCTGACCGACGCGAGTGCTTAAGTAGCCTGCGCTTTTCGCGGCAACAATAATGGCGGAAAGAGTGAAGATGAATTGTAAGAAAGGCGTCATGTTTATTTCTAAATTATTTATTTTGAAGTGTACCACAACCGGCCTTGGAAAGAAATTCCGGGGATCTTATTGTTGCAGGTTTCTTCGAGATGAATTGTAATACGCAGGCGTGTTTTTTGTGTTTTCAAGATGTTATACCCCTACGACTTAAGGAAAAATTTGCAAGTCAATGTATACTAATTATGTTGGAACAAACCGGTTAAAGGCTGGGCCGATGAACCTGAACGCAGAAGAAAAACGTTGGGAAGAGGAGATTTTAAATCCCGTCTTAAAGCGCTCGGCAGAGCGAAAGGAGAATTTTGAGTCGCCATCAGGCATTGTGTTGCCGCGCGTTTCGCTTCCTTTTGAAATGGATTACCTTGAGGCACTTGGGTTTCCAGGAGAGTACCCTTTCACACGCGGCATACAGCCTACAATGTATCGAGGCCGGTTGTGGACAATGCGGCAATATGCCGGGTATGCAACAGCTGAAGAATCAAATCGTCGCTATCGCTTTCTTCTCGATCACGGACAGACAGGCCTTTCGGTAGCTTTCGATTTACCCACACAGATTGGTTATGATGCCGATGATCCTATCGCCAGCGGAGAGGTTGGAAGGGTGGGTGTTTCGATTTCGTCTCTGGAAGATATGGAGGCGCTTTTTCGTGATATTCCACTTGATAAAGTTTCAACGAGCCTGACGATTAACTCACCGGCAGCAATCTTGTTGGCGATGTATATTGGGGTCGCGCGGCAGCAAGGGCTGCCTGAAAGGCAACTACGCGGGACGATCCAGAACGATATATTAAAAGAATATGTCGCGCGGGGCACCTATATTTTCTCTCCGCGACACTCGATGCGTTTGATTACGGATATCTTTCAGTACTGCCAGGCCAATCTTCCGCACTGGAATACGATTAGCATATCCGGATATCATATACGTGAAGCGGGTTCGACCGCGGTGCAGGAAGTGGCTTTTACATTGGCAAATGCGATTGCATATGTTCAGGCTGCAGTAGATGTCGGGTTGGAGGTTGACGATTTTGCAGGCCAACTCTCTTTTTTCTTCAATGCTCACAATCACTTTTTGGAGGAAACAGCCAAATTTCGAGCTGCCCGGCGGATGTGGTCCCGGATCATGCAGGAGAGATTCGGGGCAAAAGATGCAAAGTCATTGATGCTGCGATTTCATGCACAGACGGCGGGCTCAACCCTGACGGCACAGCAACCCGAAATCAACATAGTGCGCGTAGCCATTCAGGCATTGGCGGCAGTGATGGGCGGGACACAGTCCCTGCATACCAACAGCATGGATGAGGCATTCTGGCTGCCGACGGAAAAATCTGTTAACATCGCTTTGCGAACCCAGCAAATTCTCGCTTTTGAGTTGGGCGTGGCAGACAGCGTTGACCCGCTGGCGGGCTCTTACCTTATCGAAAATTTGACCAATGAAATTGAAAAGCGAGCAGAGGACTACATACAAAAAATTGACAAGATGGGGGGCGCGCTGGCGGCCATAGAGCTGGGATTTATACAGCATGAAATTCAAGAAGCTTCTTATCAAAGCCAGAAGCGGATTGAAAATAGAGAACAGATTGTTGTTGGGCTGAATGCCTTTCAGGGTGAAGAAATACCGGACCTGGAACGGCTTTCAGTTGACCTTTCCATTGAGCAAGAGCAGAAAGAGCGCTTGAAAAATCTGCGAGCGAGTCGCGACGCGGGGCGCGCGCATGAACTAATGGAGCAGCTTGACAGAACCGCGCGAGGCAGTGAGAATTTAATGCCGCTACTGATCGCGTGCGCCGAAAACTCTGTAACGCTGGGTGAAATGTGTGGTGTTTTGCGAGGCGTGTGGGGCGAATACGAACCCTCTACCTGGCTATAACGGCTGTGTGAGTGATAAGAGAGTGGTGTTATGAGCGTAAAGAAAGTTCATCATATAGCCATAGCTGTCCCGGATATGGAAACGGCATTGCATTTCTGGTGTGACACGCTGGGTTTGGATTTGAGCCATACCGAGGAGGTTCCAAGTCAGAAAGCGATTGTAGCTTTCTTGCCTGCAGGGGAAAGCGAAATAGAACTGGTACAACCCACACAGGAAGACACGGGCACAGCACGCTTTATTCAAGAGCGAGGTGGCGGGATACATCACATCTGTCTGGAAGTGGATGACCTGGCAAGCTCGCTTGTAGACCTCAAAGCCAAAGGAGTACGCCTGATTAATGAGGCGCCAGTTTTGCTTGAGGGGCGGAAAATGGCATTCGTTCACCCTAAAAGCGCTGGTGGTGTATTGATCGAGCTTTATGAGGTTACCGATTAAAACAACAAGCCACGACTGAGGTGCGTGTAGACAGGTAATGAGAGGGGTTGATAGATCAAAAGCCTTTACTTTTGGAACATGAGAACCCTGTCAAGCCAAATGATAATGTTACCGAAAAGACATCGTTGGTTCAAATGATAATGTTACCGACGGGTCCGCCTCCTTGATCAAGGTTTCAAAGATGTTCACAGTATTATCCTTATCCAAAACAG
>JADLFQ010000034.1 GCA_020845515.1 Anaerolineaceae bacterium | reverse complement strand
TTCCTGTACCAGGGTGACGCTGATCTCTTTTGCTTCATTTTTGCGCAGGGAAAGGTCGTACCCTTTGATGACAAAGTCAATCGGGTCACCCAGCGGTGCGATCCGTTTGACTGAGATGATCTCACCGGCGGTAAGCCCCATCGCCAGCAAGCGCTGCCGCATCCCCCCCTTGAAATTCAACTTCCGAACAATCCCCCTGTCTCCGACTTTTAAGTGACTCAAAGGCACTTCCATGTCTTGCTCCTCTTTTTCAGGCTGTTGGGCGTGGGTTATGCTGCTGACGGTGATGTCGCCCGTCATCTTTGCAGATAAGTGAATGCGGTTTTCCCCAATCTCCAGCAAATAATCGCCACTGTTGCCCGTTGCCAGCATGCCAATACATACGCCGGGCTTCACCCCTTCGTCTGCCAGGAACTTGGCTGTTGGGGGGTCTGCATTAATACGGACGACATGGCTGCGCTGACCGACTTTAAGTTTATCCAGCGGTATGCCTTCAAACGCTACGGGGTTTCCACCTTCAATTTGCGGGATTGGATCTCCGTGAAAACAAACCGTGGGGTGATCAAGGAAGTTTGCCAGGCGGCTGGTAATATCCGGTGAGGTGAAATGCTCAATCTGGCAAGCCAGCCGGTCTGCCTCTTCCAGTTCCATCTCAAGCACCTTCACCAGGAAAACCTCCCACAAGCGCCTGTTGCGCAGAATTTTGTCGGAAATTGCCTTTCCTTCCGGTGTTAATTCTGCGCCCTTGTAGGGAATGTAGTTTACAACCCCGCGCTCCGCCAACCGGTTGATCATCTGGCTGGCAGATACGGGCTGCACTCCCAGTTCCTTTGCGATTTCCGGGATGGGAATTGGCGTGTCGGCACAGTGCTCGCACGCTTTACGGATTGTAACCAGGTACATCTGTTCGCTTTCGCTCAATGAGTTGTTGTTCACAATAACTTATTCTTCCTATATGATATGTGAGACAATAACTTTAGCTTACAATTGGAGTTTGGACAACATGACAAATGTAACAATTAAATATGACATTTATCTTAACAAGACGATTTGAGCGGAGAGGTTTTCCGGATGGTGTTTCCCGCTGCCTTGCGGCCGCCTTGCAAACCTGTCAGGTGAATGTCGGCTGGGGGCTATTGACACAAACAACAGGAATTTTTATAACTAAAGCGAAACTGTGAGGCGCAAGGCGCCCTTCCGGTTTTTCGTTCTGCCGGCAAAAGAACACGGGACTCTACTCCCCTCCACCGTGTGCGCACCGCCGGCCCCTTCCTGAAAGGATGAAAGGAGTTTTTCTTATCATGAATAAAAAGAAGCTGTTGGTTCCCCTTCTGGTTTTAATGTTTGCTTCTCTGGCTTGCAGCTTTGGCGGTATCGGCAAAGAGGAAGCCCTCGCCCCGACCGCCACCCCTGTCAACACCGCCGTACCGGAAGCCCCGATCGAAAAATCATTTTACGATGATTTCAGCACCACACAGAGCACCTGGGGCGACCTCAAGGTGGTCACCACTCAGGCAAAACCCGGGCAGATGAAAACCAGCGCCAAATATGAAGACGGCAAGATGATCTTCGAGTTCCGCGACCTGGAGACCTATGCCTACAAGTTCAACCAAAACCGCTCCCAGTCGAATGTTGTCCTCGAAGCGCAGATCCTGCCCACCGGCCACACTTCCAACGGTATGGCGCTGGTCTGCCGGGCAAACAGTGACCTGACCGAGTGGTACGAGGCGCGCCTTTCAAGCACCAGCCAGTACTGGCTGTTTCGCTACGATGCGGCGTTGCGCGAGAAAGATCAGAACCCGTACGTCCTGATCAAACAGGGCAGCCTGCCGATCAACGTCTTCTACCCCGCCAAGCCCAACGTCGTGCGCTTTACCTGCCAGGACAACAACCTCAAGCTGGAGTCCAACGGGCAGGAGGTGATTTCGACCTCCGACGGAGCGTTGACGAAAGGCGGGCTGGCGGGAATTGGCGCCATGTCGCACGAAATTCTGCCGGTCGCCATCCAGTTCGATTATTTCTCTTATGGACAGCCATAAAGGGAGAGGGGAGTAACCTTACCCTTCGTGGACTGGCCCCCGCCCCTCAAAAGGCGGGGGTCCAGTTTTTAAAGAGGAACAGCCCCCCGCTTTGACCTAAGCAAACTTACTTTCCTGCTTTTCTGCGGTTGCACTCTTTGCAGAGCATCTGGCAGTTTTCCGCCGTCGTCTTTCCCCCTTCGTGCCACGGCGTAATATGGTCGGCTTCCATTTCATCAAACTCAAAGTGTTTCCCGCCACAATACTGCCCGGGGCAGATCCCTTTTTGCCGCTCATAGGCGGCCCTCTTCTGGCCTGGCGTGAAGGCGCGGATATTCAGATATTTTTGATTTCTGGTGAGTACATAAGGATAAATCCCTTTTTTGTTGCTCACGTCGTCATCCATCATCAGGGTTTGGGCTTCCTGTTCCAACTGATTGGCATCAAGCATTGTATCTTTGAATTGATCGTACAAGCCGCCCCAGTCCACGCCTTTCATCTCCTTGCGGCAGGTTGTAAATGTAAGCCCAGTCCATTCGATCACGTTTCTGAAATACATCCACAACTCGTTGGCGTTTGGGTCATGCTGGTGAACGGACATGTATTGTTCAATTTCGCCCTTTGAAATCCAGCGCAAAGCTGTTTCAAAGATTTCCTGCCGGATGGGCGATCCGTTTACATAATCTTTGGATAATAGATACGCGGCGCAGTTGCTTTTGCTGAATTTTAGTTTCGCATCGGAAAGCCAGGGTCCGGTATAGACGGCGTTGCGCAGTTCCTGATCGGTGAGCCTCTCGCCGGCGATGTTGACGATGCGGAACCAGTCCAGCTTTTCCTTGTCGTTGCCCTCGCAGAAGTAGATCATCAGCTTGTAGTTTAAGATCTGCTCTTTTTCGGTGTTCGTCAGGTTGTGGAAGGCGCGGTTTTCGATGGAGTAGTCACCAATTACATACTGGCAAAAGCTGATGGTGCGCTGCTGTCCGTCCAGCACTTCAAACGTCCCGTCCTCATTTTTTACCCAGTACATTACGTTGAGCGGAAAGCTTTTACGGATGGTATCCATTACGGCGCTGCGTTTCTTCTCATCATAAACAAATTCGCGCTGGTATTTCGGGCGGATGTTCAGCCTGCCGCTATAACCGCTAACGCCCTCTTCGGCGTTATCCACATAATTCTCCGCCACCTCGCGGACGGTGAGCTCGTGCAGTTCAATTTTCATGGCGCGGACCCTTTCGCTTGATGACGATCCTGTCGTACAAACATTGGTACATACCGTCTCCATTCGGGAGATAAAACCTGATACCCCCAGACACATACGTTCCTTTCGCGGCAAATTCGGACATGGGTTTTCCAACAAACCTGCTCGATCCGATCATTTCCAACTGATCAGGATTATATTTGTCGAGAAAGGTGATGGGCACGCCCATCTCGCCGTCATAGTCGTAGGGGATTTCTGCGGTTTTCGACACTTCGATGGCGTCGTAATTGACATAGCGCGGGTATTCTTCCGGCGTGTAGCGCTTGTAGAGAGTTAAACTTTCGTGGCGTTTCTGTATATCCAGATTGGTGAACCAGCCAACGTTTCGAAATTTTACCAACCCTGTTTCCGGGTTTAATACACCGTTCGCCCATTCACGCGAAGATTTCTCCGGAATACGAAAAAAAGCGTTACCGTTTGGAAAACCATTGCCGAGCCAAATTCTGCCCTCCTGGATTAGTTTAAAAATCTCTTGATAAGTGATCGCGTTCTTGCTGCCGATAATCACAAATCGTTTCTCATACGCCATTAACTGCGCGACGTATTCGCGGAAGAGCGAAAAGGGCGGGTTGGTCACGACCACATCCGCCTCTTTTAACAGTTCGATACATTCCGCCGAGCGGACGTCGCCGTTGCCGTCCAGCAGCGTCAGGGCGTTCTTCCCGTTCCTGAGCAGGCGCTCCACATCGCTCAGGTTAACCGCGCCGTCGGCGTTTTCGTCTCTCACTTCGGTGATTTCGATTTTATAAGCGCGCTTGGCGCTGCCGTTTTTGACGCCCAGTCCTTTAATGTCGAACAGCGGCAATTGCTCGCCCGCCACCGGCGAACCGGCATAGCAGGTGGCAATCAGCTTCCTGAGCCCTAAAAAATTGAAGTTGAGCGCAAAATACTTGAAAAATTGCTCTCGTACGGGTCGTCGCAGTTGCA
>JADLFQ010000033.1 GCA_020845515.1 Anaerolineaceae bacterium | reverse complement strand
TCAACTTTTGGTAAAATGAGCTTCAGGCGCATTGTAGGTGTGCCTCTTTGTTCTCAGGATGTGAGGCGGTCGGCTAACTGCCTCACATCCATTTTAACTGCCTTTTTACCAGCTTTGGAACGATCACCGCTTGACAGGATAGAAAAGGCGCAATACAATTCAGAAAGTAACCATCTTGAGAAGAAAAACTTTTTCTCTACGTAAATCTCAGCAACTGCAGGTGAACTTGCTTTGAAGACACACAACCCTTTTGGGGCCGGTAAAGATAGAAATGGATTATATCAGATTCCTTTTTAGCTCCGGTTCTTCATTTGACCGCGCTAATTTTCTTTAAAGAAATAGTTTTTCAAAACTTCTGGATCATCCCAAATCATTCTAATTGGAGGATACAATGACCCATATTATAACAAGCCTGTGTTTGCGGGATGGCGGGTGCGCGACAGTTTGCCCCGTCGAGTGTATTGTTCCCGGCAAACCCACCGACCAGTGGCCTTGGTACTATATTGACCCGGATACCTGTATTGATTGTGGCGCGTGCATTCCAGAATGCCCGTTTGCAGCCATCTTTCCGGAAGAAGAAGTTCCTTCTGCATACAAAGCGAAGGGCGGCGAGTATATTTCCATGCCCGTGGGCACTCCTGGCTTTGATACGGAATATACCGGCACAAACCACGATGGCGAGACAGTTGTCTTAACTGCTACCCGCATCCTGGCTGCTGGAGAGGTTGTAGATCTGACTCCCGATATCGCTCCGAACGAGGCTTTCTATAAAGAAGGTCCCGGCTACGACGCTCTCAAGTAGTATTTCTGCTGGCGATTCGATGAATATTTTTGTGAGGGAGTCGAACAGGCTCCCTCATTTAATTTTTTTTGAGGTTCTTCTATGAATTCTTCTCCCATTTTTCGTATCGAAAAGGATTCGCTCGGCGAAGTGCATGTGCCTGGCGGCCGCTTGTTTGGCGCACAAACCCAACGCGCGCTGGAGAACTTTCCGGTCTCCGGATTGCGCCCTTGGCGCGCTTTCATCTGGTCTATCGCTGCGATCAAGCTCGCCGCCGCCAGAGTCAATGCCAATTTGGGCTTGCTCGACGCCAGAATTGCAAGTGCAATTATCCAAGCCGCCCAGGAAACTATGGCCGGACACTGGGATGAAGATTTTGTCGTGGACCCATTTCAAGCGGGCGCGGGGACAAGTCACAACATGAACGCCAATGAGGTAATCGCCAACCGCGCCGCTCAAATTTTGGGGGGTAAACCTGGCGAGGGCCTTGTTCATCCAAATGATCATGTCAACATGTCGCAATCTACCAATGACGTCATCCCCACCGCCATCCGCTTGGGTTGTTTATGGCGGCTGGATGAATTGCTGAGCGCTGTTGAAAAACTTGGCCAGGCGCTTGATGAAAAATCTGTGGAATTTGATGGAATCATAAAATCCGGCCGTACGCATTTGCAGGATGCTGTCCCCATCCGGTTAGGACAGGAGTTCTCTGGCTATGCGCAGGCTGTACGCAAAGACGCGAATCGTATTCTCCGCGCATCAGAAGGACTGCGCAGCCTGGGCATTGGCGGCACCGCCGTTGGCACTGGATTAAACGCCCACCCAGCCTACCGGGGGAATATGGTACAGGAACTGGCATGCTTGACTGGATTAACGCTTTTTCCCGCGGAAAATCTCTTTGAAAGCATGCAATCAATGGCTGATCCGCTGGATTTCTCAGCCGCACTGCGTACACTGGCTGTCACCCTCACCCGTATTGCCAATGATTTCCGCCTGCTGGCGTCAGGACCCACTACAGGGTTGGATGAAATTCGCCTCCCTGCTGTTCAACCCGGCTCCAGTATCATGCCTGGTAAAGTGAATCCTGTTCTACCGGAAATGCTGAATATGGCGATGTTTCATGTTATCGGGGACGACACGACCATATCATTGGCAGCTCAGGCTGGCCAGTTGGAGTTGAACGTGATGATGCCGGCGATCGCACATAATTTATTTGAAATGATGCAAGTTACGATTGGGGCGGTACGCGCTTTTACCACAAAATGTGTGGCAGGAATAACCGCCAACCCGGAAAAGGCCACCGGTTGGCTATCCCGAAACGCGATCATCGTAACCGCTCTAAATCCGTTGATTGGATATGCCGCCGGAGCGGCGCTGGTTAAAGAGGCCACCGAAAGAAATGCACCTATTCAAGACATTGCTTGCGAAAAAGCCGAACAGGGCGCCCTGATCAACCCTCAAACCGGTCAGCCGGTCACAGGGAAGGAAATTACCGCCGCTCTACAAAACTTGCGCCAACTCACTGAAGGAGGAATTTCATCCATCTCATCAGGAGGTTGACGCCTTTTGTCCTGCATGCATCGCTGCACCTACAATCCCTGCTTGATTGAAAAATTGGGCAGGCGCTAATTGTGTTGCGGTTTTTAAGTAAGGGAAAAACTCTTCCGTCTGTTTGCTCACCCCACCACTGATAATAAATAGATCGGGGGAGAAAAGTTTCTCCATCTCTATAAGAAACTCCAGCAACCGTTTGCTCCAGGCTTTCCACGAGAGGCCTTCCCTGGTTTTTGCTGCTCCGGAAGCCCGTTTTTCCGCATCTCTCCCGCGGATTTGCAGATGACCGAACTCAGTATTTGGCAGCAGTATCCCATTTACAAAAATTGCCGAGCCAATTCCGGTGCCCAGCGTTAACAGGATGACAACATTGTTTTGAAACTCTTTTCCCGCTCCAAATTTCATCTCAGCGATTCCAGCCGCGTCTGCATCATTCAGCACATGCATACTCAAACCAGTGGTTTCATGAAATAAATTTTCGGCGTTAACGCCAATCCACGAAGAATGGATATTAGCTGCTGTTGTTACCACGCCTTTCTTCACCACTGCCGGAAATCCCGCCCCTGTGATCCCATGCCATTGAAAGTGTTCGCATAAATCCCGCACGACCAGCGCCATCTCTTCCGGCTTCGCACTGGTTGGCGTCGGCAGGCACAGCGGTTCTGTAACCAGGGTACCTCTCTTAACATCAACCAGTGCGCCTTTGATCCCGAAACCACCAATATCAATTCCCAATACGTGCATATACCCCTCCTGAAAATTTATGGACAGGCGTTTTCAAGGTGTTCCTGAAAACTCACAGCAAAACTGTGCCGCTTGGAATCGTCACACCTGGTCCGGAAATAATAATACGGTGATTGGGCAGGATATGCCACCGCGGTCAACGCACTTACTGTTGGCGCGCAGATTGGTCCAGGCGGCAGACCGGTATTTCGATAAGTATTGTAAGGAGAAGCAACCTGAAGATCATCCAGCGACAATGGGTTCTTCCACCAGTTTTTCCCTTCCACATAGTAGCCCAAAGAGTATTGCACAGTCGGGTCACTGTCCAACGACATCCCTGTATTCAGGCGGTTAAAGAACACCGAAGCAATCATCGGCTGTTCTTCAGCGGCAATCGCTTCGCGCTGGATAATTGAAGCAAGCGTTACCGCCTGATAAACATCCAAACCCTGATTTCTAAACCCATTTATTAATTCAGGAGTCAATTCCTCCTGGAAACGCTGGGTAAGCGCGCCAAACAACTCATTAACAGATGTACTGCGCGGAAGGATATAGCTTCCGGGCGGCAAAAAGCCTTCCAGTGAATTCATATGCACCCAGTCTGGTGGCAGCCCTGATAATTCAGGTTGCCGGGCCGTCTCTAAAAATTCTTCTGGGGCAATATTCAACCCCGATGTTGGAAGTGCAGCGGCAATTTCTTCCAGCCGCCACCCTGCCAAAATGGTAAAAGGCACATCTGTTGGAGTCGCGTCCTGCAGTGCATGAGCAATTTCCACTGGGCTCATCGCCGCACTCAGCTGATACTCCCCTGCCTGGATACTCTTATCAAGGCCTGCATATACCAGATACAACAGAAATATTCCCGAATCGCGCAATATTCTTCCCCCCTCAAGTCTTTCCGCGACCGCCAGGGGGGATTCACCGATTTCAATTGCAACGGATTGTTTTCCTGCGCCCCTGTCAAGGGGTTCAAGCAGGTCGTTTTTTTGGGCAAGAAGTTGAGAAGAAAGACTCAATCGCTTAAATGTCGTCAATCGGGGATCCGCAGGGCCAAACTCGCGGGCTGCCTGTTGAGGGATGGCCTGCAAAGCCCATACGACCCCAGTTAAGCTGACACACAGAAAGAGTAAAAAAAACACTCCCAGGATTTTTGAACCTCCCCGGTTACCGGCCATTTGCCCTTCCTTTTTTAATCATCTTCGCCTTCTTTCAGCAGCAGGGGTGACTGGGAATCAAGAAAAGATTGCAAAATGACAACCGCTGCCATCTGATCCAGATGTCCTTTACGGTCTTTACGCCGCACCCCCATTTGAATACGGGCTTCACGGGCAATTTGTGTGCTGCCGCTTTCATCCCAAAGCAACACAGGTGTGTCGGTCTGCAGACCAATGGCTTCAGCCAGGCGGGCTGATTTGCGTGCCTGAGGGCCAATTTTCCCTTCACTGTCCAGCGGCTGGCCGATAATGATTTTCACCACTTCGTGTTCTCGAGCCAGCTCTGCAATCAGCCCCGCGTCCATAGTTCTGGAAATATGCTGGATGACTTGCAAGGGTCGGGCAAGCACACCTGTAGGGTCGCTGATCGCGATACCAATGTTCTTCTCACCCGGATCAACCCCAAGAATGTATCCTTTCATTTCACCACCTGGCGAATTTGGAAAGGGATCAATGGAATACGCGGCCACCAGGCAGGGTGCAGGCGGATAATTGGCGAGCTTTGCAAGGGGAACATTTCCGCAAGGGTTTTTTCTCCTTGTACACGGGTTTTTCCTAAAATTGCAAAAGCCACTTCTTCTTTCTCCCAACTGGCGCGTATGCGCCGCCTGGCAACCACTTCCCATTCGGCGCCTTTCCCGCTCACCACTGGATCGTCTATCTGTAGAATTTGTACACCGTCAGAAGAGGCGACAAATCCGACAGGCAAGCTTGCATCGAATACTTGTGCAATCATTTCCTCCAGCTCGTCCGGCGCAATGGTCCAGGCGGAATATTCCACCCGCATACGTAAAATTAACAAGTCACCAGCCTGTCCCGCTGCCGGCTGCCGTTCTTCTTCAACAACCTCTTCCAGTTTTAAGGTTTGGGGAAGCAGGCGTCTTCCCTCTCCAGCCTTCGCCTGCATTTCCTGAAGAGCGCCTTGCTCCAAGGAAGAAACCAAACGTGCGCGCAATGCTGTATAATCCTCCTCTGAAGCCACCGGCCTGATCCGGTCGCTCCCACCCACCGTCGCTTCCGGATTCTCAACCAACAGATTAGAGCCAATGGAGCCCACAATCGCACGGATTTCTCCCGCCGCTACATTTCCGCTGCTGCCAGGCTGCTGTGACTTAATCTTTACCGATGCAGTTTTTCCCACACCGCCGGAAACCTGAGCTTCCTCAAGGCTGATAAACCCAACCGCTGGTTCTCCCAACGTCAAAAAGACCACACCGACCGGCACGGTGATTGGTTTCTCCGTCAAGTTAGTTAACAAGGCTTCGCCGGCGGCAAACGAATCTGGAAACGCAAGGCTGCCGCTCGTTTTGATCTGATCTTGTCCTTCAACCACCGCCTTTTCGATATAGGCAGGTATGCCGCCGCTAAAATTGGCTGCACCCAGTTCCGGGCTTGCCCGCACCTGCAAAGTAAGAGTTTGGTCTTTTTCCGCCGGAGAGAGAGAAACCTCTGCCCAGGGGAAAAAGAATAAAAGGATGGTTATAACAGAGAATATACCCACAGCAAATGCCGGTATACGGGTCTTTCGCGCTGCCTCCAAGTTTGTCAACCTTTCCCGAAAGGGCCTTTCTTCCTCGCTCCACTTGGCTGCGCCCCTCGGCTGGCGCGTTAAAGCCCTCCGGCCGGCGCGCTTTCGCCGCCACGGCGAAAGATTCGCCTGGGCAACAGATCGAAAAACTGCGATGCCCAATTGACTTGCGCACTCTTCAACTTCCGGGTCCTGTGTGACGATCCCTAGTTGGGCGCCCACCCGGGTACAACCGCGCTGAATTAAGACAAGATCCAGAAATGGGGTCATTAACCGGCTGCGCTTCGGCCAAACTAATAAATAGCGGCGCGCATTATTCCAAGAAATTTTATCCAGCGTAGAAACTGCGTCATCATAATTTTCGAGATACAGGGTTATTGTTTTCATTGTGCAACGTTTCAAATTATACAACACTATAATCAAACGGTTCACGCTCCCCGCCATCCATACGAGACAGGAGTCTTCTTGTAAAGTCAAAGCAGACAACCCAAATTTAGGATAGAATTCTATAAAATTCGAACACGTTAAAGGAATCTTCTCATGCGTACCTTACGCCTG
>JADLFQ010000032.1 GCA_020845515.1 Anaerolineaceae bacterium | reverse complement strand
GGTGTTCCTGTAATTGGATTGGTTTCCGATCTCGCGAAGATTTTGGAAAAACGACCGGTTGATGAGGTGATTATTGCGATTCCTAGCGCACCCGGACGGATTGTACGCCTCGTTGCTGATGTTTGCAGGTTACGGGGATTGCCATTTCGCACAATGCCAGGTATTTATGAGCTTTTGGGAGGCAAGGTAAATATTAGCCGGCTCCGTGAGGTGGATATTACCGACCTTTTGCGCAGAGAACCTACCCAGGTGAAAGAAGAGCTGATGGGCGCAACGCTGGGCAGCAAGGTGATCCTGGTTACTGGGGCGGGTGGTTCGATTGGAAGGGAGCTTTGTCGTCAGATTGCCCGATGGGAACCTTCTGAACTAATTTTGTTAGGGCATGGTGAAAACAGCATTTTTGAAACTGTGTTAGAGATGAGGGATTCATTCCCATCACTTCAACTTCATCCAGCTATTGCAGATATCAGAGATAGCGCGCGGCTGCGGGTGATTTTTGAAAGGCACCCCCCGGACATGGTATTTCATGCTGCAGCACACAAGCATGTGCCGATGATGGAACTGAATATTGAAGAAGCTGTTACAAACAACATCCTTGGCACGAATAATGTTGTAAACCTCGCTCTGGAGTTTGGTACACCCCGCCTTGTCATGATCTCCAGCGATAAAGCGATCCGCCCGGTGAATGTAATGGGTGGAACAAAACGCATTGCCGAATTGGTGGTTTTGGACGCAACCGCGCGGTCGGGAAGGGCATTCTGCGTTGTACGGTTTGGCAATGTTTTGGGAAGCCGTGGAAGCGTTGTGCCGCTCTTTAAACAACAAATATCCAGAGGTGGCCCAGTTACAATCACACACCCAGACATGAAAAGGTATTTTATGACAATCCCGGAGGCGGTTAACTTGGTCCTTCAAGCTGCCGGCATGGGTGTACACGGCGAAACCTTTGTTTTGAATATGGGCCAGCAGGTACGTATATTAGATTTGGCGGAAGATTTGATTCGCCTTTCCGGCCTGGAACCTGGCAGAGATATTGAGATTGTTTTCACAGGGATTCGGCCCGGCGAGAAATTAAGCGAAGATCTTTGGGATAATGGACAATCTTTTGCAGCCACAGATCATCCTGATATTTATCGTTTAGAGGGGCAAAACGAACTGCAGGGGGAAGAGCTCACCCTTAAAATTGGTGAATTAAATCGCCTGGCGCAGGAGGGTGATGCCGAAGCGATTATTACAATGCTGGATGATATCATTCCCGACTCCGCCATCCGGAGTACGCCTCCTCCAGAAATTCTTTCAATCCAGTAATGGCATTGGTTTCGTTAGAGCAATGGAAAAGGTATTACCAGGGTTATACAGAACCCCATTTTTTACAATCCCCCTCATGGGGGGTGGTGAAAGCAGATTTTGGTTGGGAAGCTGTTTGGGTGGAACATAACGAAGCTGGCGCTCAAATCTTGTTTAAAAAACTACCGGGCGGGATGAGCATTGCTTATATCCCCAAAGGCCCCTTAGGAGAGGAATGGGCTGGCTTATGGCCGGTGGTTGATCCAGTTTGCCGGCAGCGCAAGGCTATTTTCTTGAAAGTGGAACCAGATCGTTGGGAGGAGTCAGGGGTAAATACACAGCTTTTGTTTCCGGGTTTTAGAAAATCTGACTTTACAATCCAACCGCGCCGGACAATTGTTGTTGACCTGGAGGGCGGCGAGGAAGCCTGGCTAAACCGAATGAGACAAAAGACGCGCTATAACATCAAGTTGGCAGAGCGAAAAGGCATTCAGGTCGCATTATCCAGTGATGTGGAGACGTTTTTTCAACTTGCACTGGTTACGGGAAAGCGGGATGGTTTTGGGGTACATTCTCTCGACTATTATCAAAAAGTTTTCGATATATTCACACAGCAGAATCAGTGTGCGTTGTTCATTGCAACTTATGAAAACCGCCCGCTGGCTGGCCTGATGGTATTACGGAGCGGAAAACGGACGTGGTATTTATATGGAGCTTCCAACGACGAAGAGCGCAACCGGATGCCGACTTATTTGATCCAACATGCTGCCATGAAATGGGCGTTTGAGGCTGGGTGTTCAACCTATGATCTCTGGGGCATTCCGGATTATGATGACGATTATTTGGAGGCTAATTTTCCGAGGAAGGCGGACGGCTTGTGGGGTGTTTATAGGTTTAAACGAGGATTTGGCGGTAAAAGCTGGAGGAGTGACGGAGCCTGGGATAGAGTCTATTCCCCGGCTCTTTACAAATTGTACACCTATTGGATGCGCCGCCGCGCCTCAGGAGGAATAGGATAGGTGAGGCGCTATTGTATGGTGTGTGGTGGTAAAATGACAACCGTTTTCCTTGAGCAAAGGGAAAGGGAACAATGTCCGGAGTGTGGCTGGATCTTCTATCCTCACTTAAAAGTCGGTGCGGGGGCGCTGATTGAAAGGAATGGGGCTGTTTTACTTGTCCGCCGTGCAATTGAGCCATGGAAGGGGATGTGGTATCTGCCTGCCGGGTATGTGGAAGCGGATGAAACGCCTAAAGCCGCTGCAGAAAGGGAAACACGCGAAGAGACTGGTTTAATTATAAAAGCCAGGAACTTACAAGATGTTTACTATTTTGAGGATGATCCTCGCGGCAATGGATTGCTGATCCTGTTTTCAGCGGAAATTTGCGGGGGTGTGCTTAGCTGCACGGCTGAAGCCAGCGCTTGTTCCTACTTTTTGCCGGCAGAACTCCCTGCAGAAATTGCCGGACAGGCTCATCAGCGGGCTTTAGCCGACTGGGTGGATAGAAAAAAACATGGCCTTTGAGATTTATCACCCATCTACCGGGGCAGGCTGGAATACTATGCTTGCCAGTTTGCCAGAGGCACATATTCTACAAACGTGGGAATGGGCGGAGACCAAAGAGCAACATGGCTGGAAAAAAATCCCTTTGGTTTGGCGTAATAATGGGGGAGAAGTCTGTGCCGCCGCGATGGTTTTGTTGAGATCTGAGCCCAGGTTAAATATTAAAATCCTTTATATTCCGCGCGGCCCAGTTCTCGATTGGGAAGATAAAAGCCTTCGGGAGGTCGTCCTTTCTGATTTGACGCGGTTTGCGGTAAGCCAGAAAGCAATTTTTATTAAAATAGATGCCGAGATTCAGTTGGGGAGCGGTGAACCTGGGCGGCCGGAAAGTGAAGAAGACATTAATGGTTTGCAAGTGATAAACTGGCTCTTAGAACATGGCTGGCGAAGGTCTGAAGAACAGATTCAATTCGCCAATACAATTTGGATGGATGTTACCGGTTCTGAGGGTGAGATTTTGGCTAGAATGAAGCAGAAGACACGCTATAACGTGCGAGTGGCTCAAAAAAAAGGCGTACAAGTTCGACTGGGCGGAATGGATGATTTTTCCATTCTTTATAAAATGTACGTAGAAACCTCGGTGCGCGACGGGTTTGTTATTCGCTCTTGGGAGTATTACCAACGGCTTTGGAGAAAATTTTACGAAGCAGGGATGATGGATATGCTGATTGCGGAGGTGAAGGGAAAGGCCGTAGCTGGGTTGCTGCTTTTTCATTTTGCAGGCCGCTCCTGGTATTTATACGGGATGTCCACGCAAGAGCACAGGGAAAAGATGCCCAATTATATGTTGCAATGGGAAGCGCTGAAACTCTCGGCAGTGAGAGGATGTTCCGTGTATGATATGTGGGGAGCACCATCAGATTTTTGTGAGACAGACCCCCTTTGGAATGTTTATCGCTTTAAAGAAGGGTTTGGCGGGAGAGTTGTCCGAACAGCGGGGGCGTGGGATTTTCCTGTGAGCCGGTGGAGATATGCCCTCTATATAAAAATTCTCCCTGCGATTTTAAACTTGATGCGGGTGCGAGGGAAAAAACAAACTCAACAGGAGGCGGCTTTATGATTCCTAGAATACGGTTTGCCAATTTACCCACTCCAATCGAACCTATGCAGCGCTTGAGCTCGTTTTTGGGCGGACCGAAATTATGGATCAAAAGGGATGACCTGACAGGTTTGGCTTTCGGCGGCAACAAAACACGCAAGCTCGAATTTGTTTTTGCCGAAGCGATGGCAAATGGCGGGAAAACGTTAATAACGGTGGGGGGGCTTCAGTCCAACCACTGTCGTCAAACTGCCGCGCTTGCCGCGCGTTTCGGCTTACGTTGTGTTCTGGTACTTTCAGGTATTATGCCCGAACAGTTTAGCGGGAATTTGTTGCTTGATAGGCTTTTTGGTGCGGAAATTGTTTGGTGCTTGCCGGAGGAAAGAGACCGTGTATTGCAAGAAACTTTTGAGCGGGAATGGGAGAGCGGCCACCGCCCTTTCCTAATTCCTCTGGGGGCTTCAACGCCTACTGGTACAGCCGGATATGTTTTTGCAATTGAGGAGTTGATTCAACAAGGTGCTCCCCCTCCAGACTGGATAATTGTTGGCTCATCCTCGGGTGGTACACAGGCTGGAATGGTGCTGGGCGCCCTCCGGGAGCGCATTCAAACAAAAATACTTGGTATTAGCATTGATCATGAAGCTTTTACCTTGCAGCAAACAGTGGCCAAACTTGCAAGTGAGACAAGCGACCGGCTGAATGAGGAGATTGTGGTTCACCCGGAGGATGTTTTGGTTAATTCAGATTATTTGGGCAGTGGATATGGCATCATGGGGGAGCTGGAAGTGAATGCCATTCGTCTATTTGCGAAACTGGAGGGGATTATGCTGGGGCCGGTATACACCGGTAGAGCAGCCGGTGCAATGATTGACCTGATTCAGAAAGGGTTCTTTCAGCCCAATGACCATATTCTCTTCTGGCACACCGGTG
The DNA here is from genome assembly GCA_020845515.1 of Anaerolineaceae bacterium. Lineage (GTDB taxonomy): Bacteria > Chloroflexota > Anaerolineae > Anaerolineales > Anaerolineaceae > Ch132. The sequence goes on along the minus strand of JADLFQ010000032.1, from coordinate 3,767 downwards.
ACACGCCGGCGCTATTTGCTGAACCTTACGCCAGCCATTTTTCCTAGAGAAGCTGTACCTGATAGGCGGGATTATTTTCTTGCAGCCGGCTGCCAGGCAGGGTTGAAATCAGCACTTGGGTCTGTTGTCAGGCGAGTTACTGAACCACCATTAATCGTCATACGGTAGATATCCAGGTTGCCATCCTGCACATACTCAAAACAGAACCAGAAGTTATCTGCGGAGTATTGGGGATTCCATAGTGCCCGTAAATCAAGCAGTTTTATCTCGGGGGCGGCGCGGTTTTCATATTGCCGCGAGGTAAGCCATGGCTGGTCTGTGCCTTGCACAAAGGTAATAAATTCTCCTGACGGCGACCAGGTGGGCATATATGAAGCGCCATTATCGAGAATGGCAAACTCACGAGCGCCTTTGCCGGTGTCGCTCATCACCCAAACTTGTGAGTTGCCGAGGCGCGTTGTTTCAAAAGCTATTTTAGAACCATCTGGTGACCATTCGGGGCGTCTGTCATTACTGGTTGGGCTGGATAATAATGCGACTTGATTATCCTGAAGGTTGTAAATATAGATGTGAGAAATTCCATCACGAAGCGAAGTAAAGGCAATCTTTTGGCCATCAGGCGACCAGTCCGGTTCGTAGTCCCCTCCGGGAACGCTTATCAGTGGCTTGACGCCGGTTCCGTCAACGTTGACGATAAAAAGGCCGGAGCCTTTGTACAGATCTTTTCTTTCCTTGCAAGGTGAAATGAATACGAGTTGTTTCCCATCGGGTGACCAATCCGGCTGGCAAGCGCCATCGGGAAGGTTGGTGATTATTTCCGGGTTGGTTCCGTCTGGATTCATCAGCCAGATTTGTGGAATCCCGCTGCGTTCTGAGGCGAAGGCAATCTTTCCGCCACCGCCGCCAACAGGCGTAACCGCGGGTGTGAAAGTTTCAGTAGGAGCACGGGTCACGGTTATTGCAATCGTAGCGGTCTCAGTTGGCTGTGTTTGTGCGGCTTGTGTTGTTGTGGGTGCCTCGATCACTATATTGTTTGAAGTAGTGGTGGGTGCAGGTTTTTGGGCAGGGAATTGGAAATTTCCTCCGTTGATGACAAGAAAACCAACGAGTCCGCAAATACCCAAGCCTCCAAGTCCGAGCAGAATTGCCAGGAAAACCGGGAATGCTTTTTTGCGAGGTGGAGACGCTGGCTGAAAAGGGTAATTTGATGGTTGGTAAGGGGGTGGAGGGTAAGCCGGTCCGCTCTGGGGAGAAAGATGACTGCCTGGATCTGCGACAGAATAAGGAACGGGAGATTGCCCGGGGAAACTGACTGGAACCGCCTGTGATGTCATGGTTTGCTCTGCAGGACGGCCTGCCGCGGACAGCATAGTGGGAGCCGCGGGGGACAGGCTGGTTTTATCCGAGAAGTCACTTTCTGGCGGGAGAAGGCCAATTAGCGCCAGTTTGAGATCATCTGCGGTTTGATAGCGATCCTCTGGCTGTACGGCCATTGCTTTCTCAATGATATGAGATAAAGCCTGGTTTACCTTGGGATTGATACTCGTAATGGGGGTAAGGGCTGCATTCCCCATGGCGCGGGCAAGACCGTCTTCAGGCAGTTTGTTGGTAAGCATGGCGTATAGTGACGCGCCAAAAGAATAAATATCCGACCGGGGTTCAGTTCCCTGTCCATACTGCTCCGGAGGTGCATATCCCGGGGTTAGAGCTTGTGCACCCGAGGTTGTGGCCACGCCACTCTGACTAAATTTTGCAAGACCAAAATCAACCAGGAAGACCTGCCCACTGGACGAGATTTTAATATTCCCTGGTTTAATGTCTCTATGAACGATAGGTGTCGAACGGTTATGTAAATGAGAAATAGCATCAGAAATTGTAATGCCAATCTTAATGACCTCGTCTTGTGAAAGCGGGCCCTCTCTGTCGAGCCGGGCGCGCAAATCTTCCCCGTCAATGAAATCCATAACCAGATATTGACCTTGGTCAGGGATGACAAAATGATCAGTAACACGCGGCAGATTGGGATGGCGTAAGCTGGCAAGAATGGTTGCTTCCCGCCGGAATTGCCGGGTGGATTCCTCGGATGGGTATAAATTTTCTTTAATCGCAACCCAGATACCTAAACTTTCATCGGCTGCGCGGTAAATTGCACCCATACCGCCCTTGGCGATAATATCTTCAATGTGATAGCGATTGAACAAAACAGACCCAATTTCCAAAGTGTTCTACCGCCTTTCTAATGATCTTCTGGTTGATTAATTTGATAAAGCGGCCGGCTTCCAAACTGGGCTGAAATCCAATTCCGGATCGGTGGTTAACCGAATGGCACTCTCTTCAACATTAAAGGATTTAATATAAATATCGTGGTTATTTCCATCGGGCCACCCCTCATATGCAAACCACTGCTGGTCTGGAGAGAGAGATGCTGCTGCAATTGGCCGCCCGAAATCAGCTGTTCCGGCGTTTGGGATGCGTTCTTCTCTGCCGCTGCCGCGATCTTCGTAGTTCAATTTTAACAACCAAGGGAGGAAGGGGTTTTCTCTGCTACGGCCGTACATGATGAATTGATTATCGTGGGACCACACTGGCCACAGATCATTGACATCTCCAGAGCTGCTGTACTGGAACTGTGTCTGTCCCAAATCTGAGATTATCCAGATATGATAATAGAGATTTTTACGAGAAATTGCCAACTGCTTTCCGCCCGGACTCCAGGCGGGCTGAATATCTGAAAAACGGGTATCTGATAATTCTGATAGTGAGTTATCCTCAAAATTGTATACGAAGATGTGTGGAACTCCTGTGCGGATAGATGAAAATGCTAAACGTTTTCCATCCGGCGACCAGGCAGGATCGAAGTCTCCTTCTTGACCAACAGGGAGTGGTTTGGGGTTGCTGCCATCTGCGTTTAGAATATAGATTTTAGAGTCAGTATAGATAAGATCTTTCTTGTAGCAGGGGGAAATGATGGCAAGTTGTTTCCCGTCGGGAGACCAATGTGGCTGGCAGGCGCCTTGTGTGAGATTGGTAAGCTGTCGCTGCTGTGTACCATCGCTTTTCATTGTCCAAATTTGCATAGTGCCTGTGCGTTTGGAAACGAAGGCGATCTCTCCATCAGCACCGCCAAGCGGGACAGGTTGAGGCACGGTCGCAGTACTTTTGATAATGACGGGAGACGAGACTGGGAGAAGGGTCTGTGAAGCCTCAGGTGTGATGACCGGTGTATTTTGAACGATTTCCGTCTCTGTTGGGAGTAGAACGACAGTGGAGGAAACAGACGGCATCGCGGAGGGGCTGATTGAGGGAGAGGGAAATGGTTGTTGAGGAAGCCAGCCCAACCAAGACGCCGGGATTGGTGGCTGAAGATAATAGGCAGAGCCTGCGAGTACTAATAGAATTGTTAAAATGCTACCCAAGACCCATGCACGACGTTGGGCACGGCGCCTCTTACTGGACTTGGGAGCACCACCATAAAGGGCTTCGGGCACAGCTTTCGCAGGCGCGACTTTTTCTTCATCATAATCCGGGGGGGGGGGGGATACAAGTGGACGCTGCTGAGTTAATTGTGATAAGTTGCCTGCTTCGATCAATGCAACTTTCAGGTCAGCCGCGCTTTGAAAACGATCTTCAGGTTCTACTTCGAGGCTTTTTTCTATGACTGCCGCCAGCCGCCGATCAATTTTTGGTTGAATCTGGCGCAAGGGCGTAAGCTGTGCTTTCCCGGTAGCACGGGCGAGGCCGTCTTCTGGAATTACTCCAGTTAAAGC
>JADLFQ010000031.1 GCA_020845515.1 Anaerolineaceae bacterium | reverse complement strand
CTAATAAACGCACCACTTTCCATACCACCACAATACCCCAATGATATTGCTGGCAATGCTGAGCAAGATGAGAATGCGGAAAGGCCATGAAACCCGCCTTCCTGCCGCTGCCGCCAGCAGCATGATCACCGGCACAGCAAAATCGAGCATGTATTTGTAGCCAAACTGCCAGGCGCCTGTGTTGTAATAGGTTGAGATGAGTGCGAGCAGCGCCAGGAGAGCGCTCCAGGCGCCCAGCACCCAGGGGGAGCGGCGTAAAGCCCTGACCAGATAGAGCAGGGCGGGTGTCGCCAGGAGCATACTCATGCCCTGGTGCTGCGGCACCACCCGCCTGCAAATGGGGTCCCATTCCGGCAGCGCCAGGAACATCACCCGCAGGTTGCGTTCGATGAAGTGGAGGTTGAACGTGCCGTAATGCTTCAAGTCATCGGCCATAAAATCTGCCACGTTCTCGGTCAGGTAGCCAAAATTCAAGAAGTCGTTGAAACGGATGTAGTTGTACCCCAGCAGCGCCCCAACCGCCAGGGCCATGGGCAGCCCCGAAAGAACCGTCCAGCTTGCCAGCCTGCGCCAGTCCAGCCGGCCGCCGGCATCTTTTTGCAGTTGGGCGGTAATGCCAAAAAGGAGCGGCCAGGCCAGGGCGATATTCGGGCGGGCGATGATCCCAAAGCCCAACATCATGCCCGCCAGCCACGGCGGGCGGGATGCAAGTGCAAGCAACACGGCCAGCGCGAGAAAGGTGACGGTTACCGTTTGGCTCATGAACCATATCTTGCCGACAATTGAAAGATAAAAATGGACGGTGCCAAAGCCGAAAAGCGCGGTAAGCCAGAGATTGCCGCCGGTTGAAAGACGCGTCCAGCCCCTGGCAGACATCAGTTCCAGGATGATGAATATCAGCGCGAGGTTCAGCGCGCCGAAGACAATCGAAAAGATGACTGTGTTGACCCCGGCGACAGTGTACATCTTGACCCACGGCACCATCAAGACCGCCACCATGGGAGGGTTGGCGACATACCACTGGCCCTGGTAGAGCGTCAGATCGTGGGTTTGCCCCGGATCGGTCAGGTAGAGACGCCCATGCAGCCAGGCATCTGCCAGCAGGTCGAAATAGGCTTTGGCGGGGGTGTTGGGGCGCTCGACCACGAAGGTGGCGGCGCGGTAGACCGCAAAGGTGAATACAAAGACCAGCAGCGCGATCAGCCAGGTGCGCAAGGCTCTTTGGCCGTGATCCTGCCAGAGCCAGAGGGAAACCAGCGTGAGCGATGCGAGCAGGAGAAACACGTTGAGAAAGGTATAGAACTGTTCGAGGTCGAAAAAGATGGCGGCTGCCAGTGCGAATAGGGCGGTGATAATACCGGCGGCCAGCACGAAGCGCACCAACTGCGCCTGCCGGGTACGATCAACGCGCAGCCCGGCGAAGCCGAACGCCCCCCGAAAGCGGAAGACCAGAAGGAGCAAGGTTTGAAGCAGGAATGCCGCCAGCCAGAGGAACAGCCCCGCGGCGCGAAAGTAAACCGCCTGAAACATGCCGAGAGCCTCACCGGCAGGCAGATTCAGGAAGACCAGCAGCGCCGCCCAGCACAGGAAACCCACCCCCAGCAGCAATGCCAGCCTGACCAGCCTGTCCTGTGCCAGGAGCCAGTGCTCAAGCCGGGCGTCCAGCTTCCGCAGCCACCCGCCTTTCCACAGCGAAAGCAGGAACAGCGCCAGAAAAACCAAAAGGAACGCCAGCGCGAGCCCGGCCGTTACCAGGCGCGGCAGGGAAAAACCCAGGAACATCGCGTTGCGCTGCATAGAAGCCACCCGGAAGAGCGTAAACAGCGCCAGCGCGCCCTCCAGGGTGTTGAGTAAAAAATAAAGCGGGTGGATCCGCAAAGGAGCTTGTAGTTTCATGGGAATTGAGCCTTGAACCGGGAGCAGGAAATAATTATATCAAATGCAGCGGTTGTTTTTAGCCGCAATCTCGGCCGCTGTGTTTCTTCGAAAGGGCAGGGCAACGCGGGGCATTCCAAGGGAACGAAGTTGGGCAATTCTTATAACAGCGTCACAGCTTTTTCCATACTAAAATATTATGAATCGCAACTCCATATTGATTGGCTCTGAAAGGGGAAATCATCATGAAGAAAATTCTGGTAGTGCTTGGTTTGCTGGCGGTCATCTCCCTGGCTTGCGGTTTTTTCGGGGGGGATAAAGAGGTTCCCACAAAGGAACCTGAGATAAAACAGGAGAGCGGCGAGGACGCCGGCGGTATGACGACAGATCGCAGTTCGAAGACGGAAAGCGCCCCCACGCCAGTTCTGGAGACGGAAGAGGAAGAAAAGGATGCGGATGAACCGGAGACAAATGCGGCGGACAGCGGCGCCCCCCAGTTCTTTGTGGATGAATTTGACGGGCCGCTGAACACCACGGATTGGATACTGGATGAGTACTTTGCCCTGCCCGAGGGAGTGGAGGAGGACGATGACGAAGCCAAACCGATCTACACGATTGAACAGGAGCGCGGCGCGTTAAAGTTTAACCTGGACAGCCCTTATCTGTACCTGTACCATACCTATACACCGCACAAATATCAAGACGTGCGGATTGATTTTGAAGTTGAAAACAAAGGCGCCAACACCAATAACATCGGGCTCTTCTGCCGCTCTACGGACTACGGCTGGTATGAGTTCATCGCTACCAGCGGCGGCTACTACAGCATCATGCGCTACTACGAGGACGAAGACAAGGAACTTGCAACCGGCGGCATCAAATCCATCAAATTTGGAAAAGACAAGAAAAATGTGTTCACGGCTATTTGTAAAGGAAAAACCCTGACCTTTATTGTGAACGACGTCGTCATCACCAAAGTAAAAGATGAAGAGATCCCGGATGCCGGTTATGCCGGGATTAATATCTCTTCTGAAGCGTATGTTCCGGTCAACGTGGAACTGAACTGGCTTTCGATCAGCGAGCCTTGAGTTCGCCGCGGGGGCTATCTGGGCGAGCGTGTAAAAAGGACGGCCGTCTCATCGTGGTAGACTTCGTGCCAGCGGGAGGAGCGCGCCGCGGCTTCTACGAGGAGCGGCTGTTCGCTGCGGCTCAGGAAGAGCAGGTTGATGCCTTCCTCGTCAAGCTGTTCCTGCCAGTCTGAGACGGCGCCGCTGATCTCCAGATAGCGCGTGAACTGCGCCGGGGGGAAGGTTTCAAAGCGGGTATGAATCCAGACCGGGCGCTGCGGCAGTGCGGCGGTCAAATAGCTGGAGAACGCCAGCTCGCTGAAGAGCGGACCCGGAAGCTCCGGGTGGGCGCCCAGCCAACGGGCAGCTTCAACCGGGGTGTTTTCGCTGAGAACCGGCGGCGCATCCTGCCACCACGCTTCCCTCACCCCGGGCAGGAGCAAAAACGGCAAAAGCAGAAGCATGAGACTGAGCACAAGGTTGGGCGCGGGGCGGCTGAAGCTGCCGGGATGGTCAAGCTTCCGGCCGATCCAGGGGGACAGTAGAACGGCGCTCAGAAACGCCAGAATGGCTGTGAACCAGATGACATAGCGTAAACCGGAAAGCGCCATCCAGCCGAAGCCCAGGAACCACAACCAGTGCAGCCGGGCCGGTTTGACCGGCGCGAATGCCGCCAATACCGGAAAAACCAGCAGCCAGGCAAAAAACAGGTTCATTTGCCAGCCCTGGTTGGCGGGCGGGTGCCATTCAACGCTGAACTGCACACTGGATGGGTTTTGAACCAGGCTGAAAGCCTGCTGCCACACAAAAATTCCCTGCGGGTTCGCAAAAGAAGCCGCCAGGGCAACGAATGTCACAAGCACCAGCTTGCGCCGGTCCCCTGCGCCGGCTGCAAGCGCGGCGGCCAGCAGAAAGAAGAGCAGCAGGAAAGAACCGTGCAGGTTGACCCAAAGGGCTGCCAGGGGCGGCAGGAGCCAGATGGTTTTCGTCTTGCCTTTTTGCCAGCGCACCAGAGCCCACAAGGAAAACCCGAAGAGCGGATAGGCAAAGAGCTGTGGGCGCATGGCCCAGTTGCTGGAGGCGGCGAGCGCGGCCAGCAGCGTGAGCAGGCTGGCCAGTTTTGGCCCGGCACCGGACTCCCGCAGCGCAAGCCAGATGAACAGATAAAACCCGCCGATGAGCACAGCGCGCAACAGGATCGTCAGGGCGGGCCCGCCCAGCACGTCCACACCCCAAAAGATCAGCCCGGCCAGCCAGGTTTGGTAGACGACGGGTTGCCCGGCCTGGGTGTAACTGAGCGTCTCAACGGTGGGAATGCCGCCCTGAGCGGCGATCTCACGGCCAATACGCACATACCACCAATAATCGTTCGGCTGGACCGGCAGCAGAAAAGCGATTGCCAAAATGACAAAAAGGAGCAGACTGAGGAAGAGGAGGCTGGTGTGGGTGCGGGGCCGCCTGCCGGACGGATGGATGGGAGGGTTTGTCATCTTGTCTTGACCAGGAAAAGGCGTTTGATATTCATATTGTAGCCCTTTAATGGTCTGTATATTAACGCCGGAGGTTTTGTTTTTAAACTCATCTTTTTTTCTTCTGACAAACATGCAATTTTGGAGCCATCAAAATCCGCAATGACTCCACCCTCCGGATGGGGGCGGGATGCATGCATGGCGCTTACCTGGTTGCTGCTCCAGGCGCAGCCGGTAAACCGGATGAGGAACGAGATTGTTTTTGAGGCCGTGGTGAATTGTACTTGTGGGGCAGGTAAGAACAACCAGTGCCGCACGAGGCAAATCAACGATTTTGTTAATTTAAGACAAATGTCACTAGGAGAGCCTTCCTTTTTATGCTACTGTTACTGATATTGTCCATATATTAAAAATTTGCTGGTACTGTATGCAACCCTTGTACTGCAAACAAATACAGAAAAAGACGCTGAAGATAAGTCTGTTGCAAAACTAACTGTTAGAATCCCGGATATTTTTGAGCTGTTTTCTGAAGATCCAGGATTTTTTGTTTGCCAAAACAAGTAAATGAGCGAAAGCTTCCATCGGCGGTGACGTATATGTTTATTACGCACGATTTATCTGTGGTTAATCATTTTTCAGATGACATTGCAGTTATGTACTTGGGACGCTTGGTGGAAAAAGCACCGGCTGATGAACTGTTTGCCAATCCAACCCATCCATATACGCAGGCGCTGCTTAGTGCAATCCCTGTACCGCGCATCGGCGCGAAAAGAGAGCGGGTTTTGCTTAAGGGTGAGCTGAGTTCCCCTATAAACCCTCCCAATGCGTGCCGTTTTGCCAGCCGCTGCATATATGTTCGTGATGAATGCCGTAACAGCGAACCTATGTTAAAGGAAATACGAGATAATCATTTCGTGGCATGCAGCCTTGTGGATTGATTCGCGATGTGATCATCTGTGCATGGCCGGATGCATTACAAAGCCACCAGCGCATAGGACTGGATAGCTTAAGATTAGACCTGCCCAGGGTCAAATTTTCGATTGGCTGTATAATCATTGCGATTCTGATCATGGCCCTGATCTGAACCTTTTGGGTAACGCCACCGTTCTTTAAACTGGAGCGCCGCTTTACTTGCTTGTCAACCGGGTTAGTGGATACCGAAACACCGTATGGTTTCACCAGCCTGACACGACATGAGGCTCATCCATAACGGCTCTTGAAGATCATCTGTAGTGAATGGGGCATTGAAACTGGTCTTCATTACCGCCGTGCTGTGACTTTCCAGGAAAGCCAAACCTGGATGACGGTCAAAAGGCTGGCTCGTATTATGACAGCAGTCAATAATCTGGTCATCCGTTTGATTAATCGCCAGGGCTTTGCCAGTTACGCCCATGCTCTCAGGATTTTCAACGCCTGCCCGGCGAAGGCTTTTGCCTTGCTGCTTCTCTCTTTGCGAGGTTGCCGCCCCATAGTACAATGGAACGACAAGGCATTCTTGGTGCTGTAATTATTTTAATAACAAAATTTCGAGAGGGTAATATGACGGAATCCACGAGTTATGATGTAGTTGTCATCGGCGCAGGCCCGGGAGGCTATGTGTGCGCTATCCGCTCCGCCCAGCTTGGATTGAGGACGGCGATTGTTGAGAAACAGTGGCTGGGCGGCGTTTGTTTAAATGTCGGCTGCATTCCATCCAAAGCGCTGTTAAAAAATGCCGATGTGGTGCATACGCTGCGCGAGCGCGGTAAGGAGTTCGGCTTTTCGTTTGAGAATTTACAAGTGGATTACAGCGTAGCGTTCAACCGCAGCCGCCAGGTCTCCAGCCGCCTGACCAAAGGCGTAGGCATCCTGATGAAGAAAAACAACATTGATGTGCACATGGGAAGCGCAGCCCTGACGGGAAAAGACTCCGTCCAGGTCACTGCCGAAGACGGTCAGGTGAGTGAACTGAAAGCGAAGAACATTGTACTGGCAACCGGCTCGCACACCGCGATGATCCCTGGCGTGACCGTTGACGGGAAGCAGATTGTCACCTATCAGGAAGCCATTCTGCAAGACCATGCCCCAAAATCGGCGATCATCATCGGGGCCGGCGCGATCGGGATTGAATTCGCGACGGTGTGGAGCTCTTACGGCGCCGAGGTGACAATTGTCGAGATGCTGCCGCGCATTCTACCGCTGGAGGATGAAGAATCCAGCGCCGAGCTTGCCAGAGCCTTCAAGAAGCGCAGGATCGGGATGCTGACCGGGACGCGCGTCCTGAGCGTGGAAGCGACCGGCAGTGGTGTGCGCGTGAAGGTGAGCGGAGAAGACGGCGAGCAGACGCTGGAAGCCGAGCAGGCGCTGGTTGCGATTGGCTTCAAACCCAATACTGTCGGGATCGGGCTGGACAAAGCGGGCGTGCAACTGAGCGAACGCGGCTTCGTTAAGATTGATGAGCGCATGGCGACAAATACCCCGGGTATTTGGGCAATTGGGGATGTAACCGGGCAGCTTTTGCTGGCGCATGTGGCGTCGGCACAGGGCATTGTCTGCGCCGAAAACATCGCCGGCGTTGAGACGATCCAACTGGATTACCGCATGATGCCGCGTGCGGTGTACAGCACCCCGCAGGTGGCCTCTTTTGGATATACGGAGGCGCAAGCTGTGGAAGCCGGTTATGAGGTCAAGGTTGGGCGCTTCCCCTTTCTTGCGAATGGCAAGGCGCTGGGGCTGGGCGAATCGGCCGGCTTTGTAAAAATTATCACTGAAGCCAAATATGGCGAACTGTTGGGGGCGCACATGGTGGGGCCGGACGTTTCGGAACTGCTGCCTGAACTGACACTGGCACAGCGCATGGAACTGACAACGGCGGAGATTGCCCGCAACGTACACTCTCACCCCACACTCAGCGAAGCGGTGATGGAAGCGGCGGAGGCTGCCGAGGGACACGTCATTCATATTTAGGCGGTTTTTGTATCAGACTTAAGGAGAATCCGGCGGCTGGCTTTCCGCCGGGTTCTTTTTTCTATTGGGATGTTTTTTTGTTATACTTCCGGCGGTTCTTCCTGACAGTGCGGGCAGATACCGAATAAAACCAGATGATTGGTCATCAGCCGGTAACCGGTGGAAGCTTCGAGCTTGCTGAAAAGCTCATTCGTCTCCCCCCCTTCCAGGGTGAGGACGTGATGGCATTGCTGGCAGATGAGATGGTGATGGTTTTTGGCGCTCAGCAGCTCATATACCATCGCGCCGAGACCCATGTCGGAAATGGACACCACCCCCTCTTGAGAAAGGCGCTCCAGGGCGCGGTAAACGGTGGAGGGATTGACCGCCGGCAGCCGGGCATGGATACGCCCATAGATCTCACGGGAGGTCAGATGAGTATCTTCCTCCTCTAGCACTTCCAGAATGGCCTGAACAACAGAAGAAGCACGCATCAGATTCCCTTCAGAAGACCGGCATGGATGAAAACGCAAAAGTTTGTACTTGCGAATGTATGCAACCGCCAGTATAATTGCAGATACGTTATTTTAACACAGACTGCTCTACGATAAGGAGGCTCTCATGCATTATTCTCCCGCCCCTATGCACATTCCAGACGGATTTCTTTCAACCCTCGTGTCCATCTTTTTTTGGGCAATATCCATAGGCATTCTTTTTATTGCGCTGCGAAGAACCAACCAAACCCTGAAGGATAAAGATGTGCCGTTAATGGGCGTGCTGGCTGCGGCAATTTTCGCGGGGCAGATGCTGAACTTCGCGGTTACCGGCGGCACATCCGGCCATCTTTTGGGCGCGGCGTTGGCGACGATTCTGCTGGGCCCCTGGGCGGCAATTCTCACGATGACGGTGGTGGTCAGCGTGCAGGCGTTGATCTTTCAGGATGGGGGGCTGCTTGCTTTGGGCGCCAACATCTTCAACATGGCTGTGACAGGTGCGGCGGTTTCTTATGCTGTTTACCGCCTTACCCGGAGTTTAATCGGGACGGGAAAAGCAAAAATCCCGGTGGCCGGTTTTGCGGCCGCATGGTTTTCAATTTTTATCGCTTCGTTGTCATGTGCGCTCCAGCTGGCGCTTTCCGGTTCTTCACCCGCCCAGATTGCCATTCCGGCGATGGCTGGCATTCATGCCCTGATCGGCATTGGTGAAGGCTTGATCACCGCAGGCGCGCTGGTGTTTATTGGGGCGGCGCGGCCGGACCTGCTTGAACAGGAAAGCACAGCGGAAAGAAGTTCGCGCGGCCTTTTGATCGGCGGAACTGTGCTTTCTCTCCTTCTGGCAGCCTTTTCACCGCTGGCTTCCTCCCACCCGGACGGCCTGGAATGGGTGGCGGAGCAGCAAAATTTTCTTGATGCGGCGCGCGGGCCATTTTTTAATCTAATTCCGGATTATGCAGTGCCGGGCATTCATAGCGAAACGCTGGCGACCATCCTGGCAGGGGTGATCGGGGTGATCATTGTTCTTGCTGTCAGCCTGGGAATTGCCCGAAACAGACGAATGTCAGAAACGCACGATTTGGGATTGTGAGCCTCATACGAGCTTAATTCTTGACCCATACCAACCCGGCAACAGCGCCCTTCACCAGTTGAGCGCGCGCACAAAACTGCTGTTAACGCTGGGTTATATCCTGACGACCACCACGATGCCCGAAACAGCGTGGAGAGTGTATCCTATTTTGCTTGTGATCATTCTCTCCACGGCGTATCTGGCCGGGGTTCGCCTCACCCGCCTGATTAAGCGTTCTCTTTTTGTCTCACCTTTTCTCCTTGCGGCGCTTCCTATCCTCTTTATGCTGCCAGGTGAACCGCTTTGGACGATTCCGGCGGGCAGCTTTGTGTTGACTGTTACCCGGCCGGGGGTGGAGCGCTTCCTCTCGATTGGGATAAAAATCTGGTTGTGCGTTCAGGCTGCGGGGCTTTTAACGGCGGTAACGGCAATGCCTGCTCTGCTGGCGGCGCTGCGCGGTTTGCGGGCGCCAAAGATCCTGGTTGCTGTGGCAGCTTTGATGTGGCGCTATCTCTTTGTGATTGCAGATGAGGCGGCGCGGTTAATGCGCGCCCGTTCCGCCCGCAGTACACAGCTTCCGGAACACCGCAGCGGCGGAACACTTGCCTGGCGCGCAAAAGTTGCCGGGGGAATGGCAGGCAGCCTGTTTTTAAGGTCGCTGGAGCGCAGCGAAAACGTTTTCCATGCCATGCAGGCACGTGGATATGACGGCGAGAGCCGCTCCCTGCCGGAGAAAAAAGAGACGAAAGAACGCGCGCTTGCCCTTGGCGTGGGTGGCTTTTTGTTCCTGTGTCTGCTGTGGTTGGGAATTTTATGGAGCTAGCCTCAGAAAAAATGATTGAAATCGAAGACCTGTGGTTCGAATACCCGGACAAACACCCGGCTTTAAGGGGTATAGACTTGCGGGTTGGCACGGGGGAGAAAATTGCATTGGTGGGTTTAAACGGCGCCGGGAAGTCAACGCTGCTCTTGCAATTGAATGGGATTTTAAGAGGGCGCGGGAAAATCCGGATTGCCGGGACGCACTTAACCCCCGCTACCGCCGGACAGGTGCGGGCGCTGGTAGGGATGGTATTTCAATCCCCGGATGACCAATTGTTTTCCCCCACCGTTTTTGAAGATGTAGCCTTTGGGCCGCTCTATCAAGGCCTGCCTATGGCAGAGATCGAGTTGCGCGTTCGTGCCGCCCTCAAGGCGGTTGGAATGCAAAATTACGCCGAACGTTCCTCTTATCACCTTAGCCTGGGGGAGAAGAAACGCATCGCCATTGCCACTGTGCTTTCCATGCAGCCCAAGATTCTGGTTTTGGATGAACCCTCCGCCGGGCTGGATCCGCGGGCGCGCCGCAGCCTGATCGCACTGCTGCAGGAATTGCCCTACACGATGGTGATTGCCACGCACGACCTGGAATTGGTAAGAGAACTGGCGACGCGCACGCTGGTGATGTCGGAAGGGAAAATTGTCGCCGATGGAGCGACAACGCAAACCCTTGAAGACGAAGGGATCCTCCGGAACTTTCTGCTATAATGGCGCTTATCTTGAATGTAACCGCGCCAAATTCTTGCGCTGCCGCACTCTTCCCAGCCCGCAAACCACTGTTTTCTGCAAGCCTCCGCCATTCTGACAGAGTTGGCAGTGCATATTTTTCGCAGCCTCCAACACCAGGATTTCCGTATGGGCAAACCTGTCAAAGCCGCGCCGGATGGCAGTTCTGCTTTTCCGGCTGTGGTTTTGGAACCCAGCTTTTGTGAGGGCGGCGGCATTCTGAAGGCGGGGACGGCTGCTTGAGCGGACAGGGGAACTGCTGCAGCGCTATCCTGGTATGGAGTGAAATTGGTTGTTTGGAGGAATGAAAGATGAAATCAGAGATACTCTTCGGGCTTTGCCTGCTGGGGCTGGGGTTGGCAGGGTGCGGCGCTGCACCAGAAAAAAACACCGCGCCGGATGCCAAACCCTTCTCCGGAGCAACCCCCAAGACCCCGGCGTTTGTGCTGACCAGCAGTGCGTTCGAAGCAAATGGAGACATCCCCGTGCGCTATACGTGCGATGGCGAGGACATTTCTCCACCGCTGACATGGCGGGGCGCGCCGGAAGGAACACAGAACTTTGTCCTGATTGTGGATGACCCGGATGCACCGCTTGGAACGTTTACGCACTGGGTGTTGTTCGACCTGCCAGCGGAGAGAAGTGAACTGGCTGAAGGCGCTTCATCGGACGGCGCGCTGAGCGCTCTACACGGAAAGACAAGTTTTGGAAAGACTGCTTATGGCGGCCCGTGCCCGCCTTCGGGTGTGCACCACTATATTTTCACACT
>JADLFQ010000030.1 GCA_020845515.1 Anaerolineaceae bacterium | reverse complement strand
CCATCACCCGCTTTTTTCATTTCTCAAACTTACGTGCCCCCTCTAATCGCTGTCCCAGGCAAAATGCCAGGGATAAAATCACAGAGAGACAAAGCAGTTCAATCATCCTGCCGCGATGAACAGGATCAGAATACTCTTTGAATAAGTTGTCCACCTGCATGGCGGCGTAAGAGGAATCTCGAGTTTAGTGCGTAACTACTTAAGGTTGCTGTGAACACCTTTATACACCATTATGCTCAGTGCGTTTGACTTTTGGGAACGATTTATAACTTTCAACAAACAAAAAAATAAAGCTTGCAAAACTGTATATCTTCCCGCTCAACTGTTTGCTCTCCTTTATGCTAAAATCTTAAATGCTGGCAGAAGGATTTTGAGTTTATTTGAAGTTCGACTCGCATGCTAAATTTCTAATACTGCACAGACCTAAGGTTGTTTTGAAATGCCGGACACACAAACTATCCTTCATGTCGAAGACAGCATAGAAAATCGCACATTAGTGCGCAGGCTGCTGCAATTTGAAGGCTATGAGGTTCTTGAAGCCGGGAATGCAGAAGAAGCCTTGCAAGTGCTCGAACACTACACCCCACACCTAATCCTGATGGATATGAACATGCCCAACGTTGACGGGTACACCCTGACCCGTCAGGTAAAAATGAACCCCCGTCTGCATCATATCCCCATTATCGCCATAACAGCCAATGTGATGCGAGGTGACCGCGAACGCAGCATGCAAGCGGGATGTGATGGTTATATTGAGAAGCCAATTGATGTTGACCAATTCGGCGAAGAAATAGCACGCTATATACAACCTGGCAGCTAGATCAAATTCTGCTCTAACGACTAAGGCGAAATAACCGAATGAATGAATCTATTTCACCCCCCAACGCGAATCCAACCTCAAGAAAAACAGGTGGATTACTGAAAGACATTACTGTCCTGGTCGTTGAAGACAATGTCTCAAACTTTGTTCTAATCGCCCGTTTGCTGGGTTTTCTAGGGGTTCACTGCGAGTGGAAAACCTCCGGTTATGAGGTGGTCGAATTTGCTGATACACTGCCGCGTTTAGACCTGGTGCTCATGGATATCCGGCTTCCTTATGAGGATGGGTATGGAGCGCTGGCTAAAATCCGCCAATCTTCCAGCCTCAAAAACATCCCGGTTATCGCAGTGACGGCAGAAGCAAGTTTGGAGCAAATGAGTAAAGCGCGCCAAGCCGGTTTTGATGGTTTTCTTGGAAAGCCTCTTAACCCGGACCGTTTTCCAGATCAAAT
This sequence comes from Anaerolineaceae bacterium, assembly GCA_020845515.1. Taxonomy (GTDB): domain Bacteria; phylum Chloroflexota; class Anaerolineae; order Anaerolineales; family Anaerolineaceae; genus Ch132. The sequence goes on along the minus strand of JADLFQ010000030.1, from coordinate 3,384 downwards.
CCAGCGGATTCTTGCCGGGGAAGCCGTATGGGAACTGAGTTGAGGAGAAATCAGAGATGTCTGCTGTAAATTCCTCCAACCCACCACCCCTAAAACCAACTGAGTTTCGGCGCAGCCTGGCAAGAAATATCGTCATCATTTTGGTGGCGCTCTCGTTTCTGCCGGTTGCCTTGATCGGCATTTTCAGTACCATCCGATCGCGCCAGATTTTACGAGACCAAGCATTTGCTCAAGTTCAGTCTATCACTCGATTATTAGAAATAAAAATAGACAGCGATGCGATTACCGCCGATACAACCTTGCGGCGTTTAGCGCGGGATCCAGAATTCTCTCATGACCTCACTTACATCCTGCAAAACCCAAGTACGGCACCCGATATCGCAAACCTCCGTTTCACTCTGAAAAAATTTCTAGACCCCGCACCTGGCTCATCTTTTGTTGGCCTGAGTATGATCATGGTGTTGGACAAAGATGGCATGGTGACAGCCAGCACAATTCCTCAATTTGAAAATCAAAACCTCTTGAGCACCCCTCCTATTGGAAACCTGGCAGGTAAAACAACCACTTTTACACTCTATAATCCAGAACCGTTTTTTCCCAAGGAGCTTGTTATTTTTAACGCTCGACGGATAGACGATAAAAATGGCAATCTTATTGCTACGCTCATCGCAGCCACGCTCTCTCCCGCCCCCATCGAATCCGTCCAGATCGCAAAATCTTTCTCGCCCACCTTTCAAGTCTATCTACAGACCAGCGATAGTAAGTTCCTGTCTTACAATGAGATTTCAAATAACCTTTATATCGTTGACTTGGGAGAGGAATTTTCCGATTTCTTAACCTCGCTTGCCCCAGTCGCTGACACCCCAGAGTTCGTTTCTCGCATTGCAGTAAACGATTATCCAACGCTCTATTATGCCCGTAAGTTAAAACAGTCGAATATCAAGCTCATCACCGCAGTCCCTGAATCAACAATTTACGCACAAATCAACGCCATCACCCCACAAAATGCAGGGCTTTTAGGGTTTTCTCTCCTTGTCGTAATCGGGGTGGTTTTCGTGATCTCCACCCGGTTAGTTCGCCCTTTAAATCAACTCGTCAACAACGCCAGGCAATTCGCCGCTGGTGATTGGGCACAACGCGCTAAGATCACCCGCCGAGATGAAATCGGCCTGCTCGCCTTTTCTTTCAACTCCATGGTAGAGCAGCTCAGCGAGCTTTACCGCTCATTGGAAAAAAAGGTGGAGGATCGTACAACACAAATCCGGCTAGCCGCTGAGGTCGCACAACTGGCTACTTCTGCCGCACAGCGCGAAGAAATCCTCCGGCGTACAGTGGATCTTCTGGTAGAACGGTTCGATTATTTGTACGCACGCGCTTTTGTACTGGATGAAGCAGGGAGCTATGCAATTCTCGAGGAAGAGAGCAGAAATCCCGATGGCGGCGCTTCCCGAAAGGGAATGCGGATTCGCGTCAGTGATTCATCATTGGTTGGATGGGTCGCGGCGAACAATCAGGCACGCACTATTGCCAACGTAGAAGAAACGATCCACCCCCAGGATCCCCCAGTCTCTGGTACAAAGTCTCAAGTTGCATTACCTGTCTCAGTGAGCGGCCAGATTTTGGGCATCCTCGACATTCAAAGCAGCCGCCCGAATGATTTTGATGCAGATACTGTTTCTGTTTTATCCACGCTTGCAACCCAGGTAGCAAACGGTCTGCAAAATATCCGGCTGCTGGAAGCAACCACCTTTAATCTGCAAGAAACCACGTTATATTACCGCACCAGCTTACAGGTAACCCAGGCCCAAGAAGAAAATGAGGTATTGCAGTTACTGATCAATGCCTTACAGCAAACACCTTTTGTCAGTGGGGTTTTCTCGGTTCATGAAGACCGTCTCGAAATGCTTGCCCTCCACGACCCGCGTAGCCCCAATCCCAAGAGTCCTGCTCAAAATACAACAACATCTTTTAGAACACCTGCGCACAGGCTTTTGGAAAGCAGCTTGACCATTGTGGATAGTGCTTCAAAGCCTGCCGAATTAAACCCCCTTCTCTCTTTCTTTTTTCAACGCGGTTGCCAGTCAGCCGCACTGTTTTCCATGCAGACAGGCGGTAGCCTTGCGCAAATCGTTGTCGTAGGTTCACGGGAAAAGGGCACCCTTTCAGAAACCTCCTTGCAACCGCTTGCAAATCTAATTGGTATGGCAAGCGCTACTCTGGAGCGTTTTGAAATTCAAAAAACATTGGCAAACCGCATCAGCGAGCTTCAACTGCTTTCCAGCATCAGCCAGGCACTCTCAGGCGTTACAGATGTGCAAAAATTGTATGAGATTTTGCACAAACAAATTGCCCGGCGTGTAGGTGAAGATACGGGATTCCTGATGGCACTTTATGATCAGGAAACAGACTCTATCGAAATTCCTTACCTCTATGATGGTTCGGAATCTATTTCACTTGAACCATTCCCTGCAAACGAAGGCTTGATCACGCATCTTATTCACTCCAGGGTACCTCTCGTCATGAACCGCGACGTGGAACGCAGAGCGCAGGAACTTGGAGCAAAAGTGCTTGGTAAGCCGGCCAAATCCTGGTTGGGTATCCCCCTGATCTTTGCTTCCGAAGTGATTGGTGCAGTCGTCATCCAGAATGCGGAGAAGGAAAACTGTTTTACCGAAGACATTGTCAGTTTGATCTCCACTATCGCGCCCCAGGCTGCAATTGCAATCCGCAATGCCCAACTCCTGAATCGGGCGGAAGATGCGCTAAAAGCCTACAGCCAGGAAAGCTATTTGCTGAACACAAATCTCAATAACACCCCGGAATTCTTGTATTTCAAAGACAGCCGCGGCCAATATATGCGCGCCAGCCTCTCTTACGCCGAATTTCTCGGACTACCTTCGCCCTCCGAAATGATTGGGAAAACCGATTTCGAGTTGCAAGGGCAAGAAATTGGGGCAAAGACCTACCAGGAAGAACAGAATTTCCTGCTCTCAGGGGAAACCCGCGCCAGTACAGTTGAAAAGATGACAGACGAAAAGGGAGAAGAAGCTTATTTTCAACTCACCCGCATTGCAATGCGGGATGAGGGCGGGGTAACAATAGGTCTGTTAGGGATTGCACATGATATCTCCGAGTTAAAAAAGACTGAGGAACGGGCGCAGTATATCGCCGGCCAGCTCTTAACTGCATCGGAGATCGCACGGGATACCGCCGGCACGCTTAACCTCGATGAACTGCTGGTTAAAGCGGTCAATCTTGTTCTTTCCCGGTTCAATTTTTATCATTCTTCGATCTTCCTGTTGGACACACTGGGAGAATATGCCGTTTTACGCGAATCTACCGGCCCGGCAGGCGAGCGCCTGAAAGCCAACCGGCATAAGCTGG